>JBGSLN010000154.1:0-4726 GCA_041740675.1 Gammaproteobacteria bacterium | reverse complement strand
GCTGAAAAAAGAAACAATAAAATGATCAGATACGCTAAAATAAATATCCAATGTTTAACAGCAAATTTTATGGTGATTTCCTGGGTAATTTGGCCCACTCTTGGAACAATAAATCCCGGTAATGTTCCGAAAATAACTGTAAGTGCTACTAATATTATAAGTTTAATATAATACGTTTCCCAAAATTTGAAACTTGAATATAATACTTTTATAAAATTTTGTGGTTCTTGTGCAAGTTTAAACATGATTTTTCCGTATTAAATAACCCCTAGTTCTTTCCCTACTTTGCCAAACGCTATTATGGCGCGATCTAATTGTGCTCGAGTATGTGCTGCTGACATTTGTGTACGAATTCTTGCTTTGCCTTTTGGGACCACTGGGAAAGAAAATCCAATGACATAAATTCCTTCTTTTAATAATTTGTCTGCCATAGAAGAAGCTAATTTTGCATCGCCTAACATCACTGGAATAATTGGATGTATACCTGGAACTAAATCAAAACCCAGTTCAGTTAACCCTTTGCGAAAATATGCGCTATTTTCTTTTAGCTTTGTTCTTAATTCGTTAGAAGATTGCAACATTTCTAATACTTTTATTGAAACAGCAGTAACAACTGGCGCTAATGAATTTGAAAATAAATAGGGGCGTGATCGCTGTCTGAGCCAAGCAATAATCTCTTTGTGACCAGAAGTATATCCGCCTGAGGCACCCCCAAGCGCTTTGCCTAAAGTTCCGGTAATAATATCAATTCGATCAGCCACTCCACAATACTCTGGTGTACCTCGGCCTTTTTCACCAATAAAGCCAACAGCATGTGAGTCATCAACCATTACTAAGGCATTGTATTTATCTGCTAAATTACAAATCGATTTTAGATCTGCAATAATTCCATCCATTGAAAATACGCCATCCGTTGCAATTAATTTATAACGTGCACCAGCAGCATCAGCTGCCTTTAATTGTGCTTCTAAATCACTCATATCATTATTTTTGTAGCGAAACCGTTTTGCTTTACATAATCGAACTCCATCGATAATGCTGGCATGATTTAATTCATCACTAATAATTGCATCTTCGTCTGCTAAAATAGTTTCGAATAATCCACCATTAGCATCAAAGCACGATGAATATAAAATCGTGTCTTCTGTGCTTAAAAATTCACTAATTTTGTGCTCGAGTGTTTTATGTATTGATTGTGTGCCACAAATAAATCTCACTGACGCCATTCCAAAACCATATTTTTCTAAAGCTATCTGTCCTGTTTTAATTAATTCCGGATTATCAGCCAATCCTAAATAATTATTAGCGCAAAAATTTAAAACTTCTGCACCACCTTCGATTTTAATAGCTGAATTTTGTGGAGAAATAATATGTCGTTCAGCTTTAAATAAACCGTTTTCTCTTAGCTCTTCTAGATCTTTCACAAGTTGTGCTAATAACGCGTGTTTCATTTTTCCCCTTAATCAAGTCCGGTGATCATTTCGTTACAATTCTAGTAATAGTATCATATGAGATATACTCAAACCAGTTTCTGTTTCTTTCACTTATAGTTTTGATATGTAATAACGACTTGGCTGGGCTTGGAATAAAAAAACTTAAACTAATACAATTGTTTCAGTTTTCAGCAATTCAACATCAAATTCTGGATTTTTAAGATAAACTCGTAAATCTGTAATGGAGGGATAAAAGCCATGAACCATATCGTTTTGTAAATAATGATTGCGAAGGTAGAGTTGAATATCTTTGCTTTCAATGGCTAAATCAAAAACATAGGCTTTTATCATACAATAAGAATTTGATAAAAAACGACCATAATTATATGCTTGTTGCTTATCAGTAAATATCGGCTTTTCAAAATCAATTTGGACTCTCTGAGCCGTTGGCAAGCATATTTCTGTCAAGAAGGTATCTCGCCATAAATCTTTACGCATTTTTTTTCTAGTTCCAAATAGAAAAACTTCTATCAATCGTTGATTATTATATATTTTTTCATCTACCACAAACTGCATGGTTGTAACAGACCTATCGATAGTTTCTTCTTGGCTAAATAACATCTTAAAAGGATTCGACATACTTGTCATAGCTTTTCCCTAATATATATTGTCTTTTTGCATTGTAGAATTATATCCCATAAAGCTTAAGGGAATATTAAGAATAAAAAATTTTTGCACAAAAAAATCTTTTTGGTGTTATTTTGACTTAAACAAAAACCCTTTTAACAGGGCTATCAATTCTTAATTTCTAACTCTTCTTAAATTTAGTAAAATAAAAAACCCCGGTTAACCGGGGTTTTTACTACGATAAGGGTTACTCTCTCGGAATTACATGCCTGGCATGCCACCCATTCCGCCCATGCCACCCATTCCGCCCATTCCGCCCATGTCACCATGAGCATCTTCTTTCTTAGGCAGATCAGCAACCATACATTCAGTGGTAATCATTAAACCAGCCACAGATGCTGCATTTTGTAATGCGCTACGGGTCACTTTGGTAGGATCTAAAATACCCATCTCTACCATATCGCCATATTCGCCAGTTGCTGCATTGTAACCAAATGAACCTTTACCATTAGCAACTTTGTCAAGCACTACAGAAGCTTCTTCACCTGCATTACTCACGATTTGACGTAAAGGTGATTCCAAAGCTTTGCGTAAGATATTGATACCAGCATCTTGATCGTGGTTGTCACCCGTAAGGTCTTTAAGAGATTTGACAGCACGCACTAATGCAACACCACCACCAGGTACTACGCCTTCTTCAACAGCAGCACGAGTAGCGTGTAATGCATCTTCAACACGCGCCTTCTTTTCTTTCATTTCTACTTCAGTTGCTGCACCTACTTTAATTACGGCTACACCACCAGCTAATTTTGCTAAGCGTTCTTGTAATTTTTCTCGATCATAATCAGAAGATGTTTCTTCGATGTGAGCGCGAATTTGTGTAACGCGATCTTTAATATCTTTTGGTTTACCAGCACCATCAATAATCGTGGTGTTATCTTTAGTGATAGTAATACGTTTAGCACTACCCAAATGCTCTAACGTTACCCCTTCCATGCTCAAGCCAACTTCTTCAGCAATCACAGTTGCACCGGTAAGAACGGCGATATCTTGCAACATTGCTTTACGACGATCACCAAAGCCAGGCGCTTTCACTGCAGCAACTTTCAAAATACCACGAATGTTATTTACTACTAGAGTTGCTAATGCTTCACCTTCAATGTCTTCAGCAATAATAAGTAATGCTCGACCTGATTTAGCTACAGATTCAAGTGTTGATAATAATTCACGAATATTCGCAATTTTCTTGTCAACCAATAAAATGAATGGGTGTTCTAATTCAGCACTCATGTTTTGTTGATTGTTGATGAAGTAAGGAGATACGTAGCCGCGATCAAATTGCATACCTTCAACCACTTCTAAGGTATTTTCTAAGCTGTTACCTTCTTCAACAGTGATAACACCTTCTTTACCCACTTTATCCATTGCTTCAGCAATAATGCTACCAATAGCAATGTCAGAGTTTGCAGAAATTGTACCAACTTGAGCGATTGCAGTTTGATCTTTGCATGGTTTAGATAATTTTTGCAATGAAGCAATAGCAACGATAACTGCTTTGTCGATACCACGTTTTAAATCCATAGGATTCATACCAGCAGCAACAGCTTTCATTCCTTCTTGTAGGATAGATTGTGCTAATACTGTTGCGGTTGTTGTACCGTCCCCAGCAACATCAGAAGTTTGGGAAGCAACTTCTTTAACCATTTGTGCACCCATGTTTTCAAACTTATCTTTAAGTTCGATTTCTTTCGCAACAGAAACACCATCTTTGGTGATGGTTGGAGCGCCAAATGATTTTTCTAATACTACGTTACGGCCTTTTGGACCTAAAGTTACTTTAACAGCATTTGCTAAAGTGTTAACACCAATGATCATACGACTACGAGCGTCATCTGAAAATCGTAATTCTTTTGCTGACATTATTACTTTCCTCTCAAAAGTTAGTTAAAAGAGAATAATTGGATTAACCAATTACGCCCATAATATCTTCTTCACGCATCACTAAATAATCTGTACTGTCAATCTTGACTTCTGTACCAGAGTATTTACCAAATAACACGATATCACCCACTTTAACATCTAAAGGACGAACATCGCCATTTTCTAAAATCTTACCTTTGCCTACAGCAACAATCTTACCACGAGATGGCTTTTCAGTTGCTGAATCAGGAATAACAATCCCACCTGCGGATTTACGTTCCTCTTCGCTACGCATTACAAGAACACGATCATGTAAAGGACGAATTTTCATATGCTTAATCTCCTCAATGTTAATACTAAAATGGTTGACATCTGTGAATGCTTTATGTGAAAAACCATAAATTTTTTAAAAACCGACATTTCAGTATGCCAATGATAGCTATATGGGGATACCAGTCAAGATTTCAAGGGAATATCGTTAAAGTTTATCTATTTTTTAATTAGATGTATACTTCCTAAAAATTAGCGAATTGAATAACTTTCTTATTAATTGGCACATTATCTTACTATGCATTATATGAAGCAAATATATATGTTAAAGCAAATACTTATTCTATTATTTTGTTTAATTAGTGTAAATTCCGCTTTTAGCGTTAATCAAAAGCCTATTGAGGCTCATCAAGCATTCCAATTTTCAGTTGAACCTACTATGACGGATTCAATATTAGCAAAATGGGATATTGCTC
>JBGSLN010000153.1:0-5335 GCA_041740675.1 Gammaproteobacteria bacterium | reverse complement strand
GCAAAACGATTATTTGAAAGCGAATTATTATCAATTAAATTTGATTCATCACCGACTCGTTCATGCAATGTTCCCAAAGTATCTCGACTCATATCCATTGCTGTCGGCAATGCACTGCCATAAACAGATAATTCAGGCCCAAGTATGGGTGATGGATTGGGTGGTGTGGGTTCTGGCGTTGGTCCTGGAGGAGGCGGTGTTGGATTAAAAGTAGATCGTAAAAACCAATCTTGTGCGACAGTGGGATCATTGGTATTTACACCTCCTCTAAATAACCGGTAATCAAAAGCACCTGCGCGCAGTGGGTTATTTAAAGTAAACGCTGATGGATTAGTGACGGCATTATTAATAGCTTGTACGACTAAAATACCATTACTATTGGTTTGCGCTCCCGTTCCTCCAAGATTATGCACGGCAATAAATGTATTGCCACTTGCAATAGCAGTGCCGTTCTGGCCATCAATCACTAATTTATCAGAGGGTGAATCATCGCTATTTAAAACAGTATTAAGAACTAATAGACCGTTATTTCCTGTGTAATTACCGCGAATAATTAATGAATTATTTGCGGCTGGGCTTGTTAAATTGATTATGCCCGCATTATTGACCAGCGCCGAGCCACAGCCCGCTTCTATGATTGAGTTTAATGCATCATTGGCATTCAAAGTTGAACCATTAATATTCAATGTTGCAGTGGTATCAGCAGAGATCCCTCCCAATGTTAAATCACTTGCTAAGGTCAACACAGATCCATCGTTAAGATTAATGGTTTCCCAATTAATCATCTCACTGCCACCGGTATGCTGTGAATGATCAAAATTTAATTGATCATCCCCACCACCACCACCATCAAATAAAGAAATAGTGCCAATATTCGCATCCGTCACGTTTTGAAACGTAGCTGTTTCATGACCTCCAGTCCCCATCAATAACATCCCAGTCATTTGTCCGGCATCCATAAAAAATTGATCATTTGAGTTAGTAAAAACCACATCACCATTTATAATGCCACTGTTGTTGACCGCACTATTTCCATCCATCATTTGTATTGCAGCAATACTACCGCCTGAGATAGTGCCTGCATTATTTACCACTCCTGGGCCGCCTTCAAAAATAATACTTCGAGTACCACCACCACTGATGAAACCATTTGCATAGTTATTTACCGTACCGCCGCTGCTCGTAACACCAAAATCTATTGCTCTACCAAAAGAAGCGGTGATAGAACCATCATTATTAATAATTCCTGAACCTCCATCAATTGACACCCCTCTTGATGTTGAAATAAGCTGGCCCCCTGCATAATTATTCACAGTTCCGCCGGCACCTAAACCTACACTCGTAGAAGTCGCTGCACTGCCAATGGTTCCAGCATTATCAACGGTACTTGCATTGACCGATGCTACAACACCCGCGCCATTGCCTGTAATCACACCTCCAGCGTAATTGATAACGGTACCACCCAGACCTAACACAATCGCGGTATTAAATCCGGTCGTACTTTCTATGGTTCCCGCATTCTCCACTAAAGAAGGCCCACCGCTAGGAGATGGGCCATTTGCACTAAAAGAAATCCCGGTAAATTTACCTTCGATGACACCGCCTGCTTGATTAATAACAGTACCTCCGCCGAGTAAAAGCGCTCCGCTCAGCTCCCCATTGATAGTGCCCGCATTAATGAGAGTGATGGGTGCTACGCCGCCTGCCGCCGTAATTCCATTAGCGCCAGTGGAGGTAATGGTAGCCCCTACTTGATTGGTAACGGTATCATCGCCATCTTGTAAATCAATACCCGATCCTGTTGCGGTGATACTTCCAGCATTAGTAATATTCCAAGGATTGTGACCCGCAGCTATAGGTGCGGTAAGACCATTACCCACAGCATTAATACTCGCCCCTAAAAATATGTTTGCCAGTTGATTGTTTGGGTCATCTGCGCAACCTCCTGAACCCAAGAGCAACCTCCTGAACCCAAGATAAGAGGAGCCGGATTAGTACCTGTAATATCACCATTCCCAGCGCAACCCGCCCATACAGGTGCAATCGGTAAGCCGAATAAGCTGATAGCTACTAATGTTTGAAATAGTTTGCTGAATTTATTTTTTGGATTGTTTGAAATGCATTGAGTGGAAGGTGGCAAATACTTTTGCATGAGTTGTCCCTAAAAAATTATTATTATTTTGAAAATCCATCATTGTTAGCATAACCCAGTTTATGCTTAAATACTCGCGAATTATCATCATTTTAATGATAAATATTGTGTTTTATCTCCTTTACTAATAATCGCAATTGATAAATAACAAAACTGAAATTTGCTATAGACTCTAGCGAATAATTAAATGTTTTCTTTGATTGTCTGAAATGATTATACTCATTTAACACAAAGGTATCAAATTCATTGATGTTGTCTTGGGTAATGATGGTTGGGTTATTAATAGTGTCGTCTAATAATTTTAACGCTTGCAATATCATTGTTTTTAAATTGATATTTATTTTTTCAGCAATCGCGAATGCCTGCGCCAAATCAGTATATTGCATAATAATACTCAAATTAGTCAAAGTAAAATCAACTGCTTTGAATTGCCTTTTGACTGTTTTTTCTGCTGGAATAACTTCATCTAATACAGCGTTTATCGAACCATACAGTTTATTACATTCAGCCAGTTCTGTTTGTAGTTGCAAAAAAATTTTTGAATCATCCCTTTGAAAAAGATTTAGTTTGAGTTGTCCCAAAAAGCTTGAAACGTTTGCTGACAGATTTTTTACTTTTTGTTGGAAGATTTTTTTTGTATTAAATGGCCAGATTAAATAATTAATTGCCATGATTGAAACAATACCTAAAACAATTCCAGACAGTCGCCCTAAAGGTGCGGCTATTGAATCAGTTGGACCGCCTGGTTGTATTAAAGTCAGTGCAAAAGCAACATTCGCCTGTAAAGCGGCGTATGTAAATTTTTTTGAACGGTTAGTATAAAATGCAAAAACGAAACCAACAACCAATACCACTATTAATAAATCAAATATATTATAAATTAAAAAATGTAAACTAATAAGACCTACAGCACCGCCTAAAGCACAGCCCATCAATCGGCGAAAAGAATATGGCCACATATCATCAAGGTATATATTCGTTGCTACTGCTATCACACTCACAATTCCCTGTAATCCTCCTGGCCAACCTACCCAAATCCAAACAAACATTGATAAGGTGGATGCTAAAGCTGTTTTAATTGAGTGTCGGATAATAATGGGATCTTTTTTAAAAGAAACAATTTTAGAAAAATAGGATTCACTGATCACAGGAACTTGAGTTTTTATATTTTCAGTGAGGATTTTCAGCGTGTCAATTAATTGTTGCTGTTGAATTAAAAAAACATAAAGAGCTTGGTTGTGATACACAGAATGATTTTGTAATTCACCCGAAGATCTCATCACGGAAATTTTTTGTTTAATTTCATCTATGGTTGTTTGTGCAGACAAAAGTACATCTAGATCAGTTTTTATATTATGTTGTTCACACATACTTAGTTTCAAAAAGATAGTCTCGAACGATATAGCAATTTTACCAATGTTTTCTTTAAATAAAATTAACCAATAATAATCTTCTGTGTGTGCAAAAGTGAGTGCCATCAACTTAAATGTATTTTGTAATTTTTTTAAGATATCAATTAATTGATTCGCTTCATGAATATGATAAGACCGTATATTGGGTTCTTGACGATAGGCTTCATAATGGACTTTTATTTTTTCAAGAAGAGTTACTAAATTATTGAGATTTTTTTGAGTTTCGATTGCTGTAGGTTCTTTTCCTAATTGCACGAAAATAATTTGATGATATAGATTATTGCAACAGTTAAAATAATTGCGCATTTCTAAGTGTAACCAATACCCGGGATCTTTAGGTAAAATACAGACTGCAACCATTGAAACAACAGCTACCCCTAAAAGAATTTCGGCACATCGCCAAATTGCCATTTGTAAAGGCACATCAGGGCCTGAGACAATACTGCCTAACACCATAAAAGTAGTTACGCTGCAAAGGATAAATGCATAGCGATAAGGAGAAATTTCTGAAAAATATTGAAAAATAAAAATGGTAGTCAGCACAATAATGAGTAAAGTATAGATATCATTGATCCAGCGAGCAAGAATAAGTCCAATCATTGCGCCCGCTATAGTGCCCATAACACGGTATATTCCTTTTTGAATAGTTAGACCCGTATAAGTATTCATTAATGCGATAACAGTGATCACCGCCCAATAGGGTGCTGAAAAATGAAAAAAAAATGCTAAAAATGCCGCTGTCAGCATCGCAATACTGGTACGAATTGCAAATATACTGGCTTCTGCATTCGCGGTGGAAAATAATGTATGATAATGCTGTTTAAAGAAATGGCGCATAGATAGTTATCACGATCAGGTTTGTATGTTTTAGCATTGTTTCAAAATGGATGCAACGACTCAACCGTGTGAGTACACTATAAATTCCTTGCGTTATAAAATTCCAGTAAAAATCATCGACAAAACAGCACAAAGAAATTAAAGTATCTTCATCAGTAATGTTACATTTAGATTGAGCAAGGTCAACGTAAAAAGCTATTTGAATAGCTTATTCCTTCCTTATCCATAACTTAATTAATGAGAAAAATATGAATAATAATATCTTACAGTATGAAGCCATTATTGTCGGTGGCGGCAAAGCAGGTAAAACTCTAGCAATGGATATGGCTCGGAGCGGCAAAAAAGTAGCTATGATTGAAGACGGTATGATTGGTGGCACTTGCATCAATGTTGCCTGTATCCCTACCAAAACGATTGTGGCCAGCGCTAAAGTCGCACATTTGACGCGCCATGCCGCTGCTTATGGCATTACTCTTAACGATTTTGCTGTTGATTTTGCTCAAGTTAAAGCTCGTAAACATGCTGTTGTAGAAGGCATGCGCGCTATGAATCTTCAGATGTTTTTAGATTCTGGCATGGATTTATATATAGGTCGTGGTCACTTTACGGATCACAAAACTCTTGAAGTCAAGTTAACTGAACCGAAGGCTGGCAAAACCAGTGTGCAATTACATGCAGAACAAATTTTTATTAATACGGGCGCTCTACCCTTTATTCCACCTATTCCTGGTCTAAAAGAAGTAGGTCCGTTGACTAATGATACGTTGATGGAAGTGGAACGTATTCCTGAGCATTTGCTCATTATGGGTGGTGGTTATATTGGTTTGGAATTTGGACAAATGTTTCGCCGTCTAGGTAGTCAAGTGACGATCATTGAACGTAGCGCTGAATTTTTACCATTGGAAGATCGTGACATTGCCATAGCCGTTAAAAC
>JBGSLN010000152.1:0-20965 GCA_041740675.1 Gammaproteobacteria bacterium | reverse complement strand
ATAGGATTTTGCGTTGCCATCACTAAAAATAATTTAGGTAAGGGGTACGTGGTAGATCCTATGGTAACTTGTCGTTCTGCCATGGCTTCTAATAGTGCAGATTGTACTTTTGCCGGTGCGCGATTAATTTCATCTGCTAAGATAACATTGTGAAAAATTGGCCCGGGTTGAAAAGCAAAACTGCCTTCATGGGCGCGATAAATTTCTGTTCCGGTAATATCGGCTGGCAATAAATCTGGCGTAAATTGAATACGATGATAATCACCTTCAATACAGAGACTTAGCTCTTTAATTGCTTTAGTTTTTGCAAGACCAGGTGCTCCTTCAACTAATAAATGCCCATCGCATAACAAAGCGATTAATAAGCGGTCGATTAATTTTGGTTGACCTATAATTCTATGGGTTAGATACTCTTTTAGAGTATGGATTGCATTTTGTGTTTCAGAAATAGTCATAGGTTGCATGGTCAGATCCGTTTTCTTTTTGAATAAGTTATTTTACTGGGATTGGGAAGATTTTTGAAGCGTTTAAATTACTCGTAATGAGTCCACATTGAGCCGGTAATAATTAATCGCCCAAATGCAGAAGCTATGGTGATGTTGGCTTTAAGGGATTATGAATCTCTCAAAGAAACTATTTATTTGCTTGGCAATAAAGCAAATGCAGAACATTTACGTCAGTCAATTCGTAGTGTAGATGTAAACAAAGTAGTAGTTAGAAAATTAATTGAAGAATAAGATGGATATTACCTTCACACCAGAAGCATGGGATGGTTATTTATATTGGCATAAAACTGAGAAGTGGTATCTGTTCGATTTCATTACTAACTCAAAAAACTATTGCCAAATTCCATCGCATCCAATTGAAAATACTCAGAAAGAGTTTGGCCGATGTCAGCAAATGTATCTCTACGGCCAATAAATTGTGGAGTGACCAACGGACCGAACATTAATACGGGGATATGCTCACGTGTATGATCAGAACCTGGCATGGTTGGATCACAGCCATGGTCAGCAGTGATAATGACAATATCATTTGGCAATAATTGTGGAATAAACTTTTCTAAACGTTTATCAAAAGCTTCTAATGCTTTGGCATAACCAGCGACATTGCGGCGATGGCCATACTTACTATCAAAATCAACAAAATTGGTAAAAATAAGCGTTTTATCGCCAGCAGTTTTCAGAGCTTCTTCTGTTTTTGTAAATAAATCCATATTGCCATCGCCTTTAATTTCTTCAGAAATTCCTTGGTGGGCAAAAATGTCAGCTGTTTTACCGATAGCAATTACTTTGCCATTGGTTGCAATCAATTTATCTAATACAGTTTTGCTTGGGGGTGGTACAGACAAATCTTTACGATTTGCGGTTCGGTGAAAATTTCCTGGTTCGCCTATGAATGGCCTAGCAATCACCCGACCGATGTTATATTCATTCACTAATTTGCGTGCAATATCACATAACTCATAAAGACGTTCAAGACCAAAATATTGTTCATGTGCAGCAATTTGAAACACACTATCAGCAGATGTATAAACGATTGGTTTGTTAGTTTTAATATGTTCTGCACCCAACTCATCAATAATGGTTGTGCCAGATGCATGTTGATTACCTAAAATACCTGGCAAATTACTCTGCTTAATGAATGCCTCAATCAATTTTTCTGGAAAACTTGGATACTTAGGTGGAAAATAACCCCAATCAAAATGTACAGGTACACCCGCAATTTCCCAATGCCCGCTCGGTGTATCTTTACCAAAGCTAGTTTCAACTGCATAACCAAAAGCGCCTTGTGGCTTTATTGTATAATCAACCGTAGGCAATCGTTTGGCACTACTAGCTAGATGCGCTAAACCTAAACCAAGTGTAAGTAAGGTTGGGATTTGTAAAAGAGTTGATTGATTCTCAAAAGTTTTTAGAAAAATATTACCGAAGGTATCTGCACCTTCATCTCCATACTTTTTTGCATCTAAACTTGCGCCAATTCCAAAAGAATCCATTAAAAGAATAATTGCGCGTTTCATCCGTTATTCTCCGGAATGTTGTGAACGACAATGAGTCTCTCTTATCAATAAAGCTGCACAAAGTGCTAAAAAGAAGGCTATCGGTAAAATAAGTAATGCTGTATTAAAACTAAGAACAGAATAAATATCTTGATGATTAATACTCGTTCCGTCCCAATATAAATCCATTAATCTGCCAAATAAAGGTTGAAAAATTGCATAGCCACTGATAGCAGAAAAAGAAACAACACTGACAGAAGTTGCTGTGAGCGCATGAGGGTTGCTTTCTGCTACAGTAGGATAACTAATCACTTGGGTTGAGGTAATGAATCCTAAGGCAAAAAATAGTAGCATCAAAGATGATACATTGTGAAATGGAAGTTTAATAATTAAAATGACTAATAACAGCGAAAGTATGGCACCAATAATCATTGGAATTTTGCGATTTGAAATTTTATCAGAAACTAAACCCGCAATAGGAGAGCCAATAATTGTGCCGATAAATAGCATCGAAGTAACCAATGAGGCTTGTTTAGCCGAAAACTGATGAATTTGTTGTAAATATAAACCACCCCAGAGAGCACCCAGTAATGGGAAAGGTGAATTCATTAAGCAGGTGTAAATACCACAAAGCCAATTTTGCAAATTTAGATAAGATTTTGCCATGCTGCGCCAAAAACCAATCCCTTGAATTGAATGTTGTGAATGAGTATCTAATAAATGTGCTGGATAATCTCTAACAAATCCAATAATAATTGCGAGAATAAAAATTCCAAATGCCGCATCAACTAATAATGCATGCCGCCAACCTAAATAGCTAACTAATGTTGTTAATGGAGCTTGTGCTACCATTCCACCCGTCATCGCCATGGTGACAATTAAGCCCGCAACTAAAGCCATTTTATTACTCGGAAACCAACGAGACGCTAAACGAATGCAACTTAAAAAACAAAACGCGCTGCCAATACCAGTTAAAAAACGAAACAGCGATGCTAGATAAAAGTTGGTTGATAAGGCAAAACAAAATGTACCTAAAATACAAATGGAAAGAGATGTTAAAATTACTTTTCGAGTAGAAACCCGATCTAGAATCAAACCAGCAGGTAATAAAAAAATGAGGTTAGAATAAAAGTAGTTAGCGGAAAGCAAACCCAACTGCGCAGCATCTAAGGAAAAAGATTGCATCAATTGACTACTGATCGCATTAAACATATTCATTTGAATAAATTCATAAAAGAAGAATAATGCAGCAGAAAAACATACGATCCAAGGCAAAAATTTATGTCCAGTTTTGCTTTCAGTTAACATCATTATCTCAGTTTGTTGCATAGCCTTCTCTTCTAATCAATTGATTTACAGCGTGTTTCTTTTGTCAAAATAACCGCTAGGGTGCCAATAACAAAGGCAATCGGAATCATTAGCAGTGCAAAGATAATGTCGGTATTTGCATAAAGCGGATTACCTTTCACTAATAGATGGTTCCAATGCAAGTTCAGCAGCCAACCAAATAAGGGTTGAGAAACTGCCCCACCACCCATAATGACTACTGATGCAAGTCCCATCGCAGTCCCCGTGATAGCTTTCGAATTGTTTTCAGCAATTGCAGGGTAACTAATAATTTGTGCGCTGGTAAAAAAGCCTAATAAAAAGAAAAGAACCATTAATTGGATGAATGATAAAGGCTGAATATAAATGATCATTAGCATTACTGCGAGTGATAAAAAGCCACAAATAATCATTGGCAATTTTCGAATAGCGAAATAATCAGAAATCCAACCCATTATTGGGCCGCCAATAATAGTTCCTAGAAAAATCATCGAAGTAATTAAAGAAGCTTGTTCGTTGGAAACGTCGTGTAACTGAGTTAATGCTAAAATACCCCATAAGGCCCCTAAGACCATAATTGGCAAGTTAAGCAAGCTGGTATAAAGAGCATAAAGCCAAGTGTGTACGTTTTTGATTGCCAGTAGGATCCCTTGAAAAAAAGCTAATTCGTTAGAGCGAGATTTATTTTCATATCCTTCAGGTGTATTTTGCACAAACAACCAATTGATAAATACTAAGATCACTCCTAAAAAGCCGTTTAGTAACACAGATTCTCTCCAACCAATATGTTGCACCAATAATGTCAATGGTGTTTGCGCAACCATACCGCCAGCCATGGCAAATGTGACAATTAATCCAGTAACTAAAGCTAAACGTCTTGGTGGAAACCAGCGTGAAGCTAACATAATGCAACTTAAAAAACTAAAAGCGTTACCAATCCCAGCAACAAAATGGCAAGTCGCGGCAAACCAAAAAGTAGTTGCTTGTGAAAATAAAAGCGTACCCACAGTGCAAAAGCTCATAGCGGTTAATATCACTGTTCGGACAGACACGCGATCCAAAATAATACCAGCAGGTAACAGAAAAATTACATCAGCATATAAATACATTGCAGAAAGATTGCCAAACTGCGCACCACTGACTGAAAAGGCTTGCATTAACTCCGAACTAATGGAGTCAAACATATTCATTTGAATAAATTCATAAAAGAAAAACAAGGCGGCGGAGAAGCATACCACCCAAGGTTGTAATTTATATTTCATAGAGGCTGTTGGGATAGATTCAAAAGCAGTAGCAGCGTTATCCAAGATTTTGACTCCCAAGGTAAATTTTGCGGCGATTATACCATAAACTCACAATATTTCAGAAGTTATCGGGTAAAAGAAATTGCATTATTTTTTTATCAAGTACCGCACATGACAAAATAAATGGTGAATAAATTTAAAAAATGCTATTTTGTCGATTAACTAATATCTCATTATGAGAGATAAGGAGCGTCTTTTTGGAAATTTACTTTCAGCACATACGAGAATGACAGAATGAATAGTCATTTAGTTAAAATTTTGCATGAAAAATTTGGGTTTGAAAGTTTCCGGCCCGGGCAATTAGAAGCGATTACAACGTTACTAACCCAAGGAAGATTGCTTTGTATTCAACCGACTGGACATGGGAAATCTTTGTTATATCAATTACCTGCTAGTTTTTTACCTGGTATTACTATAGTGATTTCACCGTTATTAGCGTTGGTGAGAGATCAAATACAGCAATTACAAAACCGTTTTAAAATTCCAACAGCAAGTGTTAACAGCGATCAAACTGACAGTGAAAACTTTCAAGCCAAACATCGCGCAAAAAATGGTGAGTTAAAAATTTTGTTTTTCGCGCCGGAAAAACTAGATAATTTGGAATATTTCGATTTTTTAATTAACTTGCCAATTAGTTTAATTGTAGTGGATGAAGCGCACTGTGTGTCAACTTGGGGACACGATTTTAGACCTAGTTATCGTCAGATTATCGAATTTATCCGTCGAGTTGAAACATTAAATCCTGAAATAAAAGTCTTAGGTCTTACTGCAACAGCTAATGAAAGAACTGCGGCAGATATTAAACAACAATTTGCAACAAATAATAACGCTATTCCAGTTCAGCGTCACAGTATGGATAGGCCAAATATCAAATTATCGGTGATGGCAGTTGAAAGTATTGCAGAGAAATTATCGTATATTCAAAAATTATTAATGGAATTATCTGGTACTGGATTAATTTATTGTGCAACCCGAGAGAACACCGAAATTGTTGCAGATTATTTCCAAAATCAAGGGATAAGTGCTGCTGCATATCATGCGGGATATGCTGCAGAAGAAAAAAAATTATTACAAGATCAATTTTTGCAAAACAAATTTAAAGTCATCGCCGCGACCAATGCACTAGGAATGGGGATTGATAAACAAGATTTAAGATTTATTATTCATTTTGATGTTCCAGGATCCATCACTGCGTATTATCAAGAAGTGGGGCGATGTGGCCGTGATGGAGTAGAAGCTTTTGGAATTTTATTGTTTGATCCATCTGACAAACGTATACAGCAGCATTTTATAAATACAGCATTGCCAACAGCAGATGATTTTGAAAATGTGTTAAAAATTTTAAAAAAGCCAGAAATGGCGCAAGGCTTAAATTTACAAACATTGAAAGTGCAAACAGGTTTACATCCCACACGATTATTAGTTGTTATTTCGGAACTAATTGAACAAGAACTTTTACAAAAAAGATTGAATAATCGCGCACAAATTTATCTGTCAACAGATAAAAAGTCTGTGGTAGATTTATCCCGTTATAAAGTGCAGCAAAAGGTACGTCAACACGAATTAAGTGCCATGATGGTCTATAGCAGTACTAAAGACATCTGTCTAATGGCAACACTGAGAAAAAGCTTAGGTGAGGTTGATGTTACTTCATGCGGGCATTGCAGTAGTTGCATTAAGTCACCCGTAGGCAAAAAAAATCTTACTGAAATAAAAGTGGTTGAACGGTGGCTAGATAAACGCAGCACGTTAATCGATGCAGTTAAAACTAATAATATTGCCGGTGGAGTAGCATTATTAAATAGTCAAATACGTTCCCCCTTATTTATTGAATTCATGCGAACAAGAGCTGAAGTAATAGAATTTACCAATGCAGAACTACAAGAATTAATTCAGAAAAATTTAGATGAATTAAAACAACAGTATAATATTCGTTCAGTGATAGCGTTGCCTTCAAGAACCTGGAAAGGTAGAGTATTTTTAGCAAAGAAAATTAGTGTTTATTTGCAAGTCCCATTATTACTCGAGCATTTGCAATGGCGTGAAATTCCAGTTGCACGTCAAGGCGAATTATTGAATAATGATCAACGAAAAGCTAATGTGGATCAACATTTACAATTAAAATCGAATCAAAAAATACCTGCTGGCGATGTTTTATTATTAGATGATTATATTGGTTCAAGTGCAACTATCAAAGAAGCTGCCAGAGTTTTGCGTAAACAAGCAATGGTGAAAGACAATATAATTCCGTTTACAATTGCTGTTGTTCGATGGCGTTTAGGAAAAGCAGGGATGGTTTAACAGGGTAATTTCAAATTGAATTTAACTTCTTAACTCACAACAATGCTTTTTCAGTTACTACTGATTTTCTAACATTAGATTTAGCCATGCCTTCATTAAAATGCTTGCGACATGTTGCAACATAACGATCATTACCGCCAATTTCAACTTGTGAACCTTCAGTGACCTTTTGATTATTTTCGTCAATACGCATATTCATCGTTGCTTTAGATCCACAATGACAAATAGTTTTTAATTCAATCAGTTCGTCAGCCCAAGCTAACAAATATAAAGAACCAGGAAAAGGTTCAGCACGAAAATCTGTACGAAGACCATAAGCAAGCACAGGAATTTTTAATTTATCAGGGATATTGGCTAACTGTCGTACTTGTTCTTTTGTCAAAAACTGCGCTTCATCAACCATAATACATTTTAAATTGAGTTCTGGGTGTTTTAACTCAGTTGCAACATAATCAAATAAATTAAAGTGTTCGTCTATGGATATTGCATTGGCATCAATTCCAATACGAGAACTAATTTTTCCTGATCCATAACGGGTATCGATTCCAGGTGTAAATAATAGTGTGTCCATGCCACGTTCATGGTAGTTATAGCTTGATTGCAATAAGGTAGTACTTTTCCCTGCATTCATAGCAGAGTAGTAGTAGTAGAGTTTTGCCATAGAGACCTTCTATAATGACTATATTAATAAATCTAACAAAGTACTTGCACCAAAACGAAAATGTTTTGCTGTGATCCAATTTTCAGAAAAAATTTCTTTTGCCAAATTGTAATAACTTAAGGCTTGTCCAAAAGTACGAATTCCACCAGACGCTTTAAATCCGAGATCTTTCCCTGAATCTTTAATAGCCTGTAATAAAATTTTGGCAGCAAAAAGAGTTGCTCCTGCGGTAATTTTACCGGTTGAAGTTTTTAAAAAATTTACATCAAGGTCAATTAATTCTCGACTTAATTTATAGAGTTGTTTTGCATCAGTAAAAACACCTGTTTCTAAAATCACCTTTAAAGTTTTATCAGTTGGCACTATTGCTCGGCTTTGTCCAATTAGATTTAAAGCAGTTTGAGTGTTCCCAACGATGTAATCTTGATAAGGCAGCACCACATCAATTTCTGTCGCACCGTTTTTTAAACTTAATTCAATAGATGACAATATTGTGGTCATTGATTCAGCACCGCTAGGAAAATTGGCAACAGTGCAAATAGCAATATTATTATCTTGTAATGTTTTTTTAGCAGTTTTTATGAATTGTGAATAAATGCAAACAGCAGCAACATTACCAGAGGAAGTACTTGCTTTTTTGCACAGAGCAATAATGTCTTCTTCAGTGGCAGTTTCATTGAGATTAGTCAAATCAATCAAGGATATAAATTTAGTTTTTAATTGTGGATCCATAATGTTTCAAGGGATAGCAATAAAATTCACTAATAATGTTTTAACTTTCTCTGCCGCTAACTTTGCGCCACGTAAAGTAACATCGTGACTAAGATTTTCAGAGGTCATGCCAGCAGCTAAATTGGTTACGGCAGCTAAGATTGCAACTTTTAAGCCACATTGATGGGCAGCAATCGCTTCAGGAACACCAGACATACCAATCACATCTGCGCCTAATAAACGAAACGCTCGAATTTCAGCAGGTGTTTCGAATACAGGCCCTAATACTTTAAAATATACACCTTCAGTTAAGCTGATGTTATGTTCTTTTGCTATCTTATGGAAATGATTTCTTAAATCAACATTATAAAGATTTTCAACACCTATAAAGCGTGAACCAAAATCGTCATGTGCTGCGCCCACTAAAGGGTTTTGTTGCGGAAAATTAATGTGATCATTGATGAGCACTACTTCACCAGGACCCACACTTTCGCGCAAGGATCCTACGGCATTAGTTGCAAGAAAATTTTTGCATCCTAAAAGTTTCACCGTGCGGACTAAAGTTAAAAAATGTTCGTTTTCAGCGCCTTCGTAATAATGGGGACGGCCTGCTAAACACAGAATCGGCTGTTTATTAATATATCCAAACTCTAAAGTACCTTTATGGCCGGCAACTGTACAGGTGTGAAAGCCAGGAATATTATTATATGGAATTGAAATGACTTCTGTCATCAGATTAATAAAATCGCCTAAACCAGAGCCTAAAACAATGGCATGTTTGGGTTTGAAATCTTTAATTTTTGATTGAATAAATGCGAGTGCTTGTTGTACGAATGGACTCATTTTTTTCTCAAGTTTCATTTTTTCATCGATCTTGCTTTGTTACACAAGGTTTCGAAAAAATCTTATTAGTTTAAAAATTCTGGCCCAAATGAATCAGGCAACAATTCGATAATAGTGACCGTTTTCTTAATTCCATCCTTGTTACACATATGTATTAAAGTGTCAGCATTGGCAAATTCACGGATTTTTTGTCGACATGAACCGCATGGACTCAACATTTCGATAGTATTACCAATCACTAAGATTTCAGCAATTTGTGTTTCACCTTGTAAAACCATATTGCAAATAGCCGTGCCTTCAGCACATTGAGTTAAACCATAAGAAGCATTTTCCACATTACAACCAGAGTAATAATTGGAATTTCGTGTTTTAATACATGCGCCTACATGAAACTTTGAATAGGGCGCATGAGCTTTTTCACGAGCATTCTTTGCGAAATCTAGCATTTTGTTTAAGTCGTTCATTTAGGTAAATTCGAAGTGGTTTTCCAGCAATTCTGACTATAGCAAGTTAGTTAATTTCAGGCAAGATTATACTTTTGAAAATGCTTGTTTTGTATTAATCTTGATAATGTTAAAATCAACTCATCACTTTTATGATGGGCGAACAATTCTTTGACTAGCGTTAAGAAGTAATCTAATTTGAAGGCCATGAATTTTACAGAACAACAGCGACAATACCTAAAAAATTATATTAAAGAAATGAAACCTACCTTAGCAGGCAAGTTTTTTTATTATTGTATTCCTTTTCGAAAAAAAGTAGTTTTGCAAAATATGCGGCAAGTCTTTGTGGGAATATTCAATGAAAAAGAAATCATTAAATTAGCCCAAGCATTTTATTCGCATATTGCCACTTCTTTGAAAGAAAACTTATTAATGCGTTTTATGACCATCCAGCAGATAAAAAATAAAGCTGAAATTCAAGGCGCAGAATATTTGTATGAGTTAGTAGCACATGACATCAAAGGAGCAATTATTATTACGGGTCATTTTGGCAATTGGGAGTTTGCACCGATAGCAGGAATTTTGAATTTTACTGAATTTCAAGGACGATTTTATTTTGTAAGAAAATTAATTGCCACTAAATGGATCGAAAAAATATTATTTCGTCGATATTATCAAGCAGGATTGAATGTAATTCCAAAAAAGAATTCACTCGATCAAGTGTGTGATGCACTCGAAAAAAATAATGCAGTGGTGTTTGTTATGGATCAACATGCGAGTATTAAGGCAAAGGATGGCATTATGGTAGATTTCTTTGGTAAGCCAGCAGGCACTTTTCGTAGTCCAGCAATGATAGCTCGTCATACTCAAGTGCCCGTGTTGCCATGTCGTTCCTATCGAAGAAAAGATGGTAAACATGTATTAGAATTCTTTAAACGATTGGAATGGAACCATGCCGAAAATTTTAAAGATGAACTAGCCATTAACACACGGCAATACAATAAGGTTTTAGAAGAATTTATAATTGATTATCCAGAACAGTGGTTGTGGATGCATAAGCGGTGGAAAACTACATAGTATTTTTTCGCGCAATTTGAATGATACTAACAATTGCCAATAATAGAAAACACAACAGGCTCCATTCGGGCATAGTCAACCCAAAAAGATGCCAGCTAACGGTGGCACAATCGCTAGAACCCATCAGCAATAAACGAATAGCCTCATTAGGGGGAAGGTTTTCCAAGATAAAGTTAAAGCTTGGGCTGCAACTAGTAGCGGAGCTAACAGGTAAATGTTGCAAATAAACATGTCGAGTTGCTATGGCGATTCCCAATAATGCAACGAGAAAGATTAACCCTTGAAAAGTCCGACGAATAAGATTACGTGGCACAAAGATTGATCCGATGATGAATAACACTGCTAATAATATAAAAGTGATTCGTTGCATAATACACAGTGGGCAAGGTAGTTGACCTTGATATAGTTGGGTATATATAGCAAAAGTAAGAATGACAATAATGAATATACTAGCGTATATGTTTAAGGCTCGATAAGTTAAGTATCTTGATAACATTATATTTCCCAACCATTTTTGAGATTTTACCGATAGATAAAGTACAACAGAAGATGGGTTGATGTACAGCAGAATCATTTACTTTTTGTGCAAAAAAAGTTAAAGTTTAGTTAAATTAATTTTAATAAATATTAAGGTTTTCTTGTGAAACAACAAATTAGGCAATTGTTGGCTGATGCCGTACAACAATTAAAACAACAAAGTAAATTGCCGGTGGATTTGATAGTTGATATTCAAGTTGAAAATGTTCGCGATAAAATCCATGGTGATTTTGCCAGCAATGTAGCAATGTTGCTTGCAAAGTCTGCTGGACAGAAACCAAGAGATTTGGCAGAGGCAATTGTTGCAGCGATTCCAACTTCAACCAATATAAAATCAATCAATATCGCAGGGCCAGGGTTTATTAATTTTTTTGTGGTTGATACAGTGCTTAATAGTGTAGTGCCACAAATTTTACAGCAAAAAACACACTATGGTCTATCAGAAAAATATCAAGGTCAAAAAGTTAATGTTGAATTTATCTCTGCAAATCCAACTGGACCATTGCACGTAGGGCATGGTCGCGGTGCGGCTTATGGGGCAACTTTAGCAGATTTATTGGAAGCAGTAGGTTATACCGTAGAACGTGAATATTATGTTAATGATGCGGGTCGGCAAATGAATATTTTGGCGACGAGTATTTGGCTGCGTTACTTGCAATTGTACGGAATTAAATTTCCTTTTCCTCGCAATGCGTATAAAGGTGAATATGTCATCGATATTGCAAAAACAGTGCAATCACAATATGACAATAAGTTTGTACAAACAGCAGAAGAAGTATTTGCTAACGTCCCACAAGATGAAACTGAAGATGGCAAGGGTGATAAAGAAGCACATATTGATGGATTGATTAAAAATGCTAAACAATTATTAGGAGCGGGTTATCAAGACGTTTTTGCAGTTGGATTAAATACAGTGTTAGACGATATTAAGGATGATTGCGCTGAATTTGGTATTCACTATCAAAATTGGTTTTCTGAGAAGTATTTAGAAACTTCAGGTGCAATTAACCATGCAATAGAGACATTGGAAAAAAATAAGTTCTTGTATAAAAAAGACAATGCAATTTGGTTTAATAGCACTCAGTTCGGTGATGATCAAGATCGTGTTGTGATTCGAGAAAATGGACAGACTACTTATTTTGCTTCTGATTTAGCTTATTTATTAAATAAAGTTGAACGTGGTTATGATAAGTTGGTTTATTTATTTGGCGCTGATCATCATGGCTATGTGCCAAGATTACGTGCCGCAGCTAAGGCCTTGAATGTTGATGATACAAAATTAATTATTCCTTTATTGCAATTTGCAGTACTTTATCGTGGTAAAGAAAAAGTGCAAATGTCAACGCGGAGTGGTGAGTTTGTTACGTTAAGACAGTTGCGTGAAGAAGTAGGCAAAGATGCTTGTCGCTATTTTTATGTCATGCGTAAAGTAGAGCAACACATGGATTTTGATTTAGAATTAGCTAAGTCAAATACCAAAGATAATCCGGTTTATTATATTCAATATGCACATGCTAGAATTTGTCGTATACTTGCAAAAGCAGAAGAACAAAATTTTCATTATGATGAATTATCAGGCTTAGCGGCTGTTAATGTATTAATAAATCCCTATGAAAAAGAGTTAATTATGCAGTTAAGCTGCTATCCAGAAATTGTTTTAAAAGCAGCAGAATATTACGAACCGCATTTGGTGGCTAATTATTTAAAAGATTTAGCAACAGCATTACATTCTTATTATGATGCCAGTGGTGAGAAAATTTTAATTGAAGATGCAACATTACGGAATGCAAGATTATGTTTGATTAAAGCAGTTAAACAAGTGTTAGTAAATGGCTTAACTTTATTAAGTTTATCTACACCTGAGAAGATGTAATGGCAAAAGATTACGCGAAAAAATCAAAAAAGACTAAGGTTGCCAGTAGAGGTAGCTCAAATAAAAAACGGAGTACAACGTCACGTGAAAATAACACTTCGTCTGCAGGGTTGATGATAGTTAGTATACTCATAGTAATTAGTATAGCTGGATTCTTTTTCTTAAAAGAACGACATATTCAGGAGCTGAAACATAAGATGTTGACAGCTTTGCAAACCAAACCAAAAAAAGAAATTACTGTTTTGAATAAACCAGCTGAACCGCAATATGATTTTTACACTATTTTACCAAGAGAAAAAGTATGGGTACCCAAAGGCGATGACAATACTAATGCTACTACCACAACTCCTTCAAAAGAGCCGCCTGCACCCATGGCTTATATTGTGCAAGTCGCTGCGTTTGAACAATATGCACCCGCAGATGATTTAAAAGCCCAATTAATTTTAGAAGGATATTCTGTACATGTTGATCCAAAACCTGTGAATGGTTGGACTCGTGTTTGGTTAGGACCTTTCAAAACGTTACAGGATGCCCAAAATACCCAAGTAAAAGTTGCAGAATCAAATAAGCTAAAGGGGATGATTGAGCCGATCTCAGTTTCCTAATTTACAAAAACCAAAAGCTGAAGTTTTATATTAACGATCATCGCAAACTTGAATCATCCCATCTTCAATGCGAGTAGGGAAACAACGCACATCTTCATATGCAGGTGGTGCTGTGACTTTTCCATTGCGTACATCAAATCGCGCGGCATGACGCGGGCATATAATTTCGCAACCTTCTAATTCACCATCGGATAAAGTGCCACCATCGTGGGTGCATTGATCTTCAATTGCATAATATTTTCCATCAATATTGAAAACCATTACTTGAATATCATCAAAATCGATCAAGCGAAAGTTAATTGGTCGTAATTTTCCAACTTCACAAACGTCAAACCAAACTGCCATAGTTACTCCATCGTAAATTTTCCGTATTGACTAAATCAATCCTAACTGTAATTTTGCCGCTTCAGTCATATATTCTTGCGTCCAGGGTGGATCCCAAACTAACTCCACAGTACAGCTATTTACACCTTCAACCTTGCAAACGGTTGCTTCTACGATTCCAGGAAACGTTTGCGCGACTGGGCAGCCAGGCGAAGTAAGTGTCATGTCAAGTTTTACGTGGGCATCGTCATCGATATGAATATCGTAAATTAAACCAAGATCATAAATATTGACCGGAATTTCAGGGTCATAGACATCTTTAAGTGCAGTAATAATTTCAGCACTTAATTGATCTTTATCTAATTTTTTCTTTTTTCCAAATCCAAAAGGCATCATTTACCTCATTACATTTATTCATTGTAAAATAAAAACTTGCCACTTTACTCGGTTGTTGTATTTTGTTTATGATTCAACGCTGCAAGCAACGTATGCCAAGCAAGCGTGGCACATTTCACTCGCATTGGAAATTCACGCACACCCGCTAGAATAATTAATTTTCCTAAGTCTTCAACATTGTCATCTTCTGTCACTAGATGATGAAATTGTTGAAATAAATGTTTAGCTGCATCAATTGTTTTTCCTTTGAGTGCTTCTGTCATTAAAGATGCTGAAGCAGTGGAAATAGCACAGCCTTCACCTTTGAAACATACATTTTCAATAACATCATTTTTTATTTCCAAAAATAATTTTAATTTATCACCGCAAAGTGGATTGTAACCTTCTGCATGATGCGTTGCTGAATTGCATTCGCAAAAATTTCGTGGCTTACGGCTATGGTCAATAATTACTTCTTGATAAAGCGCTTGCAAATCTGACATTATTTAAATACCTCACGAACTTTTTCTAAACCACCTATTAAATGATCAACATCAGATTTCGTATTATAAAATGCAAATGATGCACGAATCGTTGCTGGAACTTTAAAAAATTCCATTACTGGCATGGCGCAGTGATGTCCCGAGCGGATTGCAATCCCTTGTAGATCCAAAATCGTTCCTACATCATGAGCGTGAGCAAAATCTAAAATAAATGATAAGATATTCGCTTTATTTTTTGCAGTGCCAATTAATTTTAATCCTGGAATTTTCAAGGCTTCTGTAGTGGCATAATCTAATAATTCATGTTCATATGCAGCAATAAGGTCTAATCCAATATTTTTTAAATAATGAATAGCCGCAGCTAGACCAATTGCTCCAGCAATATTGGGTGTTCCAGCTTCAAATTTATGTGGTAAGTCGTTATAAATAGTTTTGCTGAAGCTGACCATTTTAATCATTTCACCACCACCCTGATAGGGAGGCATTTTTTCTAATAAATTTTCTTTACCATATAAAACACCAATACCTGTTGGGCCATACATCTTATGACCTGAAAAAGCATAGAAATCACAGTCTAAAGCTTGTACGTCAATTTGTATGTGGGGTGCGGCTTGTGCACCATCAATCAAAGTTATTGCGCCTACAGTTTTTGCTTTGGTAATAATTTCTTTGATAGGGTTAATCGTACCTAAGGCATTAGAAATATGACCAATTGCCACAAGTTTAGTTTTCTTAGAAAGTAATTTTTCATATTCATCTAATAATAGTTCACCTGCAATATTAATAGGAATAACTTTCAATATTGCACCTATTTGTTCACATAATAATTGCCATGGTACAATATTAGAATGATGTTCCATTTGTGAAATAATAATTTCATCACCCGCTTTTAAAAATTTTCTACCATAACTTTGAGCGACTAAATTAATAGCTTCAGTAGTGCCGCGCACAAAAATTATTTCTTTAATAGAATTGGCATTGATAAATTTAGTTACTTCTTTTCGGGCAGCTTCGTAGCCAAGGGTAGCTCGTTGACTGAGTGCATGTACGCCGCGATGCACATTAGCATTGTCTTTTTCATAATAATTTTTAATAGCGTCAATTACGACTTTTGGTTTTTGTGAAGTGGCGGCATTGTCTAAATAAACTAAAGGCTTGCCGTGCACTGTTTGTTGTAAGATAGGAAAATCCAGTTTGATCTTATCAATATCAAATTTGGTTGGTTTTACTGCAGTCATGTTCATTTTAATAACTCTTTTACAGTATTACCCGCTGGTAAATTTTGCAGAATGATATCACGTAAATAATTACGTAAAGCAGAGTCTTTTATAGTTGCAATAATTTCATAACTAAAAGCAAACATTAATAATGATTTTGCAGTGATTTGCTCTAAACCTCGAGACAGTAAATAAAATAGTTGATCTTGATTTAATTGTCCTACAGTTGCGCCATGACTGCACTTTACATCATCGTTATAAATTTCTAATTCAGGTTTAGCATCTACTTCAGCTTTGTCTGATAACAATAAATTTTTAGTCATTTGCGAAGAGTCTGTTTTAATAGCGTGTGGGTGCACATAAACTTTTCCATTAAACACAGCACGAGCAGCATCATCTAAAATTCCTTTATAAAGTTGCTTGCTGGTGCAGTGGGAAGTTAGGTGATCAACTAAAGTGTGATGATCAAAATGCTGTCGTTCTTGTCCTAAATACAAACCGCGTTGTTCACAATAACAACCAGTTTCTGCAAGTAAAACTTCCGTATCTGAACGTGATAATTTGCCTCCTAAACTAATGACATAACTTTCAAAATGACTGTCAGTATCTTGTTGTACTTTGGTAGTGCCGATGTGATAAGCATCAGTTGCTTCAGTTTGTAATTTAATATGTTTGATATTCGCAGTTTTATCTAAATAAATTTCTGTAATAGTATTAGTGCAATATTCAGAACTGGTTGGTGAAACATAATGCTCGATAATTGTTGCTGAGGTGCCAGTTTCGGCCACAATTAAATTACGAAGATATTGCACTGATTCGGTTTGTGTATTGATATAAAAAACATGAATAGGCTTTTGAATCGAGACATTTTGTGCTAAATGTAAATACAAGCCATCGTTAAGAAATGCAGTATTTAATTTGGCGAAGCCGTGCTTTAATTGAGAGGCGAGCTGATTTAGTTTATTAAACCCTGGAGATTCATCTTGTATTGCAGTTGCTAAACTTCGAATAGTAAGACCAGCAGTATCACAGTTAGTCATTGAATGAAAATAACCATTAACGATAAAAACATTAACTGCATCTAATTCTTTGTTAACTTGATTAAGAGAGAATTGATTATTACGCTCAGTTAAATTAAATGCTTTTTTACTGAGAATTTTAATATTGGTGTATTTCCATGCTTCATCACGTAAAGTAGGTAGGCCAAATTTTTGATAAGCATTAAAATTTTCTTGCCGCAATTGTTGCAACCATTGCGGGCTCTTAGGATCATTATTCAAGATTGCATTAAACATGTTCTTCCACCCATCCATAACCATGTTTTTCCAATTCCAACGCTAAACTTTTATCACCTGATTTTATAATTTTTCCGTGGACTAAAACGTGAATTTTATCAGGGATGATATAGTTTAATAATCGTTGATAATGTGTTACCAGTAAAACTGCACGTTCAGGCGATCGATATGAGCTAACGCCCTCAGCTACGACTTTTAATGCATCAATATCTAAACCAGAATCAGTTTCATCAAGAATAGCTAAAGTTGGTTCAAGTATCATCATTTGTAGAATTTCATTTCGTTTTTTTTCACCACCAGAAAACCCTTCGTTGACCGCACGATAAAGCAAGTCTTGATCCATCCCCATGTGTTTCACTTTATCTTTCACTAATTGCAAAAAGTCAATTGCATCGACTTCTGCTAAACCCTGTGCTTTGCGTTTTGCATTTAACGCTGCTTTTAAAAAATAAATATTACTAACACCTGGAATTTCCATAGGATATTGAAACCCCAAAAAAACACCTTTCTGTGCTCTTTGTTCTGGGGCTAAATCGAGTAAATTTTCTCCTTGATAAATCACCTCACCTGCGGTGACTTCATAATTATCTTTGCCCGCTAACACATTTGCGAGAGTACTTTTGCCAGAACCATTTGGGCCCATAATGGCGTGTATTTCACCGGGTTTAATTTTTAAATTAATTCCCTTTAATATTTCTTTGCCATCTACGCTGGCATGTAAATTTTTAATGGTTAACATATTTATACCCCTAAATATTTCCTGAATTCGGTAATTCCCACTCTAATGTGACAGTAAGCGGGAACCATCTTTTTATCCAACAGCACCTTCTAAGCTAATGCCTAATAATTTTTGTGCTTCCACTGCAAATTCCATTGGCAATTCTTTCATTACAGCTTTACAAAAACCATTCACAATCATCGATACAGCATCTTCAACATTTAAGCCGCGTTGTAAACAATAAAATAATTGGTCTTCAGAAATTTTTGAGGTGGTTGCCTCATGTTCTAGTTGAGCCGATGCATTTCTTGCTTCAATATATGGAAAAGTATGCGCAGCACATTGATCACTCATGAGTAATGAGTCGCATTGAGTATAATTGCGGGCATTTTCTGCAGAAGGTAAAATTTTCACGAGGCCTCGATAAGAATTTTGTGCATGTCCAGCGGAAATACCTTTCGCAATAATGGTACTTTTCGTATTTTTACCAATATGGATCATTTTCGTACCCGTATCAGCTTGTTGAAAATGATTAGTAAGTGCAACAGAATAAAACTCACCGACTGTATTGTCTTTCTCTAATAATACACTAGGATATTTCCAAGTAATGGCTGATCCTGTTTCAACTTGTGTCCAAGAGATTTTCGCATTTTCACCACGGCAGGCGCCTCGTTTTGTCACAAAATTATAGATGCCACCTTTGCCATTTTTGTCGCCAGGATACCAATTCTGTACAGTCGAATATTTAATTTGCGCATCTTTCAATGCAATTAATTCAACTACTGCCGCATGAAGTTGATTTTCATCGCGTTGCGGTGCGGTACAACCTTCTAAATAACTCACATAACTTCCTTCATCAGCAATAATCAATGTTCGTTCAAATTGACCGGTATTTTTCGCATTAATTCTAAAATAAGTTGATAATTCCATTGGGCAGCGCACACCTTTTGGCACGTATACGAACGAGCCATCGCTAAACACAGCAGAATTTAAGGTTGCAAAATAATTGTCAGTATAAGGTACGACTGTACCTAAATACTTTTGTATTAATTCAGGATGATTTTGGACTGCATCAGAGAATGAGCAAAAAATAATGCCTTTTTCTGCTAATTTTGCTTTGAAAGTAGTAGCAACTGAAACACTGTCAAACACTGCGTCGACTGCAACACCCGCTAATATTTCTTGTTCTTTTAGTGGAATACCTAATTTTGCATAGGTTGCCAAAATTTCCGGATCAATTTCCTCGAGTGACTTTGGTTTATCTTTATCAGATTTTGGTGCAGCGTAATAACTAATTGCTTGGTAGTCAATTGGATCATACTTAACATGTGCCCAAGTAGGTTCTTGCATCGTCAACCAATGTTGATAGGCTTTTAATCGCCATTTCAACATGAATTCCGGCTCATTTTTTTTGGAGGAAATTAACCGGATGACGTCTTCGTTTAAACCAATAGGAATGGTGTCTTGTTCTACTTCCGTAACAAAACCATGCTGATATTGTTGTTCAATTAATTTTTCAATTTGAGTTGTCATACTATTTTCCTTCCTTAAAATCTTATCGCATCTAAAAAAATTTGTTGAGTTGCGGGTATTTGTTTTTTTACCATAGGTTTAGCCATATCAGCTAAACTTAAAGACTCTAAAGCACTTAAAATGGTTTGATTTATCAACTGCCAATTGCAGCGAATAGAACAATAGTTTTCTAAAGCACATTCGCCAGCTTTATGGCTACAATCAGTCATTGCAACTTTATCTTCAATGGCAAATAAAATATCCGCAATGCTGATTTCAGTGGCAGATCTTGATAACTCGTATCCGCCTTTTGCTCCACGTGTAGAACGCAATAATTTTGCTTTTGCCATCATTTTCAATATCTTACCAACAGTTGGCAGTGTAATATGTGTCGCTTCAGCCAAATCTCTAGCAGTGAAAATATGCCCGCTATGGACAGCCATATAAGCCATTAATACGGTTGCATAATCAGCTAATTTATTTAATTTAAACATAATTAATTTATTTCTTTATATAGGACTATTATAGTACTAATTGAGGAGAATTTGAAGTGCTTTATGCTTAATTTTGAGAGAAATCGATAGTGTAATTATAACCCTAAGTGCAAGAATTAAATCAAAGGAATATATATGAATAAGAAAAGCATAACTGATATTTTTCACAAAACAGGTAAAAGTATTTATGATGCTGGTTAATGAGTGAACAGGCAATAGGAAAATTGGCGGCTTAATTTTTTAATATCGTCGCTTCTCCAGCTGCAAATAATCTTACAGTATCATCAGCTTCTTGTAAAATTAATAAGCCTTCAGCATTAATTCCTTTGCAAGTACCTTTATAAATGTTTGATCCCATCTGCATTATAATTTGATTATTAATAAGAGCATCATGCTTTTGATATTCAGGTAAAAAATAACTCAATTTATATTGAAAAAATAACGCAATATGATTTTCAAGTTGCTGAATTAATGCAGTGATTAACAAGTTACGATCATAAGTTTCAGCAGTGATTTTTTTTAATGAAGTCCATGCTTGATTAATATCGCTTTCCAGCATATTAACATTGATACCAATTCCAATCGTTAAAAAATACTCATTAGATAATTTGTCAATTTCAACCAGAATTCCAGCTAATTTTTTATTTTCATATAATAAATCATTTGGCCATTTAACTTGAATCGGATTTGGTAATGGTAGGAATTGGAGTGTTTGAATTACAGCTAAACTCACTATTAAGCTAAATCCAGAAAGCTGGTTCAGCTGACCTTGAAATGATATACGCTGTGAAAAATAAATGTTTTCACCAAAAGGAGAATACCAGGGCCGTTCCAGTCGACCTCG
>JBGSLN010000151.1:0-1629 GCA_041740675.1 Gammaproteobacteria bacterium | reverse complement strand
AATCGCATTAGACTTCTGTAGCAGAATTATTTTTATAACAATTTATTAGGTTTGCTAGAGCAAAATAGTAAATATTGACAAAAAAGAACAAAGAATTTATGAGTATTTATCAAACAATTGGCTTGATGTCTGGCACTTCGATGGATGGAATTGATGTGGCGTTGATCGAAACTGATGGTATGTGCCATCTAGTCAATAAGGGGTCAACTTTTTTACCGTATGTGAAGGAATTTCAAATATTATTGAAAGCAAGTGAGTTCTTTTTAGGTAAATCTTCAGGAAGAATAAATAAAAGTTCAAAACTTTTTCAACAAGCTTTTATTGAATATTTAACAACAAGAATGTCCTTAAATCAAAGCGAGTCAGAAAATATTCAAAAAAATTGTAAATATTATTTACAAAAATTTGAAACTGAAGAATTGTCGATAACAGCCATAGAACAACATTCCACTTATTTGCATTATCTAGCAGTTACAAAATTATTGGATAAACTCAATCTGAAATCATCACAAATTGATTTGATTGGCTATCATGGTCAGACATTATTTCATGATCCAAAAAATAAAATTACCATTCAACTTGGCAATGCAGCGCAATTAGCTGCATTAACTCATATAGATGTTGTGAATAATTTTCGACAAAATGATATTAATCATGGAGGACAAGGCGCACCTTTAGCACCTTTATATCATCAAATATTAGCATTGCGTGATAAAGTTACCCCTTGTGTAGTAGTCAATTGTGGAGGGATCTCTAACTTAACCATCATTAATGGCAATGAGCATGAAGACATTCTAGCGTATGATGCAGGGCCAGGAAATTGTTTGCTTGATAATTTTGTCCGCCAAAAAACACAGGGTGAAAAAATGATGGATGTGAATGGTCAGTATGCTTTCGCAGGGGCGGTACATGATAGATTAATTAAATTGCTTGAAACGGAGTCTTGCATTAAGCATGGAAAGAATTATTATCAACAAATTCCACCTAAGTCATTGGATGCTAACGATTTTAGTTTACCAAAAGAATTTGCTGCAGTAAGTTTGTTCGATGGTGCAGCAACTTTGGCATACTTTACGGCAAAGTGTTTAGTTGATAGTTTGGCTTTAACCCAAACCTGCATTCCTAACTATTGGATTTTAGTTGGGGGAGGTTTTCATAATCCAGCGATCGTTGCTGCACTCAAAAGCGTGTTAGAAACAAAAAGAGCAATAGCAATTAAAGTATTACTTGCAAAAGAATTAGGTTGGGATATTGATGGCTTGGAAGCTGAAATTTTTGCTTATCTTGCTGTACGCTCTGTTAAAAACTTGCCGTTAAGTTTGCCTAAAACAACCGGTGTATCGATTCCTGTCAGTGGAGGCGATTTTTTAAAATTCAATGTTCGTAACTCGAGTGGGTGAGAGTTTGAAGTTTTCCTGTTTGCACTAAACTGACAAAGTGTGTGACAAAATCACACATAAGTTTGCAATATATTCTACACATTTAGAGTTGTGACGTTGCTGTACCATATAATACAATAGAGTAAAATCACTGAGAAATTATCGAAAATAACACAATAACGCCTTGTATCTCCTAGCAAATTCTAGTACTATATGCAAACTGATGCGGGGTGGAGCAGTCTGGCAGCTC
>JBGSLN010000150.1:0-22499 GCA_041740675.1 Gammaproteobacteria bacterium | reverse complement strand
GCAGATTTTCTACGAGAAGAACTTGATAAAATGGGTTATAACTTAGAAGCAAGTAAGTCACAAATTGTTTCATTAGAATCTGGCACTGAGCAACAAACCATTATTTTACGAGATGCACTTGAAAAAAATGGTGTTTTTGCCTCAGTATTTTGTGCACCCGCTACTCCTAAAAATCGGGCATTGATGCGTATGTCAGTCAATGCAGAATTAAATAATGAACAACTGGAGCATATTGTTAAAGTTTGTTACGATATCCGTGATGAAGTTGACATGAAAAATTGGCCTTCAACTTTACGTAAAGAAAAAGATATTCGTAAAGCAAATCCTGCTGTCTTAAGAACGGTGGAAAAATTAAAATTAAAACCAGAAGTTAATAATACAGAAAGATCGAGTAAATGTAATATTTACAAACTTAATCGTAAAAATCCACAAGATCCTAATTTTGTAGTTGATAATGCTAGTTAAGATTAAATAGTCATTAAATCTAAAAATTTATTATAAGATAATATTTTATCTCTTTTAATATCTGTAGAAAGTGGATTTTTTACAAAAGCATAATAAAAAGGTTCATAGCCTTCAATTTTTTTGCAAGGATAAAGATACGTTGCCCAGTCATTCCAGCTATCTTCAAAGTAACCCTCAGCTCGCCAAAAAAAGGGCACTTTTTCTCCTTTTTGTAATTGCTCTAATACAGCTTGAGGAGCTTTATTATCTAAAGCCATTTCGTAATGTAGCTTAAGATCTTGCTCAGTTTTCACAATTAAATAGGAAAGTTCTGCATCAGCATTTAGCATTAGAAAACTGCCAGAGTTTTCAGTTAAATAGTATTCAGCAATCTCATGTTCTTTAATGAGGTTGAAGAACATGTCAATAAAAGTCGGATCTTGCAAACAATTAGGTGATTTTACCGAGAGCATCTTAACTACAATATCTGACATATTTTGAAAATAACGAAGCTGCATATTTTTAATGCTGCCATTAATGAGTTCAGTAATGTTGGGATTTTGTTTCTGAATATACATGTCAATTAGACCATCATTGAATGCTTGTACAGCCGTACGCTCATCAGCCTTACCAGTTAATAAAATGCGTTTAATAGGACTGTTTTCCATTTTGCGACAAAACTCTAATCCATTCATACCTGGCATTGCGTAATCCACAACAACAACAGATATTTCATTAAAACGCTGTTGATTATAAACTTCCCAATGGACTGAGGTTAAATCCAAATTAATAGTATAATTGGTCATAGGACAAGCACTGCTATCTAAATATTCAGTCAAAACTTTTTGATTGATTTGCTCAGGATGATGCGCTTTGTGGATTGTCGTAAGCGCGTCGAAAGGAGAGTTATTAATTTTGAAAGCAATATTTTCATCAAGTTGCAAAGTGAAATTCAACAAGAAATCACGGCTGTCATCTACAAAGAGAACAGTACTAGGAAAAAAGCAAGTAGGTATCTGGTTATTGCGCATCATCTATAGCTCCATCTGAGAAGGTTCCCTTAATAAAATTGGGTGAAAGTTCTCAAAAGAAGTATAGCATAGTTATTGAAGAGGTCGAACTTTACTCGCATCCACCACAGGAAATTTCAAAATAAATTCTGCAAATTTGCCTTCAACTGATTCACAATAAATACTTCCACCAAATCCTCTCATCACGGCTTTACAGAATGAAAGGCCAATGCCTGTACCCGTAAGTGTGGTGGTAAAAAACCGTTCAAACAATCTTGGCAAAACTGTTGGAGAGATTCCTTGGCCAGTATCTTTAAAGTGAACTTCATTATATTTCTCATGCTGCTCCAACCAAATAAAAATTTCTCCTTTTTCAGCTTTAACAATAAAATGCAGCGCATTTTTTAGTAAGTTAAAGATAATATGATCTAATAATAATGGGATGCCTTGATATAGAAAATCATTAGCAGAATTCCAGTGAAGTTTTGCTTCAAGTTCAGCAGAATCAAAAGGATAGCGATTCAATGCTTCTTGTATGGACTCTGCAATACTCTTGATCTCAAAATTCTCTATATTAATTTTATTTCCACCCGCATTCATTAGCAACATGTCAATAATGGTATTTGAAAATCGAACTTCAGAATCCATCCTATCAAGAGCAGGCAACAAATTATCTAAATGAATTTTCCGAGCACGGGGAACTTCTATGCCCGCAGATTTTGCTTTTTCATAAGCATCATAAAGCATGGGTAAATACTTTTTCAAGCCAGTAATCCCACTTTTTAAACCTAACAAAGGGGTTCTTAGTTCATGTGCTACATTGCCACTTAATGCCGCCATGGCTTCAAGTCGTTCTTTTTGTAAACGAGTAGTATTATAAATAAATAAAGCACCAACGATACCCAAGAATATATAAACCGCCATGCATCCAAAATAATTAAATAAATTTTCTGTAGATCCACCTAAAAATAGAAAAACATAAAGTGCTACACTTGATCCTAATAAAAATAAAATAAAAAATGAAACCCAATCGACAACAAGAATAAGAATAAAAACTCCTGCCATTGTTGAAATGACCCAAATAAGATTTACATTGTTTTGCAATAGCATGAAGTTAAAATAGAAAGGAATATTCCAGAAAATGGCCAAATAAAAATAAACCGGAAGAAATTTTTCTAATTTGTGAGGCCAATAGTTGCATAACATTAGTAATAAACTTGAAAGACTACTGATTATTCTTAAAGTTAAATTTTCATAAGGCTGAATATAAATGCATGACCATATAATATAATAAAGTGGATGACCAAAAAATCCTAAGGCCCCTAATAGAACAAAATGCTGTCGAGAACGTTCGGCATGAATAACTAGAATGCGATAAAAATGTTTAAATAAAGATAATAATTTCATATTAAATAGCTTTCAAAAATCTCCATAATGCCACTGTGATAATACTAAACTTGCAATTGCCGCAGTTTCTGCACGTAAAACACGTTTACCTAATTGGATAGCAGTAAAATTGTATTCTATCGCGAAACTAATTTCATCTGCAGTTAATCCACCTTCTGGGCCAATGATGAGTGAGAGTTCATTTAATTCTTTAGGAAGATCAGCAAAACTTTTGTTTGCATAAGGATCAAGTACTATACCTGATTGAACAGGATGAGATTTAATGCAATCAACCAATGATTGCACAGGAAGAAGATTAGGTAAATAGTTTGCGCCACATTGTTCACATGCGCCAATAATAATTTTTTGCCAGTGCTGTTGCTTTTTTTCAATAAAATCACGATTAATTTTGATATCGCAGTGTTTGCTTATAACTGGAATTATTTTAGTTACTCCTAGTTCCACTGCTTTCTGAATAATAAGGTCCATTTTGTCAGGTTTAATAATTACTTGGATCAAACATAAATTAAATCTAGGAGGTTGAAAGACTTGTAAGGAATTTAATTTCACATAACAAGTTTTTTTTTCTATGCTGGATATAGTTGCTGTGCAAACCTGGCCTTTACCATTAAAAATAATTAACTCATTATCAGTTTGTAGACGAAGGACTTTAATAACACGTTGAAAAGCGTCCGTGCTTAACTCAAATTTTTGGTATTCGATAAATTCATTGTTTTGAAAAACTCTAGGAATACGCATTTGTGAATATATTATTAATAATCACGGGTTAATATCTGTAACTATCTTTTTTATAAGGTCCATCAAGGCTAACATTAATATAGGTGGCCTGCTCTTTGGTTAATTGTGTTAAATTAATACCTATGCGATCTAAATGTAATCTAGCAACTTTTTCATCTAAATGTTTTGGCAATACATAAACATTTTTTTGATAATTGCTATGATGATTCCACAGTTCAATTTGTGCTAACACTTGATTAGTAAATGAGTTAGACATTACAAAACTTGGGTGACCAGTAGCACAACCTAAATTAACGAGGCGGCCTTCAGCTAGTAAAATAAGGCGTTTACCGTCAGAAAAAATCACATGATCAACTTGAGGCTTAATATTTTCCCAGGTATATTGTTTTAAAGAGGCAATATCAATTTCACTGTCAAAGTGACCAATATTACAAAGAATGGCTTGGTTTTTCATTTTTTTCATATGATCATGAGTAATCACATGGTAATTTCCAGTTGCAGTCACAAAAATATCAGCAAGATGGGCCACATCCTCCATAGTTACTACGCGATAACCTTCCATCGCTGCTTGTAAAGCGCAAATGGGGTCAATTTCAGTAATCCAAACTGTTGCACCCAAACCACGCAAAGATTGTGCAGAACCTTTACCAACATCGCCAAAACCTAATACCACGGCAATTTTTCCAGCTATCATCACATCGGTGGCACGCTTAATTCCATCCACTAATGATTCTCGACAACCATATAAATTATCAAATTTTGATTTAGTGACCGAATCATTAACGTTAATTGCAGGAGATTTCAAAGTACCAGCTTTAGCCATTTCATATAATCGGTGTACACCAGTCGTTGTTTCTTCAGAAATACCTTTTATGTTTTGCATTAATTTAGGATATTTTTCATGCATGACTTGAGTTAAATCACCGCCATCATCCAAAATCATGTTCGGATGCCAGTCATCTTTACCATGAATGGTTTGTTCTACACACCACCAATATTCTTCTTCTGTTTCGCCTTTCCATGCAAAAACAGGAATGTTTTTTGCAGCAATTGCCGCGGCTGCATGATCCTGTGTAGAAAAAATATTACAAGAAGACCAGCGAACTTCAGCACCCAATGCAATTAATGTTTCTATTAATACAGCAGTCTGAATAGTCATATGTAAACACCCTGCAATGCGAGCACCTTTTAAAGGTTGTTTGCTAGCATATTCTTTTCGAAGTGCCATTAAACCAGGCATTTCTGTCTCAGCAATCGCTATCTCTTTTCGACCCCAATCAGCAAGTGTAATATCTGCGATTTTATAATCAGTTTTCATTGATGTCATGGCGTTCTTTATCATAATCATTCCTCAGTTAGAGTTTTGCGTCAGATTTTAAAATTTCTGCTTTATCGGTTTTTTCCCAAGGGAAAGTGATATCTGTACGGCCAAAATGCCCATAAGTTGCAGTAGGAAAATAAATTGGACGGCGTAAATCTAACATTTGGATAATGCCTTTGGGTCGCAAATCAAAATGTTGACGTACTAATTTTTCAATCGCACTTTCGCTTATCTTCCCTGTGCCGAAAGTTTCAATGGTGATCGATGTTGGTTCAGCCACACCAATTGCATAAGATACTTGGATTTCACAACGATCCGCAATTTCTGCAGCCACAATATTTTTTGCGACATAACGCGCGGCATATGCAGCAGATCGATCAACTTTTGTTGCATCTTTTCCAGAAAAACAGCCACCTCCATGCCGAGCCATGCCGCCATAAGAATCAACAATTATTTTTCGTCCTGTCAAACCACAATCTGCTTGTGGCCCCCCCATTACAAAACGGCCAGTGGGATTGACAAGAAAACGAGTTTCTTTAGTAATCCATTCCTTTGGTAAAACAGGTTTGATGATTTCTTCAATAACAGCTTCTACTAAAGTAGCTTGGTCAATTTCAGCTATATGTTGTGTAGATAAAACCACAGTATTTATCCCCACAGGTTTATAATTTTCATAACGAACAGTAATTTGGCTTTTAGCATCTGGGCATAACCAAGTTAGGGTTTTATTTTTACGTAATTTTGCTTGTTGCTGCACTAATCGATGCGCATAAGTAATAGCGGCAGGCATTAATACATTGGTTTCATTGGACGCATAACCAAACATCAGACCTTGATCGCCAGCCCCTTGTTCTCTTTCATCACTCTCATCAACACCCATGGCAATATCGGGTGATTGTTTACCAATGGCTGAAAGCACAGCGCAAGATTCCCAATCAAAACCTTGAGAAGAGTTGTGATAACCAATGTTTTTTACTGTTTCTCGGGTAATAGCGTCTACATCAACCCAAGCCGAAGTAGTAATTTCACCGCCAACTAACACCATACCTGTTTTTATATACGTTTCACAAGCAACGCGTGCCGTGGGATCTTTTGCAAGAATAGCATCTAAAACAGCATCAGAAATTTGATCAGCCATTTTATCTGGGTGGCCTTCAGATACAGATTCAGAAGTAAATAAAAAAGTATCAGCCATCATTTGCTCCCATTGGTTATTATATTAGAGAACCTGTTATCATACTTCAAAAAGAGGAATTTTAAAACTTATTGATGAAAAATTAGTGTTAAATCTAGCCTATTTTTGTCATACTATGCCCACTACTCGAAAGTATGAAGAGTATAGATTGAATAGCTTTGATAGAAATCATTTTTTTAATTGAAATATATTCAGAATGGCAAGCCCAAATTATCATCAGTCTTAGGCTCAAAAGTTAGGAACTTATATGGTCTGCAACGGTTTTAATACTGTCAAAGCGTTCTTGATTAGCTTGATTATTAACTGAGTCCATAGCATAAAATCATATATTCAGCATCAGGTATGTGATGTGCGGATAATAAACATAGGGTATGCTGATGAGCCAAATTAACCTAATATTAGATGATTACCAGTTACAATTTCGTGAAGCCGTAACGGATGATTTACCAAAAATAATTAATTTATTACATTATGATTTACTCGGCGAAACAAGAGAAGCTTTAAGTGATAATGCATTCATAAAATATCAATTAGCATTTGATGATATCTCAAATGATAAAAATGCCCACATCATTGTTATCGCACAACATGATCAAATTATGGCGGTTGCACAAATTAATTTCCTTAGTTATTTAACGTATCAAGGTGGTAAACGTGGACAAATAGAGGGCATACGGGTTGATAAGAACTTACGTGGAAAGGGTCTCGGGCAAATACTGATTAAATATCTGATTAAATTTAGTATTGAAAAAAAATGCCATCTCGTACAACTAACCACTAATAAGCAACGTATAAAGGCAAAGCGTTTTTATGAATCTTTAGGTTTTACTGCCACACATGAAGGAATGAAATTGGAATTGAACACATTGGATCGTTCTAAGGATGTGCTAAAGTAACGGCTGATAACATTAACAATTTCACTCTAAAATACTCAAAGCAATTAGAAAAAGATTTTCGCATCCTTGAGCCTAATAGGTATAATAGTATTTTTGTGACTGAAGAAGACTGAATATGATTCGAGTTAAAGAAGTACTAACTTTTCAACAAATTATTCAAAAATTACATGAATTTTGGGGTAAGCAGGGTTGTGTTATTTTACAACCTATAGACATGGAGGTGGGAGCAGGGACATTTCATACAGCGAGCTTTTTGCATGCCATTGGTCCTGAACCTTGGCGAGCTGCTTATGTTCAACCGTCACGACGACCTACAGATGGCCGTTATGGTGAAAATCCTAATCGTTTACAACACTATTATCAGTATCAAGTTATTTTGAAACCATCTCCATTGGATATCCAAGAACTTTATTTAGAATCATTACAACAGTTGGGTTTGGACCCTTTGTTGGATGACATTCGCTTTGTGGAAGATAATTGGGAGTCGCCAACATTGGGTGCTTGGGGTTTAGGTTGGGAAGTATGGAACAACGGTATGGAAATTTCCCAGTTTACTTATTTTCAGCAAGTAGGAGGTTTAATTTGTAAACCCGTGACAGGTGAATTGACTTATGGTTTAGAGCGAGTGGCAATGTATTTGCAAGATGTAGAAAGTGCTTATGATTTAATTTGGACTTATGATTTAAACAAAAAACCAGTGACTTATGGTGATGTTTTTCATCAAAATGAAGTTGAAATGTCAACTTATAATTTTGAATACGCCAATACAGAAATGTTATTTAATCATTTTGATGCATATGAAAAAGAGAGTCAAAAATTAATTGAGCTAAAGTTGGCATTGCCCGCATTTGAGTATGCATTGAAAGCGTCACATACATTTAATTTGCTAGATGCAAGACATGCAATTTCAGTGACTGAACGACAAAGATATATTTTGCGTATTAGATCATTAACTCGAGCAGTTGCAGAAACATATTATGCATCTCGAGAAGCATTAGGATTTCCACTATTAAAATCTGCTTTAGAGAAGGAATAGGTGTAATATGAAAAAACCACTTTTATTTGAAATTGGGTTGGAAGAATTACCAACAAAAGAAGTATTAGATTTATCAATTCAATTAAAGAATTTAGTTGAAGCAGAATTAGATCAGGCGAAACTTGAGTACAAAGAAGTAAAATATTTTGGTACTCCGAGACGGTTAGCGATTTTAGTTGAAGAGCTAGCACATAAACAAGCAGATTACGTTATTGAAAAAAAAGGACCAGCAGAAAAATTGGCTTTTGATGAAAGCGGCAATCCTACTAAAGCATTAGAAGGATTTATGAAATCAAACAATATTAATTTTGGTGATCTACAAAAAAAAGAAATTAATGGTATTAAATTTATGGTTTACATTCATCAAAGGATTGGCGAATTAACAACGGTTTTAATGCCTGAGTTATTATCATCAGCAGTAAAAAAGCTCGCGATTCAAAAGCCTATGCGTTGGGGTGATAATGACTTTGAATTTGTAAGACCTATACATTGGTTATGTTTGATGTATGGCGATGAATTAATAAAAACTATTATTTTAAATGTGGCGACAAACAATAGAACATATGGTCACCGGTTTCATGCGCCCAAAGCAATCGAATTAAAACATGCAAACAATTATATTGAGACTTTGGAAACTAAAGGCTATGTGATTGTAAACTTTGACGAACGTAAACAAATTATTCGCGATCAAATCTATGATTTGGCAAGAGCAAACGATGCCATTGCAGTAATTAGTGAGGAACTGTTAAATGAAGTAACAGCGTTGGTTGAATGGCCAGTCGCATTAATGGTTGATTTTGATGAACGTTTTTTACAAGTTCCAGAGGAAGCGTTGATTTCAGCAATGCAAACACATCAAAAAGTATTTCATTTAATTACTAAACAAGGAACACTCATCCCAAAATTTATTACAGTAGCAAATATAGAAAGTAAGAACGAAGAAAAAGTAATTCAAGGTAATGCAAGAGTCATGCGTGCGAGATTGGCTGATGCCGCTTTCTTTTTTGCGACAGATTGCAAATCAACACTAGAATCTCGACTGGAAAAGTTAAAACACATTGTGTTCCAAAAGCAATTAGGTAATTTATATCAACGTGCAGAAAGAATTGCAAAAATAGCGAAATTTCTTGCACCGGTGTTACATTTAGATGAGACAAAAATTGAGAAAGCGGGACTATTAGCAAAGACAGATTTGGTTTCAAACATGGTGGAAGAATTTCCCGAGTTACAAGGCACTATGGGATATCATTATGCAATAAATGATGGTTTAGACAATGATATTGCTATGGGGATTCGAGGTCAATATATGCCAAGATTTGCAGAAGATGAATTGCCGAGCACAGATTACGGTAGTGCAATTTCCTTAGCAGATCGTATTGATAAACTCGTAGGTATTTTTGGCATTAATCAACCACCATCAGGAATGAAAGATCCATTTGGGTTGCGGCGTGCGGCTATTGGATTATTAACTATCGTCATAGAAAAAAAATATCGTATCGATTTGAAAAAAATGATTAACTATGTTGTTGCGTTGTATGGCACAATGTTGACAAATCCAAATACTGAACAAGAAGTATTTGAGTTTATTATGGAGCGCTTAAAAAATTGGTATCAAGCCAAACAGATAAAAATAGAATTTTATAATGCTGTTTATGAAAAAAATATTACAGAACTGAGCGATTTCAATTTGCGGTTAAAAGCAGTGAAAAAGTTTTCACAACTGCCAGAAGCAGAAAGCTTAGCAGCAGCAAATAAGCGTGTAAGTAATATTCTTGCAAAAGAAAATATAATTGCCACAGATTTTATACTTGATAATGCACTACTAACAGAAGATGCAGAAAAAATTTTGGCAAATGCAATTCAAGAAAATAAAGCTAAGATAATCCCATTAGTGAAAAAAAGACACTATACAGAAGTATTAAAAAGTTTAGTTAATTTACGCGAGCCAATTGATCGGTTTTTTGATGAGGTGATGGTTATGGTGGATGATAATGCTATTAAAAATAATCGCATTGCATTATTGATTTCTTTAAGAAGTCTATTTTTAGAAGTAGCAGATATTTCAAAATTATGAAACTTATTATTCTAGATCGTGATGGAGTAATAAATTATGATTCTGAACACTATATAAAAACGCCTGAAGAATGTTTGCCAATACCGGGTAGTTTAGAAGCTATAGGTAGATTAAAACAACTAGGTTATACTATTGCCGTGGCAACTAATCAATCGGGCATAGCACGTGGCCTTTACTCTGAATTAATGTTGCAGAAAATTAATCAAAAGTTACAAGATTGTGCTGCAAACTATCAAGGAAAAATTGATTTTTTTTGCTATTGTCCTCATCATCCTAATGACAATTGTAATTGTCGAAAGCCTAAAATAGGAATGTTTGAACGCATTCAACAGCATTTTAATTGCTCGCTTGACAACTGTTTTTTTGTTGGAGATAGCTTTAGTGACATCGAAGTGGCTAAAATAGTTGGCTGTATACCAGTGTTGGTGAAAACAGGTAAGGGTAAGATGACATTAGAAACACTAGGCAAAGACAATAATATTCTAGTATATGAAAACCTTCTAGACTTTGTGAAACATTTATGCTGAATACAGTTAGAACTTTAATTTTTTATATTTGTTGGTTTTTTATTACCATTATTTATGCAACATTTAGCTTAATAACATTTTTTTTTCCGTTTAAATTACGATATCAAATCATTACTTTTTACTCCATAATAATTATTAAATTAGTCGAAGTTATCTGTGGATTACACTTTGAAGTAATAGGATTGGAAAACTTGCCACAGAGACCTTGTGTGATTTTAAGTAATCATCAATCGACTTGGGAGGCACTAGCCTTTCAAAAAATTTTTCCATTACAGACTTGGGTGGTCAAAAAACAATTATTATCAATACCTTTTTTTGGTTGGGCCTTTGCTTTATTAAATCCAATTGCGATTGATCGAAATAAAAAAGCTGCAGCATTAGATCAATTATTACAACAAGGTCAGCAACAGTTGACTCAGGGACGTTGGTTGGTGATTTTTCCGGAAGGCACACGAACTACTTTTGGAGAAAGGAAAAAATTTTCTAAAGGTGGTGCGATATTGGCAGAAAAAACCAGCACTCCAGTCATTCCTGTTGCACATAATGCAGGCGTTTTTTGGGGAAAGCATGCATTTGTTATTAAGCCAGGGAAAATAGTTGTTTCAATTGGATCAGCAATAGATCCGAGTGCTTATACTGCTGAAGAAATCAATAAAAAATCTCAAGCTTGGGTTTTCCAAAAACTGACAGAGATTAATGGATGAAAAATTATTTCAAAGAACGCTGGTTGTTTTTTCGGCAGTTAAAAAATAACCCTGGGGCAGTAGGGGCAGCGTTTCCTAGCTCGCGTACTCTTGCTAAAATCATGGTGCAACAAATTCCCAAAGAAAGTACTGGATTGATTGTTGAGTTAGGCGCAGGTACAGGTTCGATTACTAAATATTTACAAAAAAAATTCATGCCTAGCCAATTAGTTATTGTTGAGCGATCCCAAGAACTGTATGATTTTCTAAAAAAAAAGTTTCCAAATATTTCGATTGTACTTGGAGATGCGATTGATTTGTCTAACTTAGTTAAGCCATTTCTGAAACCAGTTGGAGTCATTATTTCAAGCCTACCTTTAAGATCATTGCCCGTAGAAACTGTTACAAAAATTCAAACAGTAGTTTTTGAAGTTCTATCTGAAAGAGGGTTGTTTGTTCAATTCACCTACGATCCTAGAGATAATGCTGCGCATATACTTCCTAATTTAAAATATTTATATTCTAAAAAAGTTTGGTTAAATATTCCACCGGCAAGAATTGATATTTATCAAAAATGTTAAACGTAGGACTTACAACCTTTGAACAAGATTTATATAACCAATGCCAAGCAATTTCTGTTGAATATGCTATTCCATTTTTTCAAAATTCTGCAAAAGATTTACCTCCTTATTTATTGGTTCTCGATCAGGAAAAATTAACATTAATAAAAGCAGGTAAAAAAAATTTAAAACCTTTATATGTGGATTTTTGTGAAGGAAGTGTTGCTTTTCGCAGAGAAACATTTTCTGTTAAAAATGATTTGCTTGCTAAAGCAATAGGTGTAAAAAAATATGCTAATCCTATAATACTGGATACTACAGCAGGATTAGGACGAGATGGGTTTTTATTAGCTTGTTTGGGTTGTAAAGTCACTATGTTAGAAAGAAATCCAATTTTATATTTATTGCTGCAAGATGGGCTACGCAGGTTTGCTAATAAATTTGCCGAAATTTATGTTGGGCTTGATTATGAACTTTTATATCAAGATGCAAAGGTATTTTTATTAACAAAAATGAAATATGACATAATTTATCTGGATCCAATGTTTCCTCAAAGAACTAAGTCAGCATTAGTAAAAAAAGAAATGCAATTTTTACATGACATTGTTGGACCAGCTGATGATAGCGAAACTGAAGAATTATTAACCTTAAGTCTAAAAGCTGCGAGATATCGTGTGGTCGTAAAACGGCCACTACATGCTGAAAAAATAGCCAATCTAAATCCCAGTTTTTGTTATAAGGGAAAAGCTATTCGATATGATGTATTCCAAAATTTTTAATATATTTTACCTTTGGCTTTTTTAGGATTACAATAGCAGGGTGCAACTTGAACTACGAAGAGTATCATTCCTAAAACTCATTCGAGAAAAGTCTATCGGTAAACCATATTATTTTACGGGACAAAAAAATGAAAACACTAATAAAATCACTCCTACTCTGTTTTTTGACATTACTATCAGTCAATTTATTTGCAGCACCACTTACTTTTGGTGTCAATATAAATTCAGCTAATAATGAAACAATAGTTGTTAATCGAGCAAGTTATCAACATTTTGTCACAGCTTTAAGCAAACAATTAAAAACACCAGTTAAGTTAGTAGTTTATTCTGATCCAATGAGCTTAACTAATGCAGTTGCTGCAGGTAAAGTTGATTTAGCATATGCTAAAGTTGTGCCTTTTATTAAAACAAATCTAGCTAATAAAAATATTATTCCTCTAGCCACTGTATTGAGCTGGAACCAGGATAAAACTAAAATGGTTGATACTTATTCTAGCTACTTAGTAACTTTAGCATCTAACAAAAATATTAATAAATTGTCTGATTTAAATAATGTTAAATTTGGATTTGCAAAAAATTCTATCTCAGGCTACTACTTCCCAGCTTACTATTTACAAAGACATAATATAGCTTATAGCTACCACTTTTATGATAGCCAATACGCGGCATTCCAAGCTTTAAAGCAAGGCAAAGTTAGTGTAATTGCTTTGTGGGATTCTAACTATAATTTAAATAAAATGAAGTCACAATTGAAGACTATTGAGACTTTATCTAATGTTCCTAACCCAATTATTGTTGTTTCAAATAAAGTATCTGCGGCAGATCAAGCTAAAATTAAGCAAGTTATATTAGCGTTACCACATACTGCTTATCAAGGTTTAGCATTTGCTGGGGTAGAAAACTATAATTCAAACTTATATCGCAATGCATATGCTGCTGTGAAATCTGTTGCTGGTCCATCCGCTTAATTCATTGTAATGATTATTGAGGAAAGCCTGTTTCTTATAAAAACAGGCTTTTTTTTATTCAGTTCTAAAAGAATTTGTCAACTGATCAAGACCCGTCTATCTTTCTTTCCATCTTAACAAAAGAATAAGCATATGGATTTTTTTCGTCCGGTATATGATCTTCGCGCCAGACTTCTAGCCATTCATTTGGATTAATTTCAGGAAAAAAGGTATCACCAGCAAATTCAGCATGAATATAAGTTAAATACAAAATATTTGCTTGTGGTAATGCTTCTTTAAATAAGCTTGAACCTCCAATAATCATTACTTCGTCTGGTTTATTGGGGATAGTACTGAAGGCTTGCTTCAGGTCATGCACAATAGCTAAAGAAGTGTTTGCAGGAATCAAAACATTTATTTTGTAGTTCCTATTTGTTGTAACTACAATATTTTGACGTCCAGGTAAAACTTTACCTATTGATTCAAAGGTATGTCTTCCCATAATAATAGGTTTACCTAGTGTTACCTGTTTAAAATATTTTAAATCTGCTGATAAATGCCAAGGTAATTGATTGTTATTACCAATGACTCCAAATTTTCCCATTGCAGCAATCAATGAAATGTTCATCTGCTTTCCCTTTGATTTTGTTAGAAAAACCACATACACTAATAGAACTACCCAAAAACGGAAGCTGGGAATGGACTATGGCCTTTATAAAGATAAAAAAGATATCTAAACAGATTTTGTCAGGTATTGTGTTGATGTCAATGGGTGCATTAGTAATTGCAGGCATTGCCAACACGCCTTCTTCACCAATCACCAAAAATGCGCAAGATTATATCGGAACAACAAGCAATTTGGCAGTTGATTTTTATCCCAAATATCCACAACTTGATATTAAACCAGGAATGGATCAAGCGTTAATTGAAAAGGGTGAATATTTAGTAAAAATCGGCGATTGTATGGCATGTCATACAGATACAATGAATCATGGCCAACCTTTTGCTGGGGGCTTAGCAATTGATACTCCGTTTGGAACATTCTTCACGCCAAATATTACTCCTGACAAGCAAACAGGAATTGGTGGATGGTCAGATGAAGATTTTATCAAAGCTATGCATGAGGGGATTGATACAAAAGATCAATATTATTTCCCGGTATTTCCGTACACTTCATTCACTAAAGTTAATAATAAAGATCTATTAGCAATAAAAGCATACCTTGATGCGCTACCACCAATTAAAAAAATTAATAAAGAGCCAACAGCACCTTGGCCATTTAGTTGGCGGTTTTCACAATTATTTTGGCGTACTCTTTTTTTCAAAGAAGAATACTATAAATATAATCCCGCTGAGTCAGCAGAATGGAATCGAGGCGCTTACTTAGTGCAAGGCTTAGGGCATTGTGGAGAATGCCATACACCTAGAAATTTCATGGGTGCAATGAAATCAAAATATTACTTAACTGGAGGTTTTGTCGGTGGTTTTTGGGCACCTGATATTACTAATCTTGGTTTAAACACGGCTTCTACGGAAGAAGTTACAAAAGTATTTTTGAATGATCAATTAATTAATCAAGCTGGGCCTGTACGTGGTCCAATGGCAGAAGTAAACCATGATAGTTTACAATATTTGGCGCCAGAGGATTTGCAAGCAATAGCTGTCTATTTAAAATCATTACATAGTCCACAGCCACGTGTGCCAAATATTACAAAACAAAATCAAGCCAGTGCAAGACCTATTAATGTTCCTGCGGTTAAGCAATATAACTTTCAAAAATCCGTATTAAAAATAGGTCAAAAAGTTTATGTCAAAACCTGTGCTATTTGTCATGACGCTGGTATGGCAGGTGCTCCAAAAATTTATGACACCCCAGCATGGACGCTTCGACTACAAAATGGAATGCCTCTACTTTATCAACGTGTTATTAATGGTTTCAATCAAATGCCACCTAAAGGTTCTTGTGTTACCTGTACGAATGAGGAACTTAAAGCAGCTGTAGATTATATTATTTATAATAGTCAGGATCCTAATGCGAAAAATATCGCAATAGGAAAAACAATTTTAAAGCCTGATACTTCAATAGCATTTGGGCAAAAAGTGTATGACAAAGCATGCAGTGTGTGTCATAACGGTGGTCTATCTGGAGCGCCAAAACTTGGGGATCCTAAATTATTGCTAAACAAAAATGTAGATATTTTAATAAAAAATACAATAAACGGGGTTGGAAGTATGCCGGCAAAAGGAGGATGCACGTCTTGTAGTAACGCTGATATTCTTGCTGCAATAAAATATATGGCACAACAAGCTAACCCTAAAGGTGATTATTCGTTATGGTAGAACTAGGGTCTGTTGATATTTTTACTATGCCGTCTATAATTTGTTGATTTTCTGTTTTGGCCTAGCAAAAACCCTATACTTTTTTTCCTAAAAAAATAGAAAATCCTAATAAATTATGGAGACAAAAAGCATGGGCTTTTGTAAAACAGTTTTAAATATTGCTTTAAAAATTTTGTTAACTCTCACAATTCCATTTCTGAGTAGCAGTGTTTTTGCAGATGAAATGCCTAAATTTAACATGTATTATGGTGTTACCCCCATCAGTCAAGATATTTATGATCTACACATGACTATTTTTTGGATTTGCGTAGTCATTGGAGTGATTGTATTTTCATTATTAATTTATGCATTGATAATGCATCGTAAATCCAGAGGTGTTAAGCCATCCACTTTTCATGAAAATAAAGTAGTAGAAATTATTTGGGCAATTGTTCCATTACTTATTTTAATTATTATGGCAATTCCCGCTACGATCGTTTTAGTGCGGATGAATAATGATGAAGCATCTAGTGTAACAATTAAAATTACTGGATATCAATGGAAATGGCAATATTCATATTTGGATCAAGGTATTCAGTTTTTTAGCAATTTACGTACACCTTATAATCAAATTCATAACCAAACATCAAAAAATCAATGGTATTTGTTGGAAGTCGATAAACCCTTAGTTGTACCGATCAATGAAAAGATCCGTTTTTTGATTACTTCTAATGATGTGATTCATTCATGGTGGGTACCCGCATTAGGAGTAAAAAGAGACGGGATGCCCGGATTTATTCATGAGGCATGGGCTACTATTAATAAACCAGGAATTTATCGTGGCCAATGCGCTGAATTGTGTGGTGTGAATCATGGCTTTATGCCAATTGTTGTGGAGGCAGTGACTAGAGATCAATTTGACCAATGGGTTAAAAAGGAAAAATTAGCAGAACAAAGTGATGCACAAACACAAATGGTCGATACTCAGGTTTCAATAACACCCTCAACTACAGCAACGCCTTCAACTATGACAGCCACTTCTGTCAATAAAACTTATACAGCTGACGAATTAATGAAGCAAGGGCAACAGAGTTACAATACCAATTGCTCAGCATGTCATCAAATAAATGGGACAGGCATTCCACCAATTTATCCGCCGCTTCTAGCTGATTCCGTTGCAGTCGGCAAATCAGTTACTAGACATATTGATCTTGTGTTAAATGGTGTACCTGGTACAGCAATGCAAGCATTTGCATCACAATTATCTGATTTTGAAATTGCTGCAATTGTTACTTATGAACGAAACGCTTGGGGAAATCGCACAGGTGATGTAGTGCAACCAAGCGAAGTGGCAAAACAAAGGGAAATTATAACTAAAGAGCATCAAGCAGCTACGCAGCAACAAGCAGGTAAAGCATTACAAAATATACAAGCTCCAGCTGTTACCAATAAAAAATAAGGGAGAAAATACATGAGTGACTTAGCGCATCATGCTGATGCACAGCACCGCAGTAGACTTTCACGATTTCTAATTCGCTGGGTATATTCAACCAATCATAAAGATATCGGTACTCTGTATATGTGGTTTAGTTTACTTATGTTTTTAATGGGCGGAATTTTTGCAATGATAATCCGTGCAGAGTTATTTCAGCCAGGGTTACAATTTGTCCAACCCGATTTTTTTAATCAAATGACAACATTGCATGGTCTGGTAATGGTTTTTGGTGCAATCATGCCTTTCTTCGCAGGTTTAGCCAACTGGATGATTCCTTTGATGATTGGTGCTCCTGATATGGCTTTACCACGGTTAAATAACTTAAGTTTTTGGATTCTTCCTTTTGCAGTAAGTTTGCTAGTGATTAGTTTAATTATGCCAGGACCGGCCCCCAATTTTGGTTGGACTTTTTATGCGCCACTTTCTACTACTTATGGCCCTCCCAGTACTGATTATTTAATTTTCGCTATTCACTTGATGGGCATCTCATCAATTTTGGCTTCAATTAATATTATTGCTACAGTGTTAAATATGCGAGCCCCTGGCATGACGATGATGAAATTGCCAGTGTTTTGTTGGTCTTGGTTAATTACGGCATTTTTATTACTTGCAGTAATGCCTGTATTGGCTGGTACGGTGACGATGATGCTGACTGATCGTCATTTTGGCACCTCTTTTTTTAATGCTGCTGGTGGTGGAGACCCACTATTATTTCAGCATTTATTTTGGTTTTTTGGACATCCAGAAGTTTATATTATTATTCTTCCAGCATTTGGTGTAATTTCACAAATTATTCCAACGTTTAGTCGCAAACCGCTGTTTGGTTATAATTTCATGGTTTATGCAATTGTTGTAATTGCATTTTTGTCTTTTCTTGTTTGGGTGCATCACATGTTTGTGACTGGGGTACCGTTGCAAGCTGAATTATTTTTTATGTACACCACAATGTTGATTGCTATTCCTACAGGCGTCAAAGTTTTTAATTGGGTTAGTACAATGTGGCGCGGAGCAATTACCTTTGAAACACCGATGCTGTTTGCAATTTCATTCGTAATTTTATTTACTATTGGCGGTTTTTCAGGGTTAATGCTTGCAATTGTGCCCGCTGACTTCCAATATCAAGATACATATTTTGTGGTGGCGCATTTTCATTATGTATTAGTACCAGGTGCAATATTTAGCGCAATAGCAGCAGTTTATTATTGGTTGCCAAAATGGTGTGGTCGTTATTACAACGAGACTTGGGGTAAAATCCATTTTTGGTTATCAGTTATTTCCGTCAATTTAACATTCTTTCCAATGCACTTTTTAGGCTTAGCAGGGATGCCACGCCGAATTCCAGATTATGCATTACAATTTGCTGATTTCAATATGATAGCAAGTATAGGAGCATTTATCTTTGGTTTGGCACAATTGATTTTTATTTATAATGTGATTGCGACTGTATTTTTCAAAAAAGGCGAGATTGCACCAGCAAAATGTTGGGAAGGTGCTGAAGGTTTAGAATGGACGGTTCCTTCACCTGCACCATTTCATACATTTGAAACACCACCTATTATTGATTGAACGTGTTATGACTAAAGCAACTCAAAATTTAGATCAGAATAATAAGAATTCTAATAAGAAGGTATTTACCTTACTCGTTGGTTTAGTAATTATTATGTTTGGGTTTGGTTATGCATTGGTGCCGTTGTACAATGTTCTTTGTAATGCATGGGGTATTAATGGTAAAACAGGCGGTCAAACTGAGCTTGGGTTACAAATTGACTCTAGTCGTTGGGTCACAGTAGAGTTTTTAACCACGATGAATGCAAACTTACCAATGAAATTCTATCCAATGGAACAAAAAGTCAAAGTCCACCCCGGAGAAAATCGGCTAGTTATTTTTTTTGCTGAAAATGATTCTGGCAAACAGCTAACAGTGCAAGCAATTCCAAGTTTGTCCCCAGGTCTTGCAGCAAAATATATGAAAAAGACGGAATGTTTTTGTTTTACACAGCAAACGTTTGCCAAAGACCAGGCTATGGATATGCCGATGATTTTTCACATCGATCCAAGTTTACCTAAAGATATTCATACAATAACACTTTCCTATACGATGTTTGATACGGCTGGACTTAATTCAAGCTCAAGTAAAGTCCCAGGTAAAATAAATTAAGAACGAGGAAATATAAATGGAAAATTCTAAAAACCATTACTATGTACCGGAATATAGCAAGTTGCCGTTTTTTGGTGCGCTGGGCTTATTTTGTCTTGGCTATGGTTCCTTGAATTTGTTGCACATCAATTGGGTTGGGATGATCATTTTTTTAGGAGGCGCTTTAATTTTGGCAGGAGTGATGTTTGGTTGGTTTCGTGAAGTCATTCGTGAACAAATGGCCGGCCATTATAATGAGCAAATTACGCGTTCATTTCAGTGGGGTATGGTATGGTTTATTTTTGCGGAAATATTTTTATTTGGGATTTTTTTCGCACCACTGCTTTATGCAAAGTATATCTCGGTTCCCGCACTAGCAGGCTATGGATCAAGTCAAAATTTATTAACAAATATTATTCTTTGGCCAAATTTTAAAGCAGCATGGCCGTTGTTTAACAATCCAAATGCAGTTTCATACCCGGGTGCAACAGGTAATATCAATACTTGGAGCACCCCAATAGTCAATACAATAATATTAATATTAAGTTGCGTCACTATTTTATGGTCGTATAGGGGTTTAAAACGTGATGCTCGCGTAAGTTTAATCACAGGATTGTTAATAACAATTATTTTAGGAATAATTTTTGCACTTTTCCAAGTGCATGATGCTGTTTTAGCAAATAATATTTATAGCTTAAAACTTAGCTCTGGGATTTATGGTAGTACATTCTTTATGTTGGTAGGATTACATATAGCGCATGTTGTAATTGGTATCTTAATATTATTAGTGATGTTGTTGAGAATTTTAAAAGGCCATTTTACTAAAGAAGACCATTTTGCTTTTAAAGCTTCGGTATGGTTTTGGCAATTTATTACTATTATTTGGTTATTCATTTTTGTCTTTGTATATTGGGTGTGATGGATATTTTCATTACACTTGAAATTTAAAATTTAAACTCCATATTTTTAAAACTATAAATTTCTATAGGAGAAGACTATGAAAAGAGTGATGTTTCCCTTAGTGGTCACTATGACATTTGTTATCAGTGGAATTGGGTATGCTGATAATCAGACAGCAACAATAACACCTACAAGTACAATAAATCCAGCTTCTACTACAAATACAAAATTTAATGCAGCAACTATTAAGTCTGGCCAAGCTGATACTGCAATTAAACTTTATGATGAACCTAATAATAGTGCGAAAGTGCTTGGATCGCTAAATATTAATCAGCGATTAGTCCCAATTTTTCAAAAAGATGGATGGATAAAAGTTGGTAATCCCACTGATGGGACGGTAGGTTGGATTAACAAAGATGAGTACCAGCAAGCTATAGATGCAGCTATCCATCAAAATGTACAAACAATCTATATAGAGCAAATTGATAAAAATGGCAAAAAGCCACAAATTACTGTTTATCAAAATGGAAAAAAATTAACAGGTGATCAAGCACAAGCAATATATACGAATATTAAAAAACAACAACAGGAAATGCAAAAAAATATGCAAATATTTCAGCAACGGATGAATAGTTGGATGAACCAACAAATGCAAGTTATGAATACGCCAATGCTCGCATTTCCCGCAATGCCAGTTTTACAACCTGTAGTGATTGTAGAAAATCCAACTTCAACTAATGTGACTGATACAAGCAAAGAAACTGCTAAAAAGTAGGATGTTGTTGCACTCATTACGCTCCGAAGAACTTAGTTCACCGGAGCGTAATTAAATTTTTACTTAAGATTTATTGGAGCTAATCATGTTAAGGCTTATCGACATAATTTACAAAGTGCCATTGGCAGAAGTAGAAAAATTTTTAACAGAGCACCGTGAATTTTTGCAAATTTATTATGACAAAGGATATTTCATTGCTTCAGGGCCAAAAGATCCCCGTGATGGTGGTATAATTTTGGCGATTGGAGAGATTGATTTTTTAAACTCAGTTATTCAACAAGATCCATACTATAAAAACCAAATTGCTGAATATAAAATTATTAGTTTTAATCCAGTAAAAAAATCAGCAGCTTTTGCAAAGCTATTAACAGAAATGGAAATAAAAGTGTAGTCTGAGGTTGCTGCAAAGTGAGCTCAGGATAACACCTTTATTTATTTCACCGCCGCTGCCTTGCGATAACAATCTAAAGCCATAGGCGCATCATTTAAATGCTCAAATAATTGGCCTAATTCTGAATAAGCTTCTGTTGTTGCTTTAATTGAAATGCTTGCTTCAATATAGCTGCGAGCCTTTCCCCATAATTGATTTAATTTACAAAGACGGCCTAAACATAATAATAAATCAGGATCATTTTTATTGATTTTTAACCAACTTTCTGCAGTAAATAATTGTTTTTTGCGATCGATATCTGGAATGATGCTGTATAACTTTACCAAATCTTTATCCAAATCTTTTTTTATTGTTTCACGAATTAATTTTTCTGCTGTTTCGTTTTGATCAGTTCTAATCAGATATTCACAATAATGAGCGACAAACGCAGGTTTATATTTTAAATATTTTGGTAAATGATTCCACAATGACTCGACTGTCTCTGGCTCTTTTACATTTGCCTCTGTTAAAAGATTTTCATAAGTTAATTCTTCAAGTTGGCTCAGAACCGCAGGGTCATCAATTTGCAGTCGACGTAATTCTGGAAGTAAATCTACTAAACTTTTCCAATCTTTTAATTCTAAATAAACTGATTTTAATAATTTCAACACATAGCAATGCTTGGGAGATAATTCTCGCAAATGTCGGAGCGTTGCTAAAGCTTGCTCTAATTGTTTATGATGAATCTGTAATTGAGCTTGAGTTAATTCAACAGCAATCTTTGCTTCTGGGTTAAAATTATGAGCTTTCCGTAAATATGAATCACGTCTCTCATAAGCGCCTTGTTCTTGAGCGGCTTTGGCAGCAGCTAAAAAATTAATAAGTG
>JBGSLN010000149.1:0-5064 GCA_041740675.1 Gammaproteobacteria bacterium | reverse complement strand
TTATTCTATATTGGACAAAGCAGGGTAGTTGCTCGAATTAAAAAAGCTATTCAATTTATTGATCAGAAGTAGTAAAATTTGCTTGACGCTCTGGTTTAGTTTTTATATCATGCAAAACTCAGCTCGGGGCTATAGCTCAGCTGGGAGAGCGCTTGCATGGCATGCAAGAGGTCGGCGGTTCGATCCCGCCTAGCTCCACCAATAGCTTCGTGTTTTGATTATTTATTAAACTAATCACGCGTAGTAATATAGATAATAATGTTGAAAACAACAATTGTCCCCATCGTCTAGAGGCCTAGGACATTGCCCTTTCACGGCAGTAACAGGGGTTCGAATCCCCTTGGGGACGCCATTTAAGTGTTTGATTTTCAAAAGAATTTTCTGAAAAACCCCCGCTTTTTATCGCTTGTGGGGCTAAATTGGGGCTACGTTGATCATTTAAATGGATGTGGCTGCCCCAATCATTCACCGGTTTATAACCGCCCACCACCGAATTATCAGGGATCCATCGGCCATAATATTTTATGACGGTCTCAATATTTGCATGCCCCATTTGTTTAGCGACCCACATGATGTTTTCACCGTTGGATAGCATCATAGAAGCATAGGTGTGTCTTGTTTGATAAGGGTTTCGATAACGGACGCCAGCCCGCCGCAGCAACGGCAACCAAGCAGAGTGCCGGATTTGAAAGGGCGATGACCAAGGCTGGCTTGAAAAAGGCGCATGAAAGATAGTTTTGCCCTGCATAAAAGTAAAGGCTTTTTGTGATTTCAGGGCTTCTAATGCAGGCGGCAGTAATAATACAAGACGTTTTCCAGCAGATGTTTTTGTTTTCTTAATGATGCCTGAAACAAAAGCACGGTCAACGTGTACTTGTCCATGGATCCAATCAATGTCTCCCCACTCTAAAGCAATCAGCTCAGATGTCCGCAATCCAGAAAAAAAAGCAAACTGGAAAAAATTTCTTATTTGTTCCTCGGCCGAGTTTAAAATTGCTTCAATTTCTTTTTTATCAAAAGGATCAACTTCGTAATCGCTTTCACTGGTTTCTTTGTTAACAAGCTTTGCTACAAAAATATGATCAAGTGGATTTTTATCAATGATTTCATCTATCAATGCGGTAGCAATAATAGCACGAAGTGGAGTTAAAGCATTTTGAATAGTTTTTAACGTTAAGTTAAAATCTTTGACCCATTCACGGATCAATGCAGGAGTAAGTTCACGGACAGGAATGTCTTTAAATGCAGGCATCAAATAACGGTGTGTTTTTTTATAATAACCATCATAAGTGCTCACTTCCAAAGTACGTTTTACTAGATCAAGGTATTCATTAAGCATTTCCCCAATTGTAATATTGGAAGGGGGCTTGTAGCCAAATTTCCTTGCATTCTTGGATTGGGGAAAATATACAGCATAATTAAATGTCCCACGTGCGATGCCGTTAAGGATCTCGCCTCGTAAATTCGCAGCATATTTAATATTACTAGCTGTTGCTGTTAATTTTAAACTTTCACGGCAACGCACACCACGATATCTAAAAATAATTCGTAATGTTTTTCCTCGCCGGATTTCTACGCCTTCTGGGCATTCAATGTTGCTAAAATACCGTTCTCTACCCATCTCTCTATCTCAGTTAAGTTAATCCACAAATTACCATCAGGTGCAATTTTGCAATGAATGCCATCTAACCATTCGCCTTTTCTACGCTTAGCATGGACAGCATTTGAGGTATCACCTGATAACTCGCAATATCTTCTTAGTTTTACCCATTTCATAATAATAGTGATCCCAAATCGTGGTGCCAATTCTTTTATATCAGTTTCCGCAAAAAATATGTTTAAACTGTAGATTAAAATATATCTTGCTCAAAAATTTCCCAAGATGTTGTTTTTTTAATCTGAAAGATAAATATTTCATTTCTATATAGTTATGTCTAAAGAGCAATGAAATCTAATTAATAAATTTAATCAAACTATAATTTCTCTAAGCATCGTGTAAGCCAAAGCAAATTTTTAATACCCTATAAGGGAATTACTAATTTATTGGTCTATTGTTTATTGTTTAGTAAACCAATCCTATCTCACCGCTTTATTAGTAATTTATCGCGGATTTTATAAAAATTTTTTTACACGTAGTTACTTAACATCTCAAAGACGGTGAGTCATCAACTTAAACAGATTGCAGCGAGGGAGTATATGCTATCTGATGATCCATTGCTTCGAGCAATAAAAATACTGGGATCCCGACAAGAAATTATCAAAATGCTAGGGATTACACGACAAAGATTAAATGCTTGGCTAAATGGCAATGTTGCTATGGGGTATGAATATGCATTGGCATTGGAACATTTAACGTGCGGGCAGGTAACTGCAACAGAATTAGTACCGGAGAAAATACACGTGCTTAAAAAACTTAAAATTAATTTTAATCATCCACTCACGTGCTTAATTAGAAAACAAGTACCTATTTCAAGTATCAAAATTTCTGAGTGTTCGAATAAACAATTAAACGATATAGAAAATCTAACCGCTGATATTAAAAAACATGGCCTATTCCGTCCTATTGTAATGGATGCAAATAATGCACTTATTTTTGGTAATAGGCGGCTGTTAGCGCATAAATTTCTTGAAAAAAATACCATTGCTGCTTTAGTCCTCTCGCTTGACATGTTATTAAAAGATGAAGATGCAGGATACGAGCTCAAAAGGTATTTTACCTTAAGCGAATTAGTAGCTATAGGTACAGCACTTGAAAACATGCTGGGAAAACGCCAAGGACAGCGAAATGATTTATCACTTCGTCCACAATCAGACAAAGTAAGCACAAAGCAACAAAATAATTTATCACATCGGCAAAATTTAGACCAAGTCAAAGGCCGGACTGATACATTACTTGCGCACTTACTTAAATTTGGTAATAAAGGCACTTATCGCCAAGCCAAAAAAGTTGTTCAAACTGGCATCCGTCAACTTATTACTGCGATGGATGAAGAAAAAGTCAGTATTTCTGCTGCGGCAGAAATTGCAGTGTTGTCATTTGATAAACAATATCAAATTATGCAAAGCGATTTTAAATTGATTAAAGAACAAGTAAAGCAATTAAAACTAACTAAAAAAATAGTTTCTAAAAAACCAGAAGTTATTTTTACGTGTACAAAGGATTGAACATGAGAGACTACGGCTCAGTTCATACTTGTTTTTGGTCTAATTCAGACATTCAAGCCCTTTCTGATCAAGCAAAGTTATTGGCATTGTATTTACTAACAGGGCCTCATACTTGCATGCTTGGTTGTTTTCGATTACCGATAGGTTACATTTGTGAAGATTTAAAATGGAGTTCTGAAACAGTTTCGAAACGCTTAGGTGAACTGTTTCAAATAGGTTTCGCAACGCACGATTCAACCCATAATTGGATCTTCATCCATCAATTTTTAACATGGAACTCAATTGAAAATCCCAACCAAGGCAAAAGCATCCGCCGTCTATTCGAACAAGTGCCTATTAAATCTATATTTTTCAATAAGTTAACTACTGTTTTACTCGCGCATGATAAACACTTAGAAGAACCCTTTAGAAACAGTTTACAAACCCTTTCGAAACCCTTACGAAACCAGGATCAGGAACAGGAGCAGGAACAGGAGCAGGATGTTAGCAGCGCGCAATCAAAAAACGATTGCTTGCTCGAAACCGTTGCCCCAACGGTTATTGCAACGGTTTGCGAAACCGTTTTAGAAATTCCGCAAAATAAAATTCAAAATTTCGTTATCACAATTCCATTGAACGACAACACAGAATTTAGCATTATGCAACAGCAAGTGGACGAGTGGCAATTACTTTATCCTGCTGTTGATGTACTGCAAACACTACGTAACATCTGCGGTTGGAACATGGCGAACCCTAAACGCCGTAAAACTCGAAGCGGTATTTTACGACACATCGTGTCATGGCTAGCCAAAGAGCAAAACCAGGGTGGGGGAGGTGGTCAAACCAAAATTATTTCTCGCACGCAATCTGTGCATGAAAACAATATTGCTATTGCTGAGCGCTGGCTTAACCAATCAGACGACACCGTCATCGATAATGAAACCGTAAACAATGATTTATCAAAAGAGAAACCATTATGATGCCACACGACAAAGCTGCTTTTGCTAAATTAATTCTTACTGCTGCCAATAAATACAACCGTGAATTTAGCGAAAATTTTTTAGAAATTTATTGGCATTGTCTTAGGAAATTTTCATTAAACGATGTACAGCGAGCATTTATTAATCATTTTCAAAATCCTGACAATGGACATTTTATGCCACAGCCCAGCGATATCATTCGAATTTTGCAAGGCGACAGCCAGACCCAAGCATTAGAAGCGTGGAGTAAAGTGATGCAGGCCATTAGCCAAGTCGGCGCTTATAGCAGCATTGTGTTTGATGATTTTCTAATTCATGTTGTCATTTCGGACATGGGAAGGTGGCCTGCGCTGTGCTTGCAAACTCAAGAAGAACTCAAATTTCGCGGCCATGAATTTCAAAAGCGGTATCGTGGTTATTTGCTAAAACGACCACAACAGTATCCTAATCGTCTAATTGGCATTATTGAACATCAAAATAAATTGCAAGAACATGTAATACCATCACCACAATTATTTGGCAATAAAGAAGCAGCTTTTATCACTTATTCAGAAGGAGGCGAACCACATGAGCTTATCTCGCAAAAAGTTACATTACTTAGTGACATTGCTGCATCAGCATCACCACAGCTTGACATAAAAAAACAAAATTTAATTACGCAAACAGAAAAAAATAATAAGCGAGACCAAGACGATGAAAAATAAAATGAATGTTCAAGTTGATGGCCAATCATCCGACGATGCAAAAGCGGCCATCCTTAAATACATTGATGATCGCCTTGAAGAATGGGCGGACTGGTTCAAACGCGATGCTCGCTTTGGTGTAGGTTATCCGCCTTGTTCTGTTGAATATCGCTTAATGACTGAAGGCCATGTAATCAAAGAACATTACGGCACAAAACCGCTACCAACGCATGCTGCTGCAGAAGAACTCGAAATGC
>JBGSLN010000148.1:0-11299 GCA_041740675.1 Gammaproteobacteria bacterium | reverse complement strand
GCGGCAGCAATGATTAATGCTGATGTTACTTTTATACCTTTTGAAATTTGTGGCATCGTGCAACACGATGCAAAAGAGCAAGCTTTAGCTGAAATTAAGAAATTCGTGACGCGAATAAGTTAGAATTATAGTTTAAAAGTTTTAATGCCCTGCAGCATACTTATGTAGAATGCTGGCAATTAACGTTTGATAAGGAATGCCTTCAAATGCTGCTCTTTGTTTGATGCTTAATAAATCTTAACTTGATAATCTAATGTTTATTCTGGCATCTTTTTGAAGAGATTTACTTGCTGCTTTTTTTGCTTTATCTGCTATGTTCTTTTTTCCATAAGCTGGCTTCAAATTACCCGCATCAAATAATTTAAGTATTTCTTTTTCTTCTATATCAAGTTTAATCTTTTTTTTGGCTATCATATTAAATACCTCGTAAATATTCTTTGGTTGCTTTTCTACTTGGAATTATTGCTTAAGAAAAAAAGAACCGTCAGCTTCGATAAGAAATGGAACTAAATAAATGTAATTTTTTATCTCAACAATAAAAATCTTTTGATGCGCATATTTATCAATATTTGAATATTCTACTATATCTAACAAAAGATCGTTTTCAATTGCAGAAATTACTTCTTCAAAGCTTATATCTCTTTCTTCAATTAATTTTATGTTTTTTATCGGAGAAAATTTAAAGTACTCACCCATTTATTTTTCCTTTTATGTAAAAAAAATACAATGTATACTTTTTGTCAACTTTGCAAGTACTTTTAGTGTCAACTAAATATCATTTGCGCTGTTACTTATTCCCAAAACTGCGCCCAATTTGAATCGCATTTATAAGCTAAATCTGCTATACTATTTTCACAAAATTCTACGGCAGCTCCTGCCTATAACACTTTATAATTCCAGGAGAATAATAATGTCTATCAATAGTTTCAAATCTCGAGCAAAACTCAGCATCAATGGCAAAAATTACACCTATTTTAATCTACCAGCAGCGATGCAAGCTAGTTTGGGTGATGTATCAAAATTGCCTTTTTCATTAAAAGTTTTATTAGAAAATTTATTGCGGCATGAAGACAATGACACTGTTACCGCTGACGATATTAAAGCTGTGGGTGATTGGTTAAAGACTAAATCTTCGACTCGTGAAATTGCTTACCGTCCAGCGCGAGTATTAATGCAAGATTTCACCGGTGTTCCCGCTATCGTTGACTTAGCAGCCATGCGTGATGCAATCGAAAAAATGGGGGGAGATGCCACCAGAATTAACCCATTAACGCCAGTTGACTTAGTGATCGACCACTCAGTTCAAGTTGACAAATTCGGCACTAAAAGTGCATTTCAAGCCAATGTAGATATTGAAATGCAGCGTAATCTTGAACGCTATGAATTTTTACGATGGGGCCAAAAAGCATTTGATAATTTTCGCGTTGTTCCACCTGGCACAGGTATTTGTCATCAAGTTAATTTGGAATATTTGGCTAAATCTGTTTTCACTCGAGATATTAATGGTGAAACCTTTGCTTACCCAGATACTTTAGTGGGTACAGATAGCCATACGACTATGGTGAATAGTCTTGGAGTATTAGGCTGGGGTGTCGGTGGTATTGAAGCTGAAGCAGCAATTTTAGGCCAACCAATTTCTATGCTCATTCCAGAAGTAATCGGTTTTAAACTGACTGGAAAACTATCTGAAGGCATAACTGCAACTGACTTAGTATTGACAGTTACACAAATGCTGCGTGCAAAAGGCGTGGTTGGTAAATTCGTTGAATTTTACGGCCCTGGTTTGCATCAGTTACCATTAGCTGATCGCGCAACTATTTCAAACATGGCGCCTGAGTATGGAGCAACATGTGGTTTCTTCCCAATTGATCAAGAAACTATTAATTATTTACGTTTAACTGGACGAGATGAGCAAACTATTGCTTTAGTAGAACAATACTGCAAAACTCAAGGCATGTGGCATGATGAGCATACTGCTGAGCCAACTTTCACTGACACGCTGTCTTTAGATTTAAGCACTGTTGTGCCAAGTTTAGCGGGTCCTAAACGTCCACAAGATCGTGTCGCAATGCCTGAACTAGGTGCAACTTTTGAAAAATTCTTAACTGAAAATAAAAAATTACATGAAGTTGATACCGCATTTAAAGTGGATAGAGAAAAATTTACATTACATCATGGGGATGTAGTGATAGCAGCTATCACTAGTTGTACTAATACTTCTAATCCAAGTGTTTTAATGGCTGCTGGTTTAGTTGCGAAAAAAGCGGTTGAAAAAGGTTTGTCTTGTAAACCGTGGGTTAAATCTTCTTTAGCACCCGGATCAAAAGTTGTTACTGAATATTTAGCTAAGGCAAATTTGCAAACTTATTTAGATAAACTAGGTTTTAATCTAGTAGGTTATGGCTGCACCACTTGTATTGGTAACTCTGGCCCACTGCCAGAAGCAATTGGAAAAACAGTGACTGACAATGATTTAGTGGTTTCAGCAGTTTTATCAGGCAATCGTAATTTTGAAGGCCGCGTTCATCCTATGGTTAAAGCAAATTGGCTGGCATCACCTCCATTAGTCGTTGCTTATGCATTAGCTGGAACAACTCGAATTAATTTAATGGAAGATCCACTGGGTCAAGATAAAAATGGCAAAGATGTTTATCTACGCGATCTTTGGCCTTCTAATAAAGAAGTCGCCACTGAAGTTGCAAAAGTTGATGGCTCAATGTTTCATAAAGAATATGCTGATGTGTTTGCAGGTGATGCATCTTGGAAAGCAATCAACGTTGGGACTGGTAAGACGTATCACTGGAATAGCAAATCAACCTACGTGCAAAATCCTCCTTATTTCGAAGGCATGGGTTTAGAACCAAAAGTTAAACATGACATTAAAAATGCTAACATTTTAGGTTTGTTTGGTGACAGCATCACCACCGATCATATTTCACCTGCAGGTTCTATAAAAAAAGATTCGCCCGCTGGAAAATATTTAATAGCGCATGGTGTTGCATTTGATGATTTTAATTCTTACGGTTCTCGTCGTGGCAATCATGAAGTGATGATGCGAGGCACCTTTGCCAATATTCGCATTAAAAATGAAATGGTGCCTGGTGTTGAAGGCGGTGTTACAAAATACATTCCTTCTGGTGAAACCATGTCTATTTACGATGCGTCAATGAAGTATCAGCAGGACGGCAAAGATTTAGTCATTGTTGCTGGTAAAGAATATGGCACTGGTTCTTCACGTGACTGGGCTGGCAAAGGGCCTTGTTTGTTAGGAGTAAAAGCTGTAATTGCTGAAAGCTTCGAACGAATTCACCGTTCGAACTTAATCGGCATGGGCGTGTTACCACTGCAATTTATCAATGGTGTTGATCGTAAAACTCTAAAATTAGATGGCTCTGAAAAGATTTCTATTAGCGGTATTCCATCTTTGAAACCTAATGCTCATTTAGACATGATGGTAACTCGAAAAGATGGTTCTTCAGAAACCGTAAAAGTATTATTACGCATCGAAACACAAAATGAATTACGTTACTATCAAAATGGTGGTATTTTGCATTATGTACTCCGTAATTTAATGCGTGGCTAGTAAATTCTACGCGAGGGCGATAATTTTTTATCGCCCTTCTTACTTTTATAATAAGCCTTATATTCTATGACCATACAGATCAAAACTTTATCATTATTAACGGCGAAAAAAATAGCAAATGCAGCAGAATTAAAAGCTATTGAAAATCAAATTAAAATTGCTATCGCGATTATGGATGCCCATGGTAATTTAAAATATTTTCAGCGGATGGATGGCAATAGTTTTATTAGTGTGCACATGTCACAACTTAAAGCCATGACATCTGCAAGTATGCCAGTTTCAACTAAAGCACTTGCTGAAAGAAATAATGGTTTAACAAACAGCCCTTATTCGAGTGTTCCAGGCATAGTTTTGTTAGAAGGCGGTCTACCGATTATTACGAGAGATGGTCAACATATTGGATCAATAGGGATCAGTGGTGCAAATCCAGAACTTGATGGAATTTGTGCACAAGCTGGATTGGATGCTGTTGTTGATGAGTTGTAATTACACTTGCAACCATATTTTCAAATCGCAATGTATGATCAGCGATGGTATATTAGTAACAAATCCAATTGAGTTTTTTGTTAATCCACATGGGAAAATATTAAAGATTAATCACCCAAATTTTAAAATCACTAGCATTATTAATAGAATTAGTGATCCACATCAAGCCATTAGCAAATGAAACTCCTTCTGAATTGCAAAATAAAACATATGGATTTAATGAGGTAATGGTTTTTTGCACATCAAGGCTAAAAATATGGGTATAGGATTTTAAAAATTCTGCTTTGTTTTTTATTATCCTTTTTGGGGAACCATTGATAGTGAGCGGATATTGAATCATATTTGCAATAGCTTGTTTATTTCCATTTTTCACTGCTTTTTGCAATTGCTGCACAAAATGCACTGATTGCCAATAATCAAAACCATTTGTACCAAACCAAGATTGTGAAATCATTTGGTTTTTTTGATACACCGTCACTTCTTGATTATCTTTAATTGTGATGTGAGTGCCATCAGGAAAAGTAAGGTTTCCAGGATGGGTGCTACTGGCAAATGTAACTACTGTCATCAAGAACAATGCCAAAAAAATAAGAATTTCTTTTATTTTCATTTTGGAACCTCTAAATATTATATTTTTTAATTACTTGGTAAAAAATCTTTTTTCCAAAGCTTTAATAACATCCACCAGACAGCCAAATTTAAAATGGTAATGCTGAAAGTTTGCTGTTAACATTTGAATACGCTCCTTTGAAACAATTTACATTTTTAATAAAATTTTTATATTTATCAATCTGTAACATTATAATAAGTTTACTCAACATTTAACAAATCCATTTTTAAGATTTAACAACTGGAAGTTTTACATCCTATTTATATAACCTTTTAGGAAATATTGAGACAAATAAAATTTACCCTACTTCTGACTTATACCCATCAATCTCAATGTAAATTATTTAACCTAAATTTCATTACTATTTTTGTTCAATTTTCTGTAAAATCCAGTCAACAAAACTTAAATGTTTGGAGTCATTCGTGGCAAAAGATTCAGCAGTAGAAAAAAAATTATTGCATTACACTGGTAAAGCGATTCATGACTTCAATATGATTGAAACTGGTGATCGAGTGATGGTGTGTTTGTCTGGCGGCAAAGACTCTTACACGATGTTAAATATTTTACGCATTTTGCGCATGCATTCGAACAATAAGTTTGAGATTTTTGCATTCACTCTAGATCAACGCCAACCTGGTTGGGACGACTCTGGTTTAAAAGAATGGGTGGAATCAAAAAAAATTCCATATATTGTTTACAGCGAAGATACTTATTCGATAGTCACTGATAAAATTCCTGAGGGTAAAACTTATTGCTCTCTTTGTTCGCGTTTACGTCGCGGTATTATTTATCGTTATGCAGAAGAAAATGGCTATACTAAAGTAGCATTAGGTCATCATCGTGATGATTTGATTACAACACTACTTATGTCAATATTATACAATGGTGAAATTAAATCCATGCCGCCAAAGTTATTGTCAGATAATAAAAAGCACATCGTGATCCGACCTCTAGCTTATTGCCAAGAAGAAGACATCATTGAATATGCAAAAGAACAGGTTTTTCCAATTATTCCCTGTACTCTATGTGGTTCCCAAGAAAATTTAGTTCGCAAACAAGTTGGAAAATTAATCCGTGATCTAGCAGAAAAAAATCCGAAAGTTCCCAGCAATATTTTACATGCATTAAGTAGCGTAAAACCTAGTCAATTGATGGATAAGAGTTTGTGGGATTTTAAAAATCTTGCAGTGATCTCTGATGAAATCGAAACAGTTTGAAAATTTTTCGCTTGAGCAATGTTAGGTTAAAATGCCCTTTTAAAAAATATGCTTGTTTTAGTTGATGCCTGTGGATAAAATGTCTCTTGGTGCAAAAGGCTTTTCCCCCTATTATGGTTATTATTGGGGTTATACCTGTATTAAACACAGGTGATATATTCTAGCAGGAGAGTTATTCCATATTTTGAGCATACTCTAGTATTAAATAGTGGCGCAAAATAGTTTCAATAGGATAACTCATAGCAATTAGAGAAATTTTGATTACATAAAGCAAGACTACAGAGAAAGAAGATAAAGCCATGTTAAAGATAGTAGAGAATTTGAAGAGTATTAGAGAACGAATAGCAAACGCAGAAAGAGAGTTTAATAGAGAACCAGGCAGTGTTAAGCTTGTAGGAGTAACGAAAAAGCAGCCTATGGGAAAACTAAAAACAGCGGCTGATGAAGGATTAAAGGATTTTGGTGAAAACCATCTTCAAGAAGCATTAGCAAAATTAAGCCGCTTAAAACAGTATGAAATTCAATGGCATTTTCTTGGCCCCATTCAATCAAATAAAACCCAAGCGATAGCCCAATACTTTAATTGGGTACATAGTGTTGATCGTGCAAAAGTAGCCTTAAGACTTAGTGAACAACGTCCAGAAAATTTAGGCCCTCTTAATATCTTAATTGAAGTAAATGTTGATGATGAAGATAATAAAGCAGGCGTAGCTTTTGAAGAGCTCCCAATGATTGCCAAATTTGTTGCTGACCTTCCACATATAAAATTTCGTGGCTTAATGGCGATACCTGCTATTCGCCGTGAATTTGAAGAACAACGTGAACCATTTAGAAAATTACGAGAAGCTTTTGATCAGCTGAAACAGGATGGACACCCTGACCTTGATACCTTATCTATGGGCATGTCACATGATTTTGAAGCTGCTATTGCTGAAGGCGCAACGATGGTTCGTATTGGTGCGGCAATTTTTGGTGAAGCCGGCATTTAAACATTACCTATAAAAAACTAAGGAATGTAATGCACTTAAAACCTACTATAGCATTTATAGGCGCTGGTAATATAGCTGCTAGCCTTATTGGAGGTTTGATCAACGGTGGTTATGATGCTGCTAAAATTATTGTCTCAAACCCCTCATTCGAAAAATTAACAGCTTTAAAAAGTAAATTTTCCGTTAATATTACTAATGATAATGCAGAAGCAGTAAAGCAAGCAGATGTTATCGTGTTAGCAGTTAAGCCTAATAAATTTTTTGACGTGTGCTCAGAATTGAGAAATTCTATTTCTAAAAAACAATTAGTGATTTCTGTCGCTGCAGGAATACAAACACAACAAATTCAACAATGGCTTGATAATAATATTTCAGTAATCCGCTGTATGCCTAATACTCCTTGTTTAATTGGTGCAGGGGCAAGTGGTTTATTTGCCAATACTGTTACATCTAAAGATGAACGTGAATTTGCTGAATCAATGATGCGAACGGTTGGTGTGACTATTTGGGTTGATTCTGAAGAAAAAATTGATATTGTTACCACATTATCCGGTAGTGGCCCAGCATATTTTTTATTGGTTTTTGAATGCTTAATTAAAGCAGGTACACTTTTAGGCTTAGATGAAGATCAAGCACGTTTGTTGACATTACAAACAGCTTTAGGTGCAACTCGTATGGCTTTAGAATCTGATAATTCTATTATTGAATTACGCCACAAAGTAACTTCTCCCGGCGGCACAACTGAGGCAGCCTTAAACATATTACAACAAAATCAACTTGAAACAATTTTCTTAGAAGCACTTTCAGCTGGAAAAAATCGAGCCAAAGAAATGGCTGCGTTGTTTGCTTTAGGACATAACAAAGCTATTGAAGAAAGGACATAGTGATGAGCACCATTAATAATGCGCTTATTTTTTTGGTCGAAACCCTGTTTAACATTTATATTTTGATTTTAATGTTGCGCATTATTTTACAATGGGTTGGTGCACACTTTTATAATCCTGTTTCTCAATTTGTGATCAAATTAACAAATCCAGTGGTAAAACCATTACGACAGCTATTTCCTCCATTTAGAGGGATAGATTTTGCCTCACTCATAATTCTTGTTGCACTTGAGTTTGTCAAATTACTATTAGTAATCTGGCTAAAACTAAATATTATTCCCGGTATTCTTGGATTAATTGTCATGGCTTTTGGGGATATCCTCGATGTAATTCTAGATATATTTTTTTATGCAATTATTATCAATGCGCTGTTAAGCTGGATCAATCCAAAACAATATAATCCGATTACTGAAGTGTTGCATTTGATTACTGATCCTTTATTAAGACCTGCACGGAAAATTATCCCTGCTATTTCAGGAATTGACATTTCACCCATTCCAGTATTAATTATCTTACAGTTGTGTAGCATATTAATTGCTTCACCATTAATGAGTCTTGGATTGCGAATTGCATTAAGCTAAGGATCATGCGTATGCTAAAGAAATTTGACTCCAAAATAAATTTTTGGATTATAGCTTGCGCCGCATTGGGCGGAATTTTATATGGTTATGATATCGGAGTAATTTCCGGTGCACTGCTTTGTATTAAAAAATCTATTCCGATGGACGATAGTCAACTAGGTATGATAGTTGGCGCTGTTCTAGGAGGCGGTTTGATCGGTAATTTATTCACGGGTTCTTTGGCGGATAATTATGGCCGTCGTACCATGATAATTATTGCTTGTTTTATTTTTATAGTTGGCATTGCTATTATTCTTTTTGCTAACAGCTATTATCCTTTATTAATTGCTCGTCTCATTTTAGGCTTGGGTGTTGGTGTAGTGTCAGTGGCAATTCCACTCTATATTTCCGAAATTGCACCTACACAAATTCGTGGGCGTGGTATCACAGCTTTCCAATTATTTTTAACGTTTGGAATTTTATTCGCTTATATCATTGACTCCATATTTATTCCGTCAAATAGCTGGCACGCTATGTTTGCTGTTATCTTAATTCCGTCAATTACATTGCTAATTGGCATGTGGTTTTTACCAGAAACGCCTCGATGGCTTTTAGCAAAAGATAGAAATGAACTCGCATTACAAATTTTGCAAAAAATTCGTCCTGCTGATAAAGTTGCTTCAGAAATTCAAGAAATTAAAGAAAGCTTCGATGAAGACAAAGGATCTTGGTTTGATTTATTAAGTCGAAAATTAGCTTTACCTCTGTTTATTGGTTTATTCATTGCAATTGCTAATCAGCTCACGGGTATTAATGTTATTTTTCAATACGCACCTATGATCTTGCAACAAGCTGGTTTTAATTCTCATTCAACTTTAATGCTAGGTACTATCGGCTTAGGCGCAATTAATTTTGTTACAACCATCATAAGTATTTCATTAATCGATTTCTTAGGGCGCAAACAATTATTAATATTTGGTACTACAGGCATTGTGATTTCAGCTTGTTTTTTAGCCTTTTTACCACACTTAGATCTTCCGGCTCAAACTCAAGCAATATACAGCTTAGCTGGTTTATTGATATATGTTTTTTCTTTTGCTATTGGGCCAGGCGTAGTTGTTTGGTTAGCAATCTCAGAATTACTGCCCACTAAAGTACGAGGAAAAGCCATTGCACTTTGTTTATTTGCTAATTCGTTAGCCTCTACTATTTTCTCTGGGATCTTTTTACATTTAATTGATTGGATTGGAATGCATGGAATTTATTTGATTTTTGCTATTTCCACCTTTGCCTATTTCTTGGTAGCTACTTTTCTTTTACCAGAAACTAAATCTAAATCACTTGAATCCATTCAAGCCTATTTTAATGATAAACATAAACAAGGTAAATTATCCACGGATAATGATTAAAGGGAAATATATGATGATCAAGAAAAAAATATTTTTAAGTTTATTAGTTGCTTATCCTTTATTTACATTTGCAGCGACTTCTAGCTTCGTTTGTCCTAGCACCTTCCAAACAGTGATGTTGAAATTTAGTACCGCTCAGGTTACTCAGGCTTGTGGTCAACCCACTAGTGTAACCTCACAACAACAAATTCAAACTAAACCCGTTCAGTTACAACAGTGGGTATATACTCCTTCAAACACTAATATTAATCCTGGACAATTTAGTCCACAACTATTGGTTACTTTTAATGATAACAATCAAGTAACGCAAATTAGTGTAACCAATCAAACCAATACCGAAAGTTTTCCTTGTTATAGTATGGGTCGGATCCAAGTTGGCAGTTCTAGCCAACAAGTGCATTTGCAATGCGGTGCACCTACTTATGTAAATAACATTCAGCAAGGCGTGAGTGTGCCAGTGACTGTTACGACGTGGGTATATAATTTTGGTTCATATAAACCAGAAATGATTTTCACCTTTGAAAATGATCAGCTGACGGATATTCAAATGGGTCAGTTGGCAAAATAACCTTAGTGGAATTGATTCAAAGTTTCTTCTGTTGAAAGGCATAAGCATGATGAATCCCCTCGGTTTTTGAAAATTGCATAATCCAATTTATCTACCCCTACTTTGGGGTAAATTTTCTTACAAACAGCATTTCAAAGAGCTTGTTCACGCTGATTAATTTTATAATTGCTTTGACGGCACAAACTCCTCTTCTTCATTCTCTTCTTCTTCCAGTCCTTCAGATATATTCAACGCTTTCCTTTTCTTAGTTTCCGGCAGAATTTTTTCTGGGGAATTTATTTTTGCAAAATAACCTACTGCTTTTATTCCTTGAAGAGTCGGTCCGCTAATAGGGTTTGGAGAATTCGAATTACTTATTGTTTCTAAACTGCTGTCCATAAAATTTTCAGCATTATCACCACTAACTACCTCTTCATTTATACGATAATTTTTAACTGCTGCTCGAATAGCTTGTGTTACACTCGCATTAGTTATTTCATCAAGTCCAGCAATTTGCTTAACTAATTCTTCTTTAAATTCCTGATTAAAATTTGATAGGTGATTATTATTATTTTCTTGTTCTGCATTAAGACAATCAGATACTTTTCTTATCGCTAAATGTTTTTCCTCCTCTGAGAGAGTAATCCCTTTTCTTTCCATCCATTTGTTAATACTACGAACAACAATGAACATATTTAATTCTTTATGACAAGCCTGCACTTTTAAGTCAATAATTGTAGGAAAAATAGGTTCAATAAAGCTAAGTTCTGGATATTCCAATAATAAATAATTAAAAGCTATTTTCATTAAAATTTCATTTGGAATTGGATGTTCAATATCTCGATATAATAGGCTAACTCCTCGGTGCCAATAGTCGATGAAATTTTTCAATTTAGTTTTCTCTCTTTCAGAAGAAACTAAATGAATAATCTCAGCGTCTAGAAGTACTAATGCTTTTTTTAGTGGTGAAATTACTAATGCATCTTCCTCGCTTTCATTCTCATTCTCATTCTC
>JBGSLN010000147.1:0-3815 GCA_041740675.1 Gammaproteobacteria bacterium | reverse complement strand
TTATCGCGAAATAAAATTGGTTGAACGGTGCAAATGCAAGTACTAGCAATGCTCCTGCAAAGAAACTTAATAGATACTTGATTAAAGATTTATTCAAAGTTTTTCCCACGGTTTGTTATAAGATAATCTTATTATTATTTTTAATACTATCTGATTATTTTATGATAAAATTCATTTATGTCTTAAACCTAATATTGAATTTGGGTTATATGATAATCCATAAGATTCTCCTTTGCGAATAATGAGGATGAAAAAATGAATATATCACATCGTCAATTAAAAATGTTTGTAGTCCTTGCCAAACATTTAAATTTCACCCATGCAGCTAAAAAGCTACATGTAACTCAACCCGCAATTTCCATGCAAATTAAACTGCTTGAAACTGAAGTTGGTTTACCCTTATTCGAACATCTCGGTAAAAAAATGTTTTTGACACCCGCTGGTGAAGAAACCCTGCGCTATGCTGAAAATATTTTGAATGAATTAAGTGAGTTAAATTATTCAATTAATGAATTAAAAGGGATTAAGCGTGGCCATTTACGTCTTGCTGCAGCAAACTCCTTAAGTGATTTAGCTGCAAAAATTATGGGGGAATTTCTTGAAAATTTTCCTGAAATTAATATCACTCTTGATGTGGGCAATCGTAAACAACAAATTGAAGCTTTACAAAATAATGATGTTGAACTTGCTATCATGGGCCAAACACCTTCAGGCATTGATGTTATCAGTGATTGTTTGCTCACAACACAAATTATTGCTGTAGCTGCACCTAATCATCATTTATGTATTGAGAAAAAAATTTCAAGAAAACAATTATCAAATGAACGTTTTCTTTATGGCGAACCTGGTTCAGGTACTCGCGTTGCCATGGATGGTACTATGACAGAAGAACATTTTGACAAAAGCCATATTGAAATTGGAAATAATGAAATGGTTAAGCATTGTATTCAAGCGGGTATCGGCATTGGTTTATTACCTAAAGTTGCAATTGAAACTGAGCTAAAACATAAACTTCTCGTGCCATTGAATGTCGAAGGCTTTCCTTTAGATTACCAAGTTAATTTAGTCTATCCACGGGAAAAACGCCTGTCCTTAGCTGCAATCGAATTTAAGAGAATTGCATTAGCTTATTCGCACAAAACTAAGCAAGCCATCGTATAACATTTAAGATTTTTCAACCTGATGTTAGTTATCACGGTGGAATTACTGAGTTTAAACGTACTGCTGCAATAATAAATTCGGCTAAATTAAGTTTGGGAACGCACTTATTTCATGAGTTATCTTGTAGCATTACCGGACTTGGTGATTGGCGGAGAGGGAGGGATTCGAACCCTCGGTACAGAGTTACCGTACACACACTTTCCAGGCGTGCTCCTTCAGCCGCTCGGACACCTCTCCCGAATGACAGCGAGTATAAAGTTAGGACTTACGAAAAACAAGGATTTTATGTACAATATACCTCTTTTCAAAGTTTGGTTAGTCGAGGTTTAGAAAGAAGTTTAATGCAAAATTTCTAATATTATCGGTTAGTCTATACTTATAGAATAAGAAATGACTGGAGAAAAATTATGACAAAAATGATAAAATTCATTGTAGGTAGTTTAGTAATCGTTAGCGTCTTATTTGTCACTGGCTGTAATACAGTTGCAGGCCTGGGACAAGATATGCAAGCAGGCGGTAAAGCTATTACTTCTGCGGCTGATAAACATAAATAAGAGCCTGTCCTCTGTGTTAACATTAATTTGACCATAGGTTTTAAGAGGAAAATACATTATGAAAACAAGACTTATCGAATATTTCGATAATCAAACTTGTCTTGAAGGTTATCTCGCATTTGATGAAACTATACAATCACCTCGACCAGGTGTGTTAGTTGTACATGATTGGTCGGGTCGGAATGCGCATGTCGAAGAGCGAGCCGAGCGTTTAGCAAAAATGGGCTATGTAGGTTTTGCAGTGGATATGTATGGCAAAGGCATATTAGGCAAAAATAACGAAGAAAAAAGCAAATTGGCAACCCCTTTTTTTAATGATCGATCACTTGTCAAACAACGCATGTTGTTGGCATTAAATATCTTGTCTCAACAACCTGAAGTAAATAAAGAAAAATTAGCAACTTTTGGTTTTTGCTTTGGTGGATTATGTTCATTAGATTTAGCACGTTCAGGAGTAAATATTCAAGCAGCTATTAGTTTTCATGGCATCTTAACTTCTCCTCCATCTGGTTGCATTAATCCGCTTAAAGCTAAAATTCTTGCATTACATGGATACGATGACCCCATGATTACTCCGGAAAATGTTTTAGAATTTGAAAAAGAAATGACTTTTTCCAAAGCAGATTGGCAAATTCATGTGTATGGCAAAACAAAGCATGCTTTCACTAATAAACTTGCTAATGATCCAAATTTTGGTACAGTTTATTGTGAAACTGCTGATCGACGCTCGTGGATAGCCGCTAGTAATTTTTTGACTGAAGTCTTGAGTTAACAACTTATTATATAGTTATCTAGAAAAAATTTTAATCAATTAGTAGTTATTCGTTTTCTGGGTTATACTGTCTTAATAAAGATTAACTTTGAGGTCGTTAATGTCAGACCTTAATCAAACAACAAAAAATTCAAATATTCATCTATTCAAGGCTCTGAGAGATAAATCTGCCAGTAATTTTTTTGCGCCTGTAGATCATACCCCTTTTTTTCAGCTAACTAAAAATTTCGTTACTATTGATAATGAAGGCCTTGAAAATCTTTTAAGTATAATTTTACCAAGATCTCATAACACTTCATCTTTTCATTCGTTACGGTTGTGGCAAAGAATACTAAATGAACCTTCCTTCGCTGATCAATTTTCAGAAAACAACCAAACAGTATTGCTGGAAAAAGCCGCTGAATTAGGTATAAAAACGTTAGTTCGAAATCAACCTATGATTTATCAAGTCATTGGTGCACATTTACTAAAAATTGCCGAGCAACATCCTAAATTAAAACAGCAAGCAATTATTATTGCTTCTCACAATTTAAATTATCAACCCGCAAAGATTTTATTATTGCAACAAGAAGTTCAACAGCAATTGCAGCAACGTGCTTTTGATCAAGCAATAAAGATCGCAGAAGAAAATGCTTTTAATTTTGGAGAAGCTGGAATAAAACTTGCAGTTGCAGTTTTTGAAGAAATTGCTCAATATCAATTATCTAACAAAGATTATCAAATATACTGCTATTATGAAGCTTTAAAATATTCATTGATACTTCAAGAATTTGATAAAGGGTTTGCTGAAAATCATATTAAACAAAACAGAGCGCGAAGTAATTTCACCCCTGATATTTTTGCTTTAATTGAAAAAGAAGCAGCAATGCTTTTATCAACTTCAAGTCCTACACCTCCTTCTACTTTTAGGCGATGAAAAAGCACTTAAAGCCATTTAGAGTATTTATTTTTCCGTTTCTTTATATCGTTTAAGGCTATCAATAATTTCTTTATGCGCTTCTTCAACACCTGCCCAACCTTCAATTTTAACCCACTTACCCTCTTCTAAATCTTTATAATGTTGAAAAAAATGGCTAATTGAAGCAATGAGGCCTTTAGGCAAATCCTCAGGAGAATTTATGTGTTCATACAAACCACAAATTTTTGTCTTAGGAACAGCTAATACTTTTGCATCATAACCTTTTTCATCTTGCATCTTTAACATCCCAATTGGGCGTACAGCAATTGCAGATCCACTGATAAGCGGTGATGGTGTAACTACTAATACATCAACTGGATCACCATCTTCAGAAAGAGTTTGAGGTACATAACCATAATTGCAAGGATAA
>JBGSLN010000146.1:0-4142 GCA_041740675.1 Gammaproteobacteria bacterium | reverse complement strand
GGGTATCAGCATTCAATGGCAGTCATTCAGTAAAGAGATTTTTTCTACTCCTGTTTGTTTTTTATTAGCCATGTGTTAAATTACTCGACAGTCGAAATTTGAACATTGAGGTTAATTCTTGCCATGAAAAACAATATCCTTAAAAAAGCATTATCAGTTACCACTGCGGTATTTTTTCTTGGTTGTGTTGCACTCGCAGATAATCCAACCGCTGCTAATACAACAACAACTGCAAGTACTAATAATATAAATACTGTGTCAGCCACAAATCCTGGTTCACCTTCCGCTGCAGAACAAATTTCTGGGCCTACGGCTCAAGGACCTTTGCCTCAATCTCCAGTAATTATTCCTTCTGCTCCTGAATTAGCGGCTCAAAGCTATGTATTAATGGATTACAACACTGGGCAAATACTAGCACAAGAAAATATGAATGATCGTCGTGCCCCAGCTAGCTTAACCAAATTGATGACTCTTTACTTAGTTTTTAATGCAATTAAATCAAAACAAATTTCTTTAAATGACAACGTGCCAATCAGTCCAAACGCTTGGAAAACCGGTGGTTCACGCATGTTTGTTGTTGCGGGTACTTATGTTCCATTAAAAGATTTAATTAAAGGTGTGATTGTGGATTCTGGTAACGATGCCACAGTTGCATTAGCAGAGTATGTTGCAGGTTCTACTGATTCTTTTGTCCCATTGATGAATCAACAAGCCCAAGCATTGGGAATGAAAGATACTCATTATTCTGATGTTGATGGTCTACCACAACCGGATCACTTTTCTACAGCTTATGACTTAGCACTATTAGCTCGTGCAATTATTCATAACTTTCCAAACGAATATCATCATTTCTTTGGCATTAAATATTTTACTTGGGATAACATCAAACAAACAAACCGTAACTGGTTGTTATTTAGAGATCCTACTGTCGATGGCTTAAAAACCGGCGATACTGATGCGGCGGGTTACTGTTTAATTGCCTCAGCAAATCGTGATGGTATGCGTTTAATTTCAGTGGTGATGGGTTCTCCCACAGAAGAAGGACGTGTTGATGATAGCCAACATTTAATTAATTATGGATATCGATTCTATTCTTCTTATAAACTTTATGACGCCAATGCAACTGTTACTCAAGCACGCGTATGGGGCGGAGAAAATGACCAAGTTGCTTTAGGTTTAACAAAGCCTCTTTATATTGTAGTTCCCAAAGGAGAATATAAAAATTTGTCGATCAACATAGAATTGAACAATACATTACATGCGCCGATTACTCAGGGTGCTACATATGGCACTTTGACAATCAGCTTGAATAACAAACCATTAACTCAACAACCTATTGTTGCTTTAACCAGTGATCCTCGCGGCGGCATTTGGACACGATTCAGTGACTATATTGCATTGAGTTTTCATAAAATATTTAGCAAGAAATCAGCTGCTTAAGTAATTAGTATGCCCATCGTATATCTTAATGGTGAATATACTCCTATAGAAGATGCAAAAATATCCGTATTAGATCGGGGATTTTTGTTTGGGGATGGACTCTATGAGATCATCCCTGTTTATAATCAAATTCCTTTTTATTACGAAAGGCATATCAAACGGTTACAGTATGGATTATCTACATTAAAGTTTAATAATTCATTTGAGACTGCCATTTTAAAAAATATTATAACTAATATTTTTCAGTTTAATTCAGCTGAAATTATCAATGGTATCTATATTCAAGTAACTAGAGGCGCTGTCAAAGAACGTAACCATATTATTCCAACAGAATATCAACCGACTGTATTTGTCTCGCCGATGCGTTTTCCGCAATATACGCTGACGGATAAAATTAAAGGAATTAAAGCGATTACATTAGAAGATATTCGCTGGCGACATTGTGATATCAAAGCAATTACCTTACTTCCAAATTTGTTAGCACGCACAGAATCTTTTGAAAAAAATACCGACGAAGCTATTTTAATTCGGGATGACTATGCGATCGAAGGCAGTATTTCTAACCTTTTTGCTGTCTTTAAAGACTGTATTATAACAGCACCCGCAAATCATGAAATTCTACATGGCATTACCCGGGAGTTAATCATTGACTTAATAAAAGCGAATGGCCTTCCTTTTATAGAACGAAAGCTTACCAGCACCGAACTGATGAATGCTGACGAAGTTTGGATAAGCAGCGCTACTAAAGAAATTATGCCAATAACAACAATTGATGGAAAAATAATAGGCTCTGGGCAAGCAGGAAAAATTTGGCATATAATGCATAAGGCTTTTCAACAACTTAAACAGTAGGAAAAGGTATGGCTGAAGAAACTCCTCTTAAATTTCCTTGTACTTTCCCAATTAAAGTGATGGGGAAAAAGGATCCTAGTTTTGAAATGGAAGTTATTGCTATCATCAACAAGCATGTTCCAAATCTATCGGAAAGCGCAATAAAAATAAACGAAAGCAAAAGCGGCAATTATATTGCGATGACCATTATCGTTGAAGCACAAAGTAAAGACCATCTTGATGGTATTTATTATGATCTCACTGCTTGTAAGAAAGTCATCATGGCGTTATGAGTTTATCGAATGATCTCTTGGTAAAACAGCTAGGCATAGTTGACTATCAACAAGTATGGCAACAAATGCAAGCGTTTACTGATAGTCGTAATGCTGACACTATCGATGAATTATGGCTAGTGCAACATCCGCCTATATTTACACTCGGTCAACAAGGTGAGCGCGGTCATATTATAAAAATTACTGATATTCCAATAATACAAACTGATCGTGGTGGACATGTTACTTATCATGGCCCAGGGCAATTAATAGCTTATCCTCTGTTAGATCTGCGTCGCCGAAAATTAGGTATCAGACAATTAGTTACATTACTTGAGTCCATCATCATTGAATTATTAAAACAGCTAGGCATTGAATCTTACGCTCGGGCTGATGCACCAGGAGTTTATGTCAACAATAATAAAATCGCTTCCATAGGATTACGCGTACGAAAAGGTTATTCCTACCATGGTTTGGCATTGAATGTATCAATGGATCTAACGCCTTTTTCTTATATCAACCCCTGCGGCATGACTGAAATAAAGATGACACAGATCCAGGATTTTCTACCTAATATTTCATTTAATTCAGTGACAGAAAAATTTATTGAAATAACTCTAAATATGCTAGTATCACACTAATTCTTACCCCAATGATTTTTATACCAATGAATTTTTCCAAATGAACATAACTATCGACTTAAATGATCAGTCACTTACACAACTTGGTCTTGCAGCAAAAACTGCTTTTTTTCGTGCTATTTCAAATGCAGAGGCACACTGTCCAGGAATTGTGGCTGTCTCTACTGATGTTGATGATCATGAATTAAATTTAGTGATAGATACCCAAATTAATGAAAATGAGATCGACGAAAAAATAACGCAAATCATTCAATTTTTTGCAAAACATCCTTATGACTGGGCATGGATTATTGGCCCTTTAACAAAACCAACTCATTTGATAGATGAACTCCATAATCATGCTTTTGCACTCACTGAAGAATATCCTGGAATGTATTTTGATTTAATGACCGAACTACCAGATTGTGACATTACGGATTTTGCTATCGAGGAAGTTAGCCATGCTGATCAATTAACAGAATGGATCAAACCTGTCGCGAAGGCATTTGAATTTGATAATCCTATCGATGCAGAAGCCTATCGTGTGGCTCATGCCAAAATTTTACATGGTGCCGGTACGGCATTTCATCACTTTATTGGTTTTTATCAACAACAACCAGTCTCTGCAATAACTCTGTTTATCTATCAAAATACGGTTGTAATTCGAAATTTAACCACCGATCCCCAATTTTCCAAGCGGGGTTTTGGCACCGCATTAATGACTTATGCAATGAACACGGCCAAAAAACTCGGTTGTCAACATTGTTTTTTAGATGCGTCTCCAGACGGAGTATGGGTCTACCGTAAAATGGGTTTTAAAATTTATGGCATTTATTCATCCTATTCTCTCAATTAAAATTTTTTTAAAATTTGCAGGGGCTGGTTTACAATTTAAGATTTTTATTCAAAGACAAGGCAAAAATGAAGAGAAAAGCGCAGTTTACATGCTAGTAAATGAGCATTTGGATGAAAACCATCC
>JBGSLN010000145.1:0-5601 GCA_041740675.1 Gammaproteobacteria bacterium | reverse complement strand
TTTTCTTTGAATGAATAAATGCTTCAACAAATCTTTTTTCAGAAAGAAAATTATTCTTCTCTAAGTCATCAAGAATTTGTTCGATGTGCAAATCGTCACTGCTATGCCTTGCTAACTTTTGTTTGAGTTCAAATCGACTATGTTCTCTCATAGCCAGCAAGTGCATAGCAATATTCAATAACTTTTGATGTGCCAACTTATGCCTCTTCGGCTTCCTCAGCTATTGATTGTGACATAGGTAATGCTTGTGAGCGAATTTTGGTTTCTATTTCATCGCTCATTGCTGGATGTTCAATCAAATAATTCCGTACATTATCTTTGCCTTGACCAATACGTTCACCATTATAACTATACCATGCGCCAGCTTTCTCAATTAATCCTAGCTTCACCCCTAAATCAATGATTTCACCTTGACGAGAAATTCCTTGATTATAAAGAATTTCAAATTCAGCTTGACGAAACGGAGGCGCCATTTTATTTTTTAATACTTTGACTTTAGTTTCATTTCCTAGGATTTCATCGCCTTTTTTGATTGCGCCTGTGCGACGAATATCTAAGCGCACTGAAGCATAGAATTTCAAAGCATTACCACCCGTGGTGGTTTCAGGATTGCCAAACATTACGCCAATCTTCATACGGATTTGATTAATGAAAATTACCAGTGTATTTGAACGATTAATATTGGCAGTCAATTTACGCAGTGCTTGTGACATTAATCGTGCTTGCAAGCCCATATGAGAATCCCCCATATCGCCTTCAATTTCAGCTTTAGGTGTTAATGCAGCCACAGAGTCAACTACCACTACATCAACTGCACTTGAACGGACTAACATATCCGTGATTTCTAATGCTTGCTCACCTGTATCAGGTTGTGACACTAATAAATCATCTACATTGATGCCCAGTTTTGCAGCGTAGCTTGGATCTAATGCATGTTCAGCGTCAACAAATGCACAAGTTCCTCCCTTCTTTTGACATTCTGCAATAACATGTAACGTTAAAGTAGTTTTACCGGAAGACTCAGGACCATAAATTTCTACAATTCTACCGCGTGGCAGACCGCCAATACCAAGCGCCATATCTAAACCCAGTGAACCCGTAGAAATCACTGAGATATCGCGTGAGTTAGGATTATCTCCCATACGCATGATCGAACCTTTGCCAAACTGGCGTTCGATTTGTGATAATGCAGCGCTTAAGGCCTTACTTTTTTCTTGATCCATGTTCTTCTCCAAAAATTATTAATTGAGACGTATAGAGAACGTTTATTGTAAGCGGATTATTACATCACTTTTAGAAATGCACAAGTTTTTTTTATTTATACCTAATTTTTTGATCATTTGTTTACAAGATATAAATTAGTATGGAAAAACCCTTGGTATGTCATCCCGAACGAAGGTGAGGGATCATTGAAAAGCATGCGTAGCCTTAAGGAGATTCCTCGCGTTGCTCGGAATGACACGGCGTTGCTTAAGCAATGCTTCGGCTTTCAGCTTCACAATGACAATAGTTTTTCGCCCTATAGGTGTAATACTATAAAATAATCATTAAGATAACATAAATTAAAAATAAATCAACTTTTTTGTAATGTTTTGATAAGCTCTAATAATGCTTGTTCACAGGTTTTATCGCGAACAGCTAAACGATCGCCGCTAAATAAAAAATGCTTTGCATACGCTGGTTGATCTTTAGATGCCAAAGCAACCCACACTGTGCCCACTGGCTTTTCTATCGAACCACCCTCAGGGCCAGCAATCCCAGTAGTTACTACACTCACCGTGGCATTAGAATGTGCTAAAGCCCCTTCTGCCATTGCTATTGCAGTTTCTTTACTGACAGCCCCATATTGTTGTAAACAGGCTAAAGAAACATCTAAATTATCCTGTTTCGCTTCATTGCTGTATGTTACAAAGCCACGATCAAACCACCGTGAACTTCCAGAAATCGATGTCAATAAAAATGCTAATTGACCGCCAGTACAGGACTCAGCCGTTGAAATCATAAAATTAGCTTGTGTGTGTAACTTGCTGATGGTTTTAGCCAAATCAAAAAGGTTTGCTTGCATAATGTATTGCATCCATATAAATATTTAGACTATAGCTAAAAATTTGATAAACTGAAACTTGCTTATGGAAAAAAGATATTTGAGGTAGTAATTATGTTTAAGCAATTTGATTCTAAAAACGAGATTTATGGAGAAAATACACCGCTGATTAAGGCTGTGATAAAATTAATATGGGCATCTTATGAAAAAACTGCACCAGAACTTATAAAAAAACTTGCACAGATAGCAAAGGTTAATGATTTTTATCTTATAGAAACTAGCGTATATGGACATTTAATCAAGCAAAAATATGATGCTTTTCCAGGCTTTAATAAACAAGAATTAGAGTTAATCGCTCAGCTATATAAACAACTTGCTGAATTACCAAATAAAGAAGCATTAAATGAACCCAAAAAAACTCCAGTATGTGAAATTTTGAAAAATATATGCCAACAAGCAGATGAACTATGTCATGCATCTGGCAAATTTCCAAAAGATGGTTATGGTAAACCAGTTTCTAGGAAAATTTATCCCAGTTCAAGCCTTAAAGAAGCTTTAGAGACATTCCTACCAATTGAAAATCAAAATTCGCAAATAACGTATTCAAAAAAAAGATAAGAGAATGCAATGCAACAACCCAGCGACATGACTCAACATACTCCGATGATGCAACAATATTTAAAAATTAAAGCTGAACATAAAGATATGTTAGTTTTTTATCGCATGGGTGATTTTTATGAATTATTTTATGATGATGCAAAACGCGCCGCACAGTTATTAAATATCACATTGACGCAACGTGGCCAATCAGCAGGAACTGCAATTCCGATGGCAGGTGTGCCTTATCATGCGGTTGAAAATTATTTAGCGAAGTTAGTAAAACTGGGTGAGTCAATTGCTATTTGCGAACAAATTGGTGATCCTGCAACAACTAAAGGTATCGTGGAACGAAAAGTTGTGCGAATTATTACGCCTGGAACGATCAGTGATGATTCTTTATTAGATGAAAAGCTCGATAATTTAATTGTCGCGATTGCTAATCATGGAGATAAATTCGGTATTGCAAGTTTAGACATCACCAGTGGGCGTTTTTATATAGTACAAGTTGAAGGACGTAGTTATTTATTAGGTGAAATTGAACGAATTAAACCTGCTGAAATTTTATTGCCTGAAGGTTTTGCAGAAAATATTTTAACTTACAAAACTGCAATTAAGAAAAGACCTGTTTGGGATTTTGAACTTGATGCAGCCATGCGTTTGTTGATACAACAATTTCAAACCAAAGATCTCGAAGCATTCGGCTGTAATGATCAACCTTTAGCAGTTGCAGCGGCGGGATGCTTGTTGAAATATGCACAAGAAACACAACGCGCTACCCTGCCTCATATTAACAGTTTACGAGTGGAACGCCATGATGAAGCTATTTTAATGGATAGCCATACGCGTCGTAACTTGGAACTGTTGAATAATTTTCAAGGTGGCCATGAACACACATTGATTTCTGTGCTTGATACCACTGCGACACCGATGGGGAGTCGCTTGCTAAAACGTTGGCTAAGTCGTCCATTGAGAAATCACTCTCTCATCCAGGAACGCTTGCAAGCAATTGATAATTTAATTGCAACACACCGATATGAAGACATCAATAGTACCTTAAAAGGTATTGGTGGAATGGAGCGCATTATAGCTCGAATTGCATTGAAATCTGCCCGACCTCGAGATCTATCACAGTTACGTTATGCTTTAAACTTATTGCCAAAAATACAAGATTTATTAGTCGAATTAAATACACCGCTACTAAAACAATTAAAAAAGCAGATCAATGAATTTCCAATGATTCTTGCATTATTAAGCAACGCAATTGTTGAAAATCCTCCAATGTTAATTCGCGACGGCGGTGTTATTGCTGAGGGTTATAATGCTGAACTTGATGAACTCCGAAATTTAAGTGAAAATGCCAGTCAATATTTATTAGATTTAGAAAAATGCGAACAAGCAAAAACAAAATTATCTACTTTGAAAGTTGGATATAATCGAGTCCATGGTTATTATATTGAAATTTCTCGACAACAATCTGAAAAAGCACCCACAGAATATGTACGCCGCCAGACACTAAAAAATGTTGAGCGATTTATTACCCCTGAATTAAAAAAATTTGAAGATAAAACTTTAAGTAGTAAAGAACGTGCATTAGCTTTGGAAAAAGCTTTATACGAAACACTGTTAGATACTTTAGTTCTAGATTTAATACCATTACAAGATTGTGCCGCCGCAATTGCTGAGCTTGATGTGCTGACATGTTTGGCAGAACGTGCTATCAGTTTAAATTATACAAAACCGCAATTGACACAAAAACCTGGCATATATATTGAATCTGGCCGACATCCGGTCGTTGAAGAAGTATCTCAAGAACCCTTTATTCCGAATGATACTCAATTTAATTTAGATCGAAAAATTTTAATGATCACTGGACCTAACATGGGTGGCAAATCAACTTATATGCGACAAACGGCACTGATTACTTTGCTGGCGCATATGGGTAGTTATGTTCCAGCAAAACAAGCAATCCTTGGCCCTTTGGATCGTATTTTTACTCGTGTAGGTGCAGCAGATGATCTTGCCAGTGGTCGTTCCACTTTTATGGTAGAAATGACAGAAACTGCAAATATCTTACATAATGCCACAGAAAATAGCTTAGTATTAATCGATGAAATTGGTCGCGGAACTAGCACATACGACGGCCTTTCATTAGCTTGGGCCTGCGCAGCTTTTTTGGCTCAACAGGTAAAGTCTTTTACTTTATTTGCGACTCATTATTTTGAATTGACACAGTTAGCGAAACAATTTCCTAATATTGTTAATGTGCGCTTAGATGCGATTGAGCATGGTGATAACATCGTATTTTTACATAAAGTTAATGATGGTGCTGCTAATAAAAGTTATGGCTTACAAGTTGCAAAATTAGCAGGAGTTCCTGAAGCTGTTATTCAAATGGCCAAGATAAAATTAAAAAATTTAGAAGCTCATACCGTCGAAACTTTTGCTATTAAAAATAATGTCGAACAGCAAGATTTATTTGCTAATGCGCACGAAGCTCACCCTGCTATTCAAATAATAAAAAATCTCCAACCTGATAATTTATCTCCTAAGCAAGCGCTAGAGGAGCTTTATCGATTAAAACAATTAACAGAATAAGCATACATAATACTTGTAAAAATAAATTTTAGTTATACTTAAACTAGTCTGATAACACCCCCTAAAATAGAACAGGCAGAAATTAGAATTTATGTTGAAATATCTTGGTAATAATATCTTCTTGACTGAGTAAGTTTCTGCTAAAAATAGTTAAAGCACCCAATATATGCTTCGAAAACACTTCAAAAGGCAAAGTTAAATCATATACTTGTCCCCATGTAGAAACTTTAAGTTTAAGCACACCTTTTTCTGTCTCAGCAATATCCAATAGTCTTGCATAATGGCTCTGTTGTCCTCCTAGAATAGTCTCAATTTTTGCATGTTCAATCTCGTTAAGTTCTAAAGTTTTACTCAAAAAAAGA
>JBGSLN010000144.1:0-15095 GCA_041740675.1 Gammaproteobacteria bacterium | reverse complement strand
TTTTCTACTAATTTTGCTACAGTTTCGATCAGAGAAATCGTATTAGGATGTAATTCTTCTGTTTCTTTATGTACGAACAACGGCATTGGTACACCCCAACTACGTTGCCTTGAAATGCACCAGTCTGGTCGATTTTCGATCATTGCAGAAAGACGACCTTCTCCACTTTCAGGAATCCAACGTACTTTGAAAATTTCATCTAACGCGTCACGCCGTAAATTTTCTTTATCTAAACTGATAAACCATTGCGGTGTTGCACGAAATAATAAAGGGGTTTTATGGCGCCAACAGTGTGGATAGCTATGAGTGATTGATTCGTGATGAATTAAATTTCCTTTGTTTCTCAATAACTCAATAATTGCATCATTGGATTTTGTGATATGTTGTCCAGCAAAAAACTTTGTATCTTCAGTAAAAATACCTTTTCCATTCACTGGATTTAAAATATCGATATTATATTTTCGACAAACATTATAATCATCTGGGCCATGTCCCGGTGCTGTTGATACTGCACCAGTTCCGGTATCAACTGTCACATGATCACCAATGATAAGTATCGATTCACGATCATAAAAAGGGTGTTGTAATTTTATTCCCTCTAATACTTTACCCTGCCCATAAGCAATCACTCGATATTTCTCGATATCAAAATGACCCATTACACTGGTTAACAACGCTTCAGCAATTAAAAATAGTTCTTTATGACCATCTTGTTCGCATTGGACGATTACATACTCCAACTCTGGATTTAAACAAACTGCTTGATTAGCAGGTAATGTCCAAGGCGTAGTGGTCCAAATTGGCACGGAAATATGCCCACTACTTAATCCAGCATGATCAGGGCTATGGTGCAACCGATTCATGATCTCATTTTCATCGAGTACATTAAATCGAACATAAATCGCGGGGGAGATTTTATCTTTATATTCGACTTCTGCTTCTGCTAATGCAGATGCGCAATCAACGCACCAGTGGACTGGTTTTCGACCTTGTATTAAATGATCATTGGCCACAACTTTGGCAAATGCACGCATAATATTCGCTTCATAGATGGGATCCATGGTCAAATAAGGGTTGTTCCAGTCTCCTAAAATTCCAAGTCGCTTGAAATCTTCTCGTTGTTGTTGCATTTGTTCGAATGCATACTGACGGCAAGCATCACGAAATTCTTTGTGTGATATTTTTTCACCCGCTTTACCTTTTTTCTTTTCCACGATATGTTCAATTGGCAAACCATGGCAATCCCAACCTGGAACATAGGGCGCGTCGAAACCACTCAATAATCGTGATTTAACCACAATATCTTTTAATACTTTATTTACAGCATGACCTAAATGAATTTTTCCATTGGCGTAAGGTGGACCATCATGCAAAATAAATTTTTCTCTGCCAGCACGTGCTTTACAAACTTCTGCGTATAAATTTATTTCATTCCACTTTTTCAATAATAGTGGTTCACGTTCTGAAAGACTGGCCTTCATCGGAAAATCAGTCTTTGGTAAATTAATTGTATCTTTATATTCACTCATTATTTTGCTCACATTTCATTTGATTGTTATCAATATCAAAAAATTCTCTACTTATTCAATAAATATTCTGCGAAGTGCACTTTTGAAATTTTTAGTCTTATTAAATCAATAAGCTGTATAAAACAAATTTTTGTTTCGCAGAAGGTCTTATACTTTCTGCATTCATAAAATTTTCCATGGCCAATAATACTGTCAAAGTAGAGTTAACAAAAAATCGGCGAAAATTTTGTGGATTGCGTTTAGAGCCCCCTTTATGATAATTATCCTAAACAAGCTTTCGCATAAGTAGCCGCACTTTTTATCGCATCCAATCCTTCAGGAATATCGCGATTAAATAAGGACCAGTTGTGAATCATACCTTTCCATAATTCCAATTTGACCGGAACACCACTATTTTCTGCTTTTTGAACAAAATTTATTGAATCGTCAAGTAATAATTCATTATCACCTATTTGAATTAATATAGGCGGCAAACCATGCAAGTCGGCATAAAGCGGTGAAATTAAAGGGTGTTTAATGTCTTGATTTGTTGCATAGTCTTCTCTTATTTTGTATAAAACTTCTTTTGCATACCAATCTTTTCCATTATTAACATCCAGAGATTTTGCCGTCAGTGTAAAATCGGTAATAGGCGAAAAACAAATAGCTGCGGCAGGCAATTTTAAAAAATGATCTCTTAGATAAATTAGCATCGCTAACGCTAATGTGCCTCCTGATGACATGCCTGCAATAATAATATTTGATGATGGATAGTCGGCTGTAGTTTGTAACCAATCATAAACTGCCAAGCTATCTTCAAGAGCTGCTGGAAAAGGATTTTCTGGAGCTAAACGATAGTCAACACTTAGTATTGGGATCTCACTAGCCTTGGATAATTTGCCTAAAAAATCAACATAGTCTTCACTTTTTGTTGCTCTAAATCCACCACCATGTAAAAAAAGAATAACTTTATTCTTACTAACGTCTGGAGCTGCTATCCAAAAAGTAGAAATATTCTTAATGTGTTTTTCTTCAATGAAGATATCTTGTTTAGTATGAAAAGAACGATGAAGCGTAGATAAAAGCGCACGATTTGCTTCTAAATTTAGGTTAGAAGATTCAGCAAGATTTTCCATTAGAAAATTTTTTACTTTAAGAACAGCAACATTTTGCATAAAATATCCACAAAAAATAAATAACAATAGTAATTAGTCGCCCTTGAAAAAACTAGCAGTATTATATGATAAATAACTAAGGTAAAAATACAATTTCATTTGTAATTTATTTCTAACTTAACTAACTTTAAGAATTTTTCTCGCAACTTCGGCATCCTGGGCAATTTGCTTTCTTAACTCATCAAAACTTGCAAATTTTTTTTCATCACGAATCTTTTGTTGAAAATGCACCTTCACATGTTGTCCATAAATAATTTTGTCAAAATCAAACAAATGCACTTCCAATAATATTTTTAAACCATCTACAGTTGGACGTGTACCCAAATTAGCAACACCCGGCATAGGCTTTGCTTCTATGCCGGTAACTGTTACTGCAAACACCCCTTTAATAGGACTTTGTAATCGCTTTAGGGGTATATTTAACGTTGGAAAATTAATTGTTCGACCACGTTGATCTCCAACAGATACACGTCCTGCCATAAAATAATCATATCCTAACAAGATCTTTGCTTGTTTAAAATCCCCATCAGCTAAACACTGACGAATTTGAGTACTACTAATTCGCAAATCTCTGTCTTTAATTGCCGAAAAAGGTTCAACAGTAAAACTATGTTTTTCCGCATAAAGTTTTAATAAAGCTAAATTTCCTTCACGCTGATGACCAAATTGAAAATCTTCTCCGACTAATAAATAGTTTATGGCTAATTCACTTACTAATAACTTTGTAATGAATTCCTTTGCAGTTAAAGCTACTAAAGTCTGATTGAAAGGAATTACAAGGACTTTATCTAATCCAAAAGTTTCCAATAAAATCATTTTTTCTCGCAAATTACTCAATCGTGAAACTGCATTTTCAGGATGAAAAAATTCTTTTGGATGTGGTTCAAATGTCATCAACATTGTGGAACAATTTAATTTTTTAGCAATATTTTTTAATCGTTGCAATACAGCTTGATGCCCACGATGTACTCCATCAAAATTCCCTATAGTTAAAACACAGCCTTTTGCATCTATTTTTAAATTATGTAAGCCATGGATAATTTCCATGATTATCGCTGCCCGGTGATGTCTTTCATTCGATAACCTAATAATATCAACACAGTGACATAGATTATACTAGCCACTGATAAAATAACCACTAAATGTATTCCTCGTATATGTGCTGACATCGCAAACCATGTTTGTAAAGAACGAGGCTGCCAGCACAAATATGCTAATATTGCTAAATTTGCCGGGATAATTTGCATTAAAAATCTTATCCAGGTTTTGCTAAAAATATAAATGCCTCGCCGATAGAGTCCTCCCATCAACAAGAAAACATTAGTCCATGATGCCAAAGATGTTGCTAGCGCTAAACCTGCATGTGCCAATGGAATGATTAATACACCATTCAAAATCATATTAAAAATCAGTGTAATCAACGAATATTTTACCGGTGCTTTGATATCTTGTCTTGCATAGAATCCACTCGATAATAACTTCACTAACATAAACGCTTGTAATCCAATCGCATAAGCAATCACAGATTCTTGTGTCATAATCACGTCATATGGGTTGAATTTTCCATATTGAAATAATGCGGTAATAATAGGTCCTGAAAATACAGCCAATACCACAGTCGCAGGCATGCCGAGCAATAAATTCATTTTTACGCCCCATTCTAAAGAACGTTTGAATTGTTCAGGATTTTGATCAGCATGTTTCCGTGATAGATGGGGCAATACGACCGTAGCAATGGCCACACCAAAAACACCTAAAGGAAAATAAGCTAATCGATCTGAATAATATAACCAAGTAACACTACCTACCTTTAAAAATGAAGCGAATATTGTGTTAAGTAATAAACTGATTTGAATCACTGACGCACCAAAAATCGCCGGTATCATTAACCGCAAAACTTTGCGTACACCTGGATCTTTCCAATTAATTCTGGGTAAAACTAAAAAACCTTTGCGATATAAAAATGGTAATTGAAAGACAAGTTGCACCACACCTGCAACTAATACACCCCAAGCTTGCGCTTCGACTGGAACATGAAAAAAATGCGAAAAAAATAGGGCTGCCGCAATTAAACAAATATTCAATAAAGCAGGCGTAAATGATGGAACACTAAAACTGCCATAACTATTGAGAATTGCTCCAGAAAAAGCAGTCAGTGAAATCAACATTAAATATGGGAAAGTGACCCGTAACATATCAATCGCTAATTGAAAACGATAGGGTTCAAGGCCCGGTGCTGAAATTAAGATAATAATTGGGGTAATGATTTCCCCTAAAATACTTATCAGCAATAAGGCAAATCCTAACCCACCTGAGACATGGCTAATAAATGTTTTCACCTCGTCCGCAGTACGCTGCTGTCGATATTCGGATAACACTGGCACAAATGCTTGAGAAAAAGATCCTTCTGCAAATAAAGTACGCATAAAATTAGGAATTTTAAATGCAATATAGAAAGCATCCACTGCAGGGCCGACACCATAAATTTGCGCCGCTAACATATCGCGTACAAAGCCTAGTAGGCGTGAAATCATCGTCATGGCAGACACTAAACTAGTTGATTTTAAAAGACTTTTGCTCATGCTACTCAAGGTGGGTGATCAAAATTAAGATGATAACTGAAAGGTAACTAAGATTCTAGCAAACGAATCAAAATCAATTGACATTTTTAGCGTAGTTCGAGATAATTGCCGTTCGATTTATAGAGTTGAACTACCGAGGAGTCAACGTGGCAAATACAGCCCAAGCACGAAAACGCGCGCGCCAAAGTGATAAGCGCAATGAACATAATGTTGCATTACGCACAAAATTACGCACTTTTATCAAAAAAGTAGTAGTAGCAATTGCAGCTGGCAATAAAACTACAGCTAATGATGCTTACAAAGATGCACAACCAGTGATTGATAAAATGTGCAATAAAGGCATTATTCATAAAAATAAAGCTGCTCGACATAAAAGTCGTTTAAGCCAACAAATAAAAAAGATGGCATAATATTTTATTTGTGATTATCTAAATAGACTACCGGCTTTATGCCGGTTTTTCTTATTTATTAGGGTATGATATCATTAACCCTAAATACTTCGCTATGGCACTACAATGAATTGGAACCAGACCATCCACTACGAACAACCCGTTAACGAGTTGATTCGTGTTTGCTTACGGATAGAGCAACTTTTTCAACAAATTCGACATCACTTTCAACAAGAATCACTATGGGATAGTCGCGAATGTCTACAATCAATTTTGGAAGTGGTTAGTATTTCTGATCGACCAGAATTAAAAACGACATTAAGTAAAGAGTTAGTGCGACATTACGCTAGCTTAAGCAAGCTTAGTCAAATTCCAAATGTTGATAGTACGCGCTTGGGCCAAATATTAGATCAACTAGGCAGTACTGTTCACGCATTAAATACTAGCCAAGGCAAATTAGCTGGTGCATTACGTGATAATGAGTTTTTAAATACTATTCGACTGCAATTAACTAATATTGGTGGGGCATGTAACGTCAATACCCCTGCATTGAATTTTTGGTTAAGGCAAAATAGTACTACACAAAAACAACAACTAGCTGATTGGTTTAAACATTTAGAACCACTCAGGGATATCATTGCATTATTATTAAAATTAGTGCGTGAAAGTAGTATTTCTGAATTCAAAGTTGCACCACATGGTTTTTATGAAGTAAATTTGGATTCTAAACAGTCGATTCAATTATTGCGAGTTGAATTACCTATCGAAGAAATAATTTATCCTGAAATTAGTGCGGGTCGCCATCGCTCTTGTATTCGTTTCTTGCAACCTAATTTTAATGAACGAGCACTCAAAGTTGAACGCGAAGTATTGTTTAAATTAACATGTTGTATTCTTTAAATATATCTTCTCACCAGTGAGTGAGTTTAGATTTTTAAATTGGAGTCACATATGTCAGAAAAATCAATTACTGTGCTTGCACATTTTTATTTTAAACCCAAACAAATTCAAACGGGACAACAACTTTTAGCACAGCTTGAAAAAATTACTCCTCAAGAACCAGGTTGTCTGTCCTATTTTCTGCATCAAAATACTCAAGACCCTACTCATTTTGTAATGGTTGAAAGCTGGAAAAATCAGGCTTTACTTGAACAACATTTTAAAATGCCGCATTTAGCAGAAACACGAATACTGCTGGAACCCATGCTCAACAAACCCATCGAAGTTCAAATCCTACATAAATGTGTTGAAAAATGAATTTAACCAAAAATATTGTTTGCCCTACTTGTGGCAAAAAAAATACTTGGCATAAAGATAATTGTTATCGACCATTTTGTTCTGAACGTTGCCGCTTAATTGATTTAGGTGAATGGGCAAAAGAAAATTATAAAATCCCGACAGAAGATCAAGTCGAAGACTTCTCCGACAGTGATGATAGCCCCGAAATAAAAAACCAATAAGACCAAATAATAATAAATGCTAAACAAGTCAAAATAATTCCCAACGGCATCTGACTAGATTGTTGGAAATTACTCGAAATAACTGTGCAAATCCCTGCGCCGATATTTTGTACTCCACCCATTAAAGCACCTGCAGAACCCGCGTTTTTTGGAAAAGGCATTAATGCAGCTGTTGTTGCAGTTGGAAATAATAAACCCGTAGCTAATAAATAAGAGGTCATTGGAACTAAAATCACCCAAGCATTAATAAATCCAACTAATCTGAAAGCAATCATTGCTAAACCAGAAATAACAATTAAAAACATTGCCGCAATCATAATTTGCCGCAAATTATAAAATTTGATTAAGCGTCCAGCAAAATAACTTCCCAACATATATGCTGGTAATGGAATAATAAATAAAATACTAGTGGCCCAGACTGAGTAACCTAAAACATTATCAAAAATTAACCCTGCACACGCTTCAAAAACCGATACTCCTGAAAATGCTAGTAACACGATCATGGTGTAGCCAAAAAATTCTTTTCTTTTAATAATATCTTTATTATTATTGAATGCTTGTTTTAAAGTTAATCTTTCTTTGCTAGTAAATTTATTAGTTTCTGGCAATAATAAAACTTGTAAGATAATAACAGCGACAGAAAAAAACAAGAGAAAATAAAAAATTGCTTGCCAATTAATAAGAGCGGTGAGAACCCCGCCTATTAACGGCGCAAGCAAAGGTGCAAAAATTAAAATCGTACTTAAAATACTATTAGCTTTTTGTAAATGAACGCCTTCATAAAGATCTCGCATCACGGTTCGAGCCATTACTCCAGCAACACCAATACCTGCTCCTTGAATCAAACTGCCTATTAATAAAATTTCAAAATTTTTCGCAATGACAGTAACAATCGAACCAATAATATAAATTACTAAACCTAATAAAATTGTTTTACGTCTGCCGATTTGATCAGAAAGTACACCATAGAAAAGTTGAGAAATACCATAAGGAAACAAATAAGCTGCCATCAACAATTGCACATAATGCAACCGCACTAATAAATCGCTGGCAATTCGTCCCATGGCAGGAACATAAATAGTATTAGTTATTTGTCCAACTGCCGCAAGTGCGGAAATCAAAAAAACAATCAGCCAAAAATTAGGTTTTTGCATGTAATAAAATATCCGCATGCCTGGCAAGATAGGCATAAAAACTTGCGCCCAAAATGAGGTTTGCATCATCAAAACGATAACTGGGATGATGCAAGCTTTTGCTTTCGCCGTTGCCAATAAAAGCATAAACCCCAGGAATTTTTTCGAGAAAATAAGAAAAATCTTCGCTAATCATCACCGGTTTTTGTTCGAATTTATTTAATGAGTTTGAATGATATTGATGCAGCACATTTTCAACAAATTTAGTGGCAACTGCATGATTAACTGTCGCTGGGCAATGCTTGAAATAATCAAACTTGCATTGAACTTCATAAGCATTACAAATTTTTTCAGCTAAAGTTTTTAATAATGAAGGAATTTTTTCATTCTTGTCAGGATTTAAATAACGTACGGTGCCTTTTATTTTAGCCTCTCCAGGAATTACATTAAATACCTCACCTGCCTGAAATACTGTAGTGCTAATTACAACAGGCTCAAATGCAGAAAACCATTGCGATTTTTGCTGTTCAATCGCAAGCGTTAATGCAGCTGCCGCTATAATAGGATTTTTACCTAAATGCGGCATTGCTGCGTGACAACCATTGCCAATGATTGTAAGCTGAAACTCATTCACAGCCGCCATCACTGGCCCTGCTGTCACAACCATTTCTCCCACAGCTAATCCTGGCAAATTATGCATCGCAAAAATTCCATCAAGGTGCAATGTATTTAAGGGTGCTTGCTGTAACATTAACTTCGCCCCAGCACCTTGCTCTTCAGCGGGTTGAAAAATAAAAACTATTGTTCCTTTGAAATTTTTACTTGCACTCAAATACTCGGCAGCACCTAATAACATTGTCATGTGACCATCATGCCCACACGCATGCATTTTTCCATCATTTTCCGATGAATAATCATGATCGCACTTTTCAGTGACTGGCAATGCATCTAAATCTGCACGGAAAGCAATGGTTGGACCCTCTCCATTTCGTAAGATTGCAACAACTCCAGTATGTGCCACCGCAGTATGAATTTCAGTGAAACCAAATTGTTTTAATAATGTAACAATGCTAGCTGCTGTATTTGTTTCTGCAAAGGCTAACTCAGGCTTTCGGTGGAATTCTTTTCGTATATTTATTAAAAAATCATAGCGATTTGCAATTTCTGGTATAGGTATAATAGGCATCAGATATAGTTTTTTATTTAATTCGTGAAAGGATTAATTTTTAAATTCGGCAAAAAACAAACACATGCAGGAAGTTTACAAATAAGTAAATGACCGACATGTGTGAGTTTTACAAAAACGCCTAAAATATAAGCATGAAGAGTATATTAAGCTTCAGGAACCACATTTAATTTTACACTAACAACAATGTCAGAATGCACTTGCAAACTAATTTCATACTCTCCCGTGTAACGAATTACACCTTCTGGTAACCGTACTTCGCTTTTTGTCACGGCAACACCCGCAGTGGTGATTGCTTCTGCAACTTCGCGAGTTCCAATAGAACCATACAATTTACCTTCGTCCCCTACTTTAGCAGACATTTTAAGTGCTAATACTTTTAATGCATCCGCACGTTTTTGTGCTATAGCTAAAACTTCTGCTGCTTTCTTTTCTAATTCAACTCGACGAGATTCGAACTGAGCCAAATTAGTTGTTGTTGCAGCAACTGCTTTACCTTGTGGCACTAAAAAATTACGGCCAAAACCACGCTTAACTTTAACCTTTTGGCCTAAGGTACCTAAATTACGTACTTTCTCAAGTAATATAACTTCCATCACTTTTCCCCATTTTTTGTTGAACGCGTATCTTTAGCGCGAAAATCGACAAAGGAATCTGCTATTCCCAAACCAGCTACAATAGCTAGGCTGTAAGGAGCTAACAAAACAACCAAACCATAAAACAACCAAATAAAAGGAGTTTTAGTTTTTCTTGATCTAACAAGAGCATGAAATACTGCCACACCACCCAAAAAGTATATTAAGACAACCACTGGCAAAATTGTCCATGCAATTGTTATCCCTAAATAAATAGCTGCTATCGTTGCTATTAAAATCACACTGCACCAATAACTAAGTTTTACTTGATACAATTCCTTACTTAGCCCACCAGGATTGAACAAACTTGCTTGCCACCAGCGGGCAATTAACAAATTCGACAAGGCCAGAATAACTTGAATCAGTACTAACAATGGCGTTAACATTTTCGCTACTGCTAATAAATAACTCTTCAAGTTCATTGTTGGAGGAATTTGCAAAAGTATTTGTTCGTCTTTATTAGCTTGAGAATAAAGTTTATTTAATAAATGAAACCAATATCCGTGCAAATCAGGCACAAACAAACGCAACAATACTATAAATATCACTGTTACTAAAACGCTCGTAAGCAAAACTTTGCTCCAGTCAGACGTTTGTCGCAATACAACTGCTAATATCCAGGCCAACACATTCCCACTGAGAACCGCAATCACCCAAGGTGCATCTACACCGAACCATAAAAAGACCAAACTAGGTATTGCAGTTACCAGTAATATTATCGATCCTTGTTTTGGGCTCGTTCGCATTGTGACTAATGCCATAATCACAATGCCTACCCATCCCATAAAAGGGATTAATGAAAAAACAAATGCCGCCAATGCGGCTTCTCGCCACCCTCGGTTAATATACTCACCGAAACGAGTAAACCACATACCTCAATGGCTATCACAATAAGGGATTAATGCTAAAAAGCGAGCTAATTTAATTGCGTTAGATAATTTACGTTGATACTTAGCACTGGTACCGGTAATACGGCTAGGTACAATCTTACCAGTTTCACTAATATAATTTTTTAATAAAGGAATATTTTTATAATCGATATCTTCGGATTTTTCAGAAGAAAATTTACAAACTTTGCGTTTACGAAATCCAGCCATATGTCACCTCTCTTATTCTATTTCTTCAGTTGCAGCTATTTCAGCGTGAGATCTTGCTTCTACTCTCTCATCTTTATGTTCTAACATTGCTGAAGGCGAAGTGACTGCTTCTTTTTGTTGCAAAATTAAATTACGAATAACCGCATCATTAAAACGAAAGTTATGGTGTAATTCAGCTAAGATTTCACGATTACATTCGATATTCATCAATATATAATGTGCTTTATGTACTTTGTTAATTGGATAAGCAAGCTGACGACGGCCCCAGTCTTCTAAACGATGTATTTGGCCTTGGCCATCAGTAATAAGTTTTTTATAACGTTCCAACATTCCTGGAACTTGGTCACTTTGATCAGGATGTACCATGATCACAATTTCATAATGTCGCATTTAAATGCTCCTCACGGGTTTATAACAAAGCTTTACCAACCAATTTGGTAAAGCAAGGAGTTGAGAACTGCATATTATATGATAAAGTTACAAATGGGGCAAATGGAATTTGTACCACCAATTAGAGAAAAAGTGAACTCTGAACATCTGTAGAAAGACTATTAGAGAATTACAAACTATTTTGCGTAATGTTTAGCACCTGACCAGTCAACTAACACCACTGACTCATCTCCAACAACCCAAGCATCATGGCCAGAAGGTAGCCAAGATACTTGCCCTTTCATGGTATCAAATTCAGTTCCATCACTCATGACAACGTGCAAACAGCCAGATAGTTGATATTGAAAGTGAGGTGCTTCACACCATTGAGTTTTTGCAATCGGTTTTACATGTTGGGACCAATGCCAGCCAGGTTCAAGTGTGAGAAGGCCAATCACTCCTCCACCAATATTTATTAATTCTAATTTCCCTTTTTCAAATTTTCTTGTTTCGTCTGGATCATTAAAACTGATACAAGATCAGATTTGAACTACTACATCTTATTGCACTCTACTAGGTGAGTAGCCAACAGTATACTCACTAACTTCACGTTCCATTTTCTGAATATTAATCTTAATTTCTTCTTCGGTTGTTTTAATTAAGCTATCTGCTTTATCTCTAAATTTTTCAAATAGTTCTTTCGATGGTGTTCTTACATTGAAACTAGTATTAGCCGTAATATGTGTATGATAATCCTTATTATTTATTAATCCATTTAATAATTCTAGATATTCCAATGCTGGTTTATTACTAGGGACCGCACCTTCTAACTCTGTTTTCATATTTTCTAAAGTTTTTATAAACTCGCCAAATTTTTCTTTCTTAGTTCGTTTCTTTTGATTTTTATCATCACCGCTTATTTTTTCTATGCGCTCTTGTAGCTTTTTGAAATTTGGATCATTCAGTAAACTTGTGATTAAGTTTTTTATTTTTTGACAATTTTGAATATTAGTTTCTTGCTGCGATTTTGTAGTTTTTTGAACGATTTCTACAAGCAAAGGTTTATGAAGCTCGCCATAATGGTTTTCTAATTTTTTACTAACATCAAATGTTTGAACTACCTGTTCTATCAGACTTTCAAAATCATTAGCTGATTTTGGGAACGATATTTTATAAGCTTCTTTTCTTTCTTCAATTGCAAGTTTAAGTTCAGTTAATTGTTTTGATAAACTTTGATACTTTTCCGTTTTATAATCTTCCAAGCTTTTTTTCTTATGTGGTTGGCAAAAAAAACTAAACTGATCATTATTTGTTTCATACATAATATTACGAAGCTTATCTAGCTGGACTCTCAAAATGGATAGCGCAACTTCCGCCTGCAGCTTCTTGAAGGATTGAGTTAACTCTGTAACTCGTAGCTGAAAAGAATCAGATAGAAGAGGTAACAATGGTATACTATTTAAGTCCTCTTGTAGGCTAACTAGTAACTTAGTTTGATCATCAGATTTAATTTTAAATGATTTTCTCTCATTTTCTTTTTCAAAAATAGCATTATGTCGTTCATTGATTACAGCTAATCGCTGTTCATAAAGAGACAATACAATTTTTTCTTGCAATTGGTTAAATTTTTCGTTTAAGGTTGAAACTTGTTGTTTAAAAGTGGCAGGCAAATCTCCTAAAGGAGTAATTTTCCGTAGATTTTCTTCTAATTTAGCTAACTCTTTAACAGCATCCTGTGGTTTAAGTTTAATAACAACATCATACTCCTTTTGAATTGCAGCTGTCTGCTTTTCATAATTTGGCAGCAATATATCTCTAATATAGCCATTGCGAAATGCTGTGATTTTTCGAATATTAGCTTTTATTTCTTCAAGTTCTTTTTGAAAAAACTCACTTTTTTCAGGACATACAAAGCTATCAATACTTGGATTAAGTGCGATAATTTTTTTATAGATTTTTTCTTTTAATTTTTCAGCTTCTTCTACCTCTATATTATCCTTTTCTAATTCAGTTAAACCCTCTAAAATTTCCTCAACGTTAACTTTAATTTTCTGATAATTATTCACTATGCTTTTTTCTTCAATTTTTTCGTGTAATTGTGTTGCTTCTCTACGTACCAACCCACTGTATGCCACATAGTCCGCTACAAAAACCTTCTTCTTTTCTGCATATTTCGCATCAGCATAAGTTATATAAGGCTCAAATAAAGTCTGTGAGAAAATAGCCCTAAATGTCTTTTCTGTACTAAGGTTATCTTCTAAAGTTTGATGATCAATGGCGACAACAGCAGGTTGCTCTTTTTTAGGAGAAGAAAGCCATCCAGATATACGGCTTGGAGAAGTAGGACTACTGTTTACTTGAAATACTAATTGCGTCTTTAATAAAGATGGTTTGAATTCATTGCACTTTCTAATACTCTCTTTAGTACATGTATTATAATCTAACTGAGCAGCTTTTAAATTCTTTTCAACCTCAGAGTCATATTTAGACAAATCCGTAGCCTCATCGTCCGGATTTCCTTCGAGATGCTTTTTAGCTCCTATAAGAATCTGTAAATCATGATAGAGAGTTTGTGTTAGGGAAATACCACTTTGTTTAATAGAGTAGTTTGCTTGTTCAAAAGCATTTTTTATTGTTTCAAATTTTTCTTTGATTTTGTTTTTTTTCGTCACCATCTCTAGTTGTTGATCGATGAAAATTCCTTCACTATCTTCTATATATTCAACAAAAGGAGTGAAAATTTCATGAGTTTTTTGACTCAAGCTATGAAGCTGATTACTATAATTAATTAACGCAACTAAATCACTTTCATTCTGGCTCTGGCCGTTATATTTAATAAGTTGAGTTTCTTCATTCCATTGCATGGACTCCTCTGAAATATTAAAGCTCTTAGCTAACGTATCTAATTGCTGTTCATGTCTATAAGTAGTAATATCAGTCCCCATTATCTCTGAGGTTATCTTATCTTCGTAGCCCATGATTTCTAAAATTTTTTGCTTTTTTTGTTTCTCTTTAAGAACAGAATCCAATAACTCACTTAAATGATCACGAATTATTTGTTTTTGTCTTTCATAAGCATCTTCGAGACTGGTAATAGATGATGTTGTTTGCAGCATATTCGCCCCTTCATTAACTCTTAACTAACGCGATGTTTTATAAGAAATTTAAAAATCTATGTTTATATGTTAGTTCTATACCTATGAGTATACCTATTTAACCTTAAGGAAATATTAAGAAATGTAAAAAAATGCAGGGTAAAGGCATCTAAATTTTGAGCAGCTCGATTAGAAATTCTGGTTTGGCCCAAATAGCTAATTGCTTACGCCGGATACTACCTTTAATATTTGTGGTGCGTTTTAAAATTCCTAACGCACTTTTTCTAAGCCAGCTCATATTAAGCGCAATATTTTCATCGCAACTTTTGCACTGGTCTTCTGTAAAAGCCACGTCTAGCATCCAGTGCAGATTATTTTCAATTTGCCAATGCGAACGTATTGAATGCAATAGCTGGGTCGACTGCTTTGGTTCTATTGAGCTAATATAATAACGATACTCAATACT
>JBGSLN010000143.1:0-4648 GCA_041740675.1 Gammaproteobacteria bacterium | reverse complement strand
AGACCGGTTGATGCAGCTAAAACTGCGCTAGCAATAATTGCTTGTTTAAACATTAGTATGCCCCCTCTAAAATTTAACTATAGTTAAAAAAAAATTACAATTCCAAAAATAGCAAAACTTTTTAATTATGAAAAGCTTTTTTTTCAAAAAACTTTAAAAAATTTTAAAATTTTTGAAATTTGCTATTAATAGGAGCAGCATTATCACAAGAAAAATATTTTTATGTCAACATCATTTTTAAAAAAATATCAGTTTTTTAACTTTTCCACTGGTTTTTAAGGTTTTTTTGATTAATTTGTAACCACTGTAGTGCAATAATTGCACTTGCATTATTTATTTTTCCTGAACTTACTGCAGAATATGCTGCTTCGCAATCCATTACAATGATTTGTATATCTTCACATTCAGCATCTAATCCAAATATTCCTTTTACATTTACTGCTGAAATTTTTGCACAAAATAAATATATTTTTTCAGTTGAACCACCAGGACTAACATAATATTCTGCAATTTTAATAAATTGATTTATTGATAATCCTGTTTCCTCTTTTGTTTCTTTTATAATAGTTTCCTCGGGAAAACTAGTATTTTCGATAATACCTGCTACCACTTCAATCAACCAAGGTGACCCTTTTTTTTCCATTTGATCTAATGCACCTATCCGAAGTTGTTCAATTAATATCACTTTATCTAAATCAGGATCATAAAGTAAAACAGCTGCACCTGAACCTCGTTCAAAAACTTCTCGCTCAATAGGATCAATCCAACTACCATCGTATTTACAAAACTGAAATACATATTTATCAATCTTGAAAAAACCATTAAATAAATTTATTTTGTTCAAAATATTTACATGACGATAATCACGAATTATTTTATTGCTCGATTTATCATTCATTTTCCACTCTATCAAAAATATTAATAGTTTTTTTAAATAGACTTAACGCAAATAATTTTTCAGGGAAGTAGCTAAATTCATGTCGGGTAAGTTCGGATAAGTATAGTATATTTACTCACAAAATCACTGGCAAATTTCTTCTCAAGGTTTTAAACTTACTCACTATGTGAAATTGTACTATATACAGTGATTATGCAATCTGTTCAAAATTCAACTTTGGCAACTGCTCAGTTTAATATGTTACAAAAACAGTTACGTGAGCAGTTTATGTTATCAGAATCTATTTTAGCTAGTATGGCAAATATTCCACGGCATGACTTTGTTCCAGACTCATATAAAAGCATCGCCTATGCAGATTTGACAATTCCTTTAGATCATGACGAATTTATGATGACACCCAATGAAGAAGCACGAATGTTGGCTGCATTAAATATTTTACCATCTGATAAGATTTTAGAAATAGGTACTGGATCAGGATATGTCACTGCATTATTAGCGACATTAGGACATTCGGTTATTAGTCTTGATATTCATGAAGATTTTATTAAGGCAGCAAACAAGAAATTAAAAAACCATAAATTAGATAATATAAAATTTATACAACAAAACGGCGTTTCTGCCTATGAACAAGCCAAACCTTATGATGTGATTTGTATCACAGGCGGACTTCATCGATTAAATTATTCTTTACTCAATCAAGTACGCAAAGGCGGCCGTATTTTTGCAATCCTAGGTGAATATCCTTCTATGACTGCAACACTATTTCACCAAGATATGAAAGGAAATTGGCAGCAGCAATCTTTATTTGAAACTCAAATAAAGTATTTGAAAAACATACCTGCGCCTTCAGCATTTCATTTTTAAAAGAGACCACACATGAAAAAATTGATTGTATCTATAATTTTAGCTACTGCTTGCACGACAACAAGTTATGCAGAAACTGATCTATTGCAAGTAGTCCAGCAAGCATTAACTTTTGATCAAACCTTCCAAAGTGCTAAGGCAACCTATTTAGCAGCGACAGAAGCCTATCCCCAAGCGCTTGCTTTATTATATCCTAATGTTGGATTAACTGGATATGTAAGTACGGCACACAATAAAACAATGGAAGGCTTCTTGGGTACTCCGTCAGAATCTGGTAATTTGAAAGGATATCAATACACACTTACAGTGACCCAACCCGTCATTAATTTTAACAACTGGTGGGGTGTATGTCAGGCAAACTATCAAGTCAAAGCTGCAGCCGCAACCTATGCTGCAGCAGCGCAGGATTTATTACTACGTACCGCCCAAGCGTATTTTAACGTACTGCAAGCGCAAGATATCGTGCGGTTTACCCAAGCAGAATTACTCGCTAACAAGCAGCAATTAGATCAAGCAAGGCAACGATTTCAAGTAGGTTTAGATGCAATTACTTCCGTTTACAATGCAGAAGCAAGTTATGATGCCAATGTAGCACAATTGATTTCTGCAAAAAATGATGTACAGAACAGGAGAGAGCAATTACGCGAAATTACCGGTGTCTATTACAACAATTTAGCTACGCTAAAAAAATCAATGCCTTTATTAACTCCCAAACCTATTAATGTAGAGACATGGATTGATAAATCTGACCAATTTAACTTTCAATTACAGGCTGCGCGTTTTACTGCAGAAGCGGCTAGACAGGCCATTAAAATTGCTTTTTCTGGCCATTTACCTACGGTTAATCTTGTTGGTACCAGTCAACGTATGCGCATAGGAAATCCTGTTGAAGGAATTGCTGGCTCAACCGACACACGGAATAATACTTTAGCTTTACAATTAGATATGCCGATTTTTCAAGGTGGATTAGTCAATTCTCAAGTCAGACAACAAGAATATAATTATCAAAAAGCCATTGCAGACATGGAAAATACTCATCAACAAGTCATGGTAAATTTACGACAAACTTACAATTCCATCATCGCTGGTATCAGTAAAGTTAAAGCAGATCAGCAAGCTGTCTTATCTCAACAAGCCTCTGTTGACAGCACTGATGCATCTGTGAAAGTTGGAACACGCACGATTTTTGAGTTATTGCAGGCTCAACAACAATTATTTCAGGCACAAACTACATTAAGTCAAGATCAATACTTATACATCAATAATACACTACAATTTAAACAGTTGGCAGGTACATTGACTTATAAAGATTTACAAGCCATTAATACCTGGCTTAAAAACCAAGGTGCTACTAAATCACCTTACAATAGTCTCATCAACAATAATGATTTACTCGTTACCCACAAAACAGCAATGCCAATTAACAATATTACGGGCATACATAGTTTGATTGCTTCAATTCCTAATAGTTTTAATCATAATTTAACCGAAAAACCTACACAGAAAAAATCAACCAAAGTAACTAAACATGCTATTAAGGCTAAACAAACTCAACCCATCACAAACATAACCACTTTTAATCCTAATGAAAAAACTTACTCTTTACAATTAATGGCACGTCAAAATAAAACAGCAATTACAAATTTTGTTTCACAAAATCATTTAGCAAATAAAACAACCATTCATCAAACACATGTGAACGGTAAAAGTTGGTATGTGTTACTCTATGGCAATTACAATTCAACATCTGCTGCACAATCAGCCATGACAACATTGCCAAACAAGTTACAAAAGATGAACCCGTGGGTACGACCTATGCCATAACACCTAATAGGTGTTCCATAACCTCTAGGTGTTTAGCTAAAGCCCCGCGATTTTCTAGCACGACTTTTTCAGCATTAACTCCTAATGTTCGTCGGATACTTGGAATTTGCATTAGTTCTATAATGGCTTTTGCTAGTTTTTCAGTGTCATCAACCTGAACTATCCCTTTGGCTTGTTTTAATAATTCCGTAATACGTAGAAAGTTTTCCATATGCGGCCCAACGATGATCGCTTTGGCTAATGCCGCAGGTTCTAACACATTATGCCCACCAACAGAAACAAAACTTCCTCCAACAAATGCAACATCTGCGGCCGCATAAAATAATAGCATTTCTCCCATGGTATCACCCAAAAATACATCCATATTATTATTGCATACTTGCTTATTGCTGCGTTTGATCACAGTTAAATTTCTATCCAAACAATATCTTGCTACTTTTTCAAAACGATCTGGATGTCGAGGCACTAGCATCAACAGTAAATCTGGAATTTCTTCTTTTGCAGCTGCAACTGCGTCTAAAATAATATCTTCCTCACCTTCATGCGTGCTTGCGGCAATAAATACTGGTCGATGTTCACCAAGATCTTTTCTCAATGATAATCCTGCTGCGGCTAAATCCACAGGAATAGAAATATCAAATTTGATGCTGCCAGTTATGATGATATTTTGACGTGATGCTCCTAAAGCAACATAACGATCAGCCTCGGCTTCTGTTTGTACCAGCAATTTTGAGAAACCATTGAGCATCGCTTTAGTTATACTGTTGATTTTATGATAATTGGCTGCTGAACGTGCTGATAGTCGTCCATTCGCTAACAGCACAGGAATATTATTTTTCTTTAACATATAAAGCATATTAGGCCAAAGCTCTGTTTCAATAATTACTACGAGCTTTGGCTTAATTTTGTTGATAAATCGCCGCATAATGCCAGGTAAATCATAAGGAACATATACATTAAAAACACTATCGCCAAAGGTAGCACGAATTTTTTCTGAGCCTGTTGGCGTCATGTTAGTTACTGTAATAAAAATATCAGGGTGATTTTTTTGGAAATATTTAA
>JBGSLN010000142.1:0-13996 GCA_041740675.1 Gammaproteobacteria bacterium | reverse complement strand
TGCTGGGAAAACTCCTAGTAAACCAAAGCCACAGCTGGGGTCGTAATATCAACTACCTATGATTCAATGACTGTTCTGGAGCAGCAGGTGTATCGAGTTTTTCCAATTTCCTAAGCTGTTCATTGAGTTGAGCTCGCAAAGGTAAAACGGTATCTAAGAGTTTACTTTCTTGCTCTGTTAATTGTTCTGCTGGAGTAGCTTTTATTTTTTCTATAGATTTTTCGATTTCTAATAGTCGGCATGTCAGTAAAGCTTCTCGAATACCTTCCCATCGTTTAAATTCCTCTTTATCTTGAGGACCAGGGGTAAATCCAGATTTATCGCTACCATCACTTGCAAGGAACTCTACTATTGGAATAGGAGGGGACTCGAGATCAACTGTTTTCAATTCTTCAGGGATAGTACCCGTTTTATTATAGTTTGCTAAAATAGATTCTTTGGTAATTGTTTTGGACGGAATATCTTCTAAACCATATTTCAATGTAGCCATAAACCACATGGCTCTTTTATGTAATACTCGACTAGTATTAGCGTCCAATGTGCCATACATTGCATAGTCAGATTTTGTACCCCCACCGAGTTTAATAGTAACTCTGGTTGTTTCCCCATCATTTTGAGCACGGGCAAATTTAACAAAAGTTTTGCATGCATCCGGATCTCTCGGATCAAAAGTATGCTTACCATTTTTTATACCATAAACTTTACCAACGCCACTCCAGTCGCCCTTAAAAAAAGCGTCAAGCATACTGAATTTTTTTCCTTTTCCTGGAATGAAACTAACATTGTCTGGAACATCTGTACCTTTAAAAGATTTGACAGAAATATCACCTGATTCCTCAATTATTCTCCTAACCTCAGCACTGTATTTTGCTTGGGCATTCAATATTCGCCATGAAGTAATAGCATCAATAATTTCATCTTCTGATTTTTTTTGATTATTAATACTTTCTTGTTCCTGTTTCAACCGCATGACCAAAGCATCTCTAGCTTTTCCTTCATTGGGTTCTTTAATAGCATCCATGAAACTTTTTTTAAAGGCAGGATCTTTATCAAAAGTGTCTAAAATTGTTTTCAAACAGCTATTAACCGCATTGGTTTCTTCAGTGTACATTTCTTGGCACAGTTTTTCAGTATGAGCTATCTGATAAACCGAATCGCCAGGAGTAACTGTGAGCTCGCTAATTTTATTCCCAGTGGTTTCTGCAATAGTACGCAATTGGGTATGAAGAGGCGCTAAAAAACGAGTTAATAAACTTTCGGCTTCCGTTGATAAAAGTTTATCATTCGGTACGGATGCTATGGTTGAATCTATTAAGTTTTTTAGCCACGCATCAAAATGAAATTTTTTGGGCATTGAGAAAGTAAATGCAGGGATCGGTTTTGAATCTGATTTCGTTGGATCAGGCAATCCCAAGTTTTCTCTCGATTGACGCAATAATGGATTAGTGCCCAACTTAGATTTAGTTGCCATAAATATGCCTAATTAATAAAATCATACAATTAATTATACCCTAAATATTCAAAAAAGTCAGGCAGATACTTAAATTAATATAGTCTGGAAGCGGTATAAAATAAAAAAAGGCTGGTAAAGACCAGCCTTTTCAGAGGAAAAAATAATCTTATAGAACCATATCTTTAAGTTTTTTCAGAGCACGAACTTTCACAACAGTGCGGGCTGGTTTTGCCTTAAACATTGTTTCTTCGCCGGTGAAAGGATTAATGCCTTTACGAGCTTTAGTAGCAGGTTTACGAATCGTAACGATTTTTACTAAACCTGGTAAAGTGAACTCACCTAAAGAGCCTTTTTTAACAGATGCGCCAACAGTCGCTTCTAAAGCACTTAATACATTGCTTACGTCTTTTTTACTAACGTTCGTGGTTTCAGACAATAAAGCTAACAATTGTGATTTAGTTAGTTTTTCGCTAACTTTTTTAATTGCTTTTGGTGCTGCAGCCACAGCTTTTTTTGCAACAATTGGCTTTTTTGTTGCGGTTTTTTTTGCGGTTAATTTTTTTGCCATTTTGATTTCCCTCTTCCGGTTATCAATTATTATTTAAGAGAGCCTAAGATATCATATCACAGTAGTTTTGGTAGTATTTTTTTAAGAAAATTTTAAAAATTTAGCTTGTTTTTAGTAAAAATCAACTGCAATGGATGTAAAACTTGCGTATTAAGGCCTAATTCTTTTAAATTTTTTTGTAAATGTAATTGACATCCGATGTTTGCAGTGATCACAAAATCAGGTTTTTCTGCAGTAATTTGCTGAATTAAAGGCAATGCAAGTTTATTAGCGAGGGTTGGATTGTTCCACATATTTAATCCAGCAGCACCACAGCATCCATAACCTTGCAAATGTTTAAATTGTTTTACACCTAGTTTTAATAAAAGATTTTCTAATAATTTTGGCTGTTTCATGCTGTTTCTTAAAGTACAAGGAGTATGTACTAATAAGACATTTGCGGTTAACGCCATTGACAAATGATCATCAGATTGTTTTATGATGAAATCATTGATGTCGAGCATAGGAATATTTTTTAACTTTTCACTCAGCTCTTTTATTTTGATTAAGCTGCTATGGCAACCTGTCGCGAGTGTCACGATAGAGTCAATATTTAAGTTCTCAAAAACGCGAGCATTTATTTGTAAATAATCATTGGCTTTTTCAATTGAACCATTATGTAAATGAATTGCACCACAACAAGCTTGGGCTGTTGGAATATGTACGTTATATCCTAAGCCATTTAATAAAGTGATTGCTTTAAAAATTGTGTTTGCATCGCATAATCGATTAATGCAGCCAATAAAAAGGGCTACATTTCCTAAGCTTTCTTTAGCAGGATAGAATGCTTTAAAATTAGCAATACTCAGTTTCTCAGGCATAAATGCTTGATAGGTCTGAATACCAAATAACTGCGCTAATTTTGTTTTATTTAAAAACCAAGCAAGCCCCGTTCTTTGATAGAAATTATATAAATGCTGTAACAGTGAGGTTAGACGCAAATGATTTAAAAAAAGTGTCAATAATTTTGGAATAGGTTGAGGCTGATTTTGATAAAGGAATTCACGCGTATTAATCATTAAGTCATGATAAGGAACTTTGGCAGGACACATCGCTTCACAAGCCATGCAACCTAGACAGTTTTCCAAATGTTGCTGCAGTGGGTGAGTTAATGAAATTTTAGATTCAGCCAGCGCTTTAGCCATAGCAATCCTGCCACGAGGAGATTCAGTTTCAACTTCAGCAACTAGATAAGTTGGACAATGTGGCAAGCATAATCCGCATCGTACGCAAATATCGCTTTCTTGGATGATATTTTTTCGTAAATTTTCAGTGCTTTTTTGTGGGTTGTCTTGCATAATACTAGTAAATAATTTTGTACTACTAATCATTTTATCACAAAGCTCTTTGTTCTTTGTCATATTTAAAGAGGGCTTAATAATTGGTATTTATGTCTCACTATCAACAACACATTTTTTTCTGTAACAATGTAAGACCTGACAACCGCAAATGCTGTAGTCAAGGCAATGCAAATGCTATGCAACACCACGCTAAAGAAAAGTTAAAACAACTGGGATTACATGGCGAAGGTAAAATTCGCGTCAGCTCAGCTGGATGCTTAGGCCGTTGTCAACAAGGCCCTGCGATGGTGATTTACCCTGAAGGGATATGGTATACCTATAACTCTATTAGCGATATCGATGAAATCATTGAGAGCTATGTTTTGCAGGGAATTCGGGTGCAACGCTTATTGTTGCCAACGCTAAATAAATCAGACAAAACTGATTAGTAACGAACCAGGAGTAGCCCAATGAAAAGTTTTAATAACACTCCTCTTGTATCTTCCAAAATTCTTCGGTAGAATGCAACTCCTTTGAACAAAATTAATTTAGATTTACAAGTCAAGGTCAACAAAAATGAAGACTTTTAGTGCAAAAGCGAAAGAAATTGTACGCAAATGGTATGTAGTTGATGCGACAGACAAGGTGTTAGGTCGTGTCGCAACAGAAATTGCGCGTCGATTACGCGGTAAACATAAACCAGAATATACTCCGCATGCGGATACTGGCGATTACATTATTATTATTAATGCTGAAAAAATTCGAGTGACTGGCAATAAGCCGATGGATAAGATATATCATCATAACACTGGCTATCCAGGTGGTTTAAAATCGATTAGCTTTGAAAAGTTAATTGAGCGCCACCCTGAAAAAGTGTTAGAACTTGCAATTAAGGGTATGCTTCCTAAAAATTCTTTAGGACGTGAAATGTACCGCAAATTAAAAGTTTATGCAGGGGCTACGCATGAGCATCATGCACAACAGCCTGAAGTATTGGAAATTAACGCATAATCGGGATAATGACTTATGGCAACAGCAATGAAACAATATTATGGTACTGGTCGTCGCAAGAGTTCAACTGCTCGTGTATTTTTACGTCCAGGTAAAGGCGAAATGACAATCAACGGTAAAACCATTGATCAATATTTTGGTCGAGAAACCTCACGCATGATTGTGATGCAACCATTTGATTTAGTTAAAATGCATGATAAATTTAATGCATATATCACTGTCAAAGGTGGCGGTCCTTCAGGCCAAGCTGGCGCAGTGCGTCATGGTATTACACGTGCATTGATGAAATATGATGAAGAAGACGGTACAGAAGGCGGTGCTCAGGGTTTCCGTAAAATATTACGTGGAGCAGGTTTAGTAACCCGAGATGCTCGTGAAGTTGAGCGTAAAAAAGTTGGTTTACATGGTGCTCGTCGTAAACCACAATTCTCAAAACGTTAATCAATATTGTTCTCACGAAAGTGGGAATCTTACTTTGTATTTAAAACCCCTCGATCGAGGGGTTTTTTGTTATTAGAGGATTACAAAATGGCATTTATGAGTTTGGGCAGCTGGGCGACACCAATTGTATTTTACTCGCCTGCAAAATTAGTATTTGAGTATCGTGGTAGAGAAAGAGATGTCATTGATGATCTTTTATGAATTCCAGCAGAAGAATTTTTATTAAATATACATTCTGATAATGGATTATGGTTCCGTCGCAAACTTAAACTAATTTTGGTAAGATTGGAAAAATAAAAAGCGGTAGAAGTGTGATGATCAGTTTTAAAGGCAAGCATTTTCCAAAAGCCATAATATTAATGGTAGTACGTTGGTATGTGGCCTATCCATTGAGTTACCGGAACGTTGAAGAACTGATGGCCGAAAGAAACGTTAAAGTTGATTCAAGTTATAGTACGGCAAATACAGTATTTGAACAATGTGATTGAGCAAGACCATCGTGCAGTGAAAAAAATAACAAAGCCAATGATGGGATTTAAATCGATGGCTTCAGCGGAAGCGACGATAGCAGGAATTGAGCTGCACCATATGCTGAAGAAAGACCAGCATAAGGAGGCAAATTCCCAAACAATTTTTCAGCAATTTTATGGATTGGCGGTCTAGTTGTGCCTAGCAGAAGTCCGTCCCGGAAAATTTTAAATTATTAAAAAGTTTGCAACAGATCCTTTGTATGGCGCCATGCAAATCTCCTATTATTAGCCATTCATTTTATTTTATTGACATCTAAATTTTTAGCCTTCTCCTATCTGTACAAATTTTACTAACCCCCCTGTCAATTCTCCCCAATTTTTGATATAATAACGCGATTGATGGTCAGGGATAGCGCGCTGTTCAGGCGCATATATAATTTTGGAGAGAGGTGAAATTTTATGGGATTAGCAAATCGACGTTCAATTATGACTTTATATTCTGATTCAGCTGATATTTATAGCCACCAAGTACGAATCGTTGTAGCCGAAAAAGGCGTTTCTGTAGACATCAAACATGTAGACATGAATCAACCTTCTGAAGAATTATTAGAATTAAATCCATATGGTTACTTGCCCACATTAATTGATAGAGATTTAGTGTTATATCATGCACCCATTATAATGGAATATTTGGATGAACGTTTTCCTCATCCTCCATTATTGCCAGTGTATCCTGTTGCACGTGCTGAATGCCGTCGAATGATGTATCGCATTGAGAAAGATTGGTATAGCAAATTAAATGCTATTACTAATGGCACAAAAGAAGAAGCAGCAACTGCCCGCACAATAATCAAAGATTCTTTCACTGCACTAGCACCTGTATTTGCGAGTTCTCCTTATTTTTTAAGTGAAGAATTTACGTTAGTGGATTGCTGTTTAGCTCCATTAATTTGGCGTTTTGGAACTTTAGGCATTGAATTGCCAAAATCGGCTAAAACAGTCTTAGCCTATGCTGAACGCGTGTTTGATCGCGATTCATTTCAAGCGAGTTTAACCGACACTGAACGTGAATTACGAGCTGCTTAATGACTTCAACCAAGCCTTATTTAGTTAGAGCATTTAATGAGTGGATTTTGGATAATCAACTAACACCATATCTACTCATTAATGCAGAACATCCTAAAGTATTTGTACCGAAAGAATATGTGCAAGACGGTAAAATTGTTTTTAATATCACGCCTGGTATTGTATCAACACTCAGTATCACGAATGAAGTTATAGAATTTGATGCACGGTTTTCCGGAAAGCAACGGCATGTTTATGCCCCTATGTCTGCAGTGCTTGCTATTTATGCTAAAGAAAATGGTCGAGGTATGGTGTTTGAACCTGAAGAAGAAACTGAAGACGAAACAGGCAGCACAACTTCACCCCCTCCAACTTCCGATGACAGTCCACCGAAAAAAGGTAAGCCATCGTTGAAAGTAATTAAATAAAGAAATTATCTAATATTATTTCCGCATAATAACTCAACTAATTGTTTATTATAAAATAATCATAAATCCGGAATCGCTTTTCCAGGATTCAAAATTCCTTTTGGATCAAATACCTTCTTTACGCCATGCATTAAAGCAATGGTGGCAGGATTTAATTCTAAGGCAATATAATCACGTTTATCTAATCCGATACCATGTTCGCCTGATAAGGTACCACGCAATTCCAACACTTTTGCAAAAATTTTTTCTAAACAAACATGAGAATTTTTATCTTGTTCAGGATCACTGGGATCTAACATAATGTTGGTATGCAAATTGCCATTACCTGCATGACCAAAATTAATAATAGCGAGATTGTATTGTTTAGAAAGAGCATCTGTGAATTGAATAAATTCAGGAATTTTCGAAACAGGTACGACAATATCTTCATTAATTTTTTTTGGTGCGATGGTGCGTAATGCGGGCGATAAAGACTTACGTAATAGCCATAATCGTGCTGACTCAGCTTCATCTTTAGCAATATTAATTTGCACTAAACCATTATTAGTTGCTGCAATTTTAACTTTTTCGGCAGCATGTAGTAATTCTGATTTTAATCCATCAACCTCAACCATTAACATGGCTTTAGCAGATATTGGAATTTCCTTAGCATTGCTTGCACGCAAAATATCAAGACATTTTTCATCGATAAACTCTAATGCACAAGGTACAACCGATTGTGCCATTATTGCAGAAGTAGCTTTAGCGCAACTTTGCATATCTGCATATAGAATTTGTAAACTCAATTTACTTTCTGGCAATGGCTGTAATTTCAATGTTGCTTCAGTGATGATGGCAAGTGTTCCTTCCGAGCCAATAATTAATCGAGTAAAATCAAATCCAACTACGCCTTTAGTTGTATAACAACCGACTTTAATAACTTCACCGGTACCCGTAACTGCGGTTAAACCTAAGGTGTTTTCTCGACAGGTTCCATATTTTACTGCCCTTGGGCCAGCAGCATTACAACCAAGATTTCCACCAATGCAACAAGTGCTGCTGCTTGAGGGATCCGGGGGCCAAAAAAATCCGTGTTCAGCCGCAGCTAATTGTACTTTTTCATTAGTAACGCCAGGCTCAACTCTCATGAAACGATCAGCAGAATTAATTTCAAGAATTTTATGCATTTGTTCTAAAGAAAAAACAGCTCCGCCTTGGGTAGGTACACTAGCACCAGTAGTAGCAGAACCTTTACCACGCACATAAACAGGAATAGTATGTTCATGACAAATTTTCATGCAGTCAGAAACTTGTTGAGTATTGTGAGGTAATAACACAATATCAGGATCACCACGAAATCGGCTGTTATCATAACTATAAGCGATACGTTCTGTAGGATCGGTAATAACACTTTGTTGCGATAACACAGCAATAAATTGATCTATAATGGCAGTTGAAATTTTCATCTCATTTCCCTAAAACTTTTGTTAATGTCCCCGCACTTGCTGCGGGCTACTATCTCTCAATACTATAAAAAATATCCGCTCCCGTATCTTGAGCGCTGGCATTAGCTTGCAAACTCCAATGATTAGCCAAACTATAATTTGCTAGAAATATATTAACAGGAGTTAGCAGCCCAATACTATAACTGATTGATAAACGTGGTGTTAATCGTTTTCCTAAAGTTAATGCAGTTGCTTGCGTAGCCACACCATTGGCAATGTAATTTTGTGAGTCTAAGCCTAATTCATCTAAACCAAAAAATTGCTGTAGTTGTTGTGTGATATTCCCAACTGCATTTCCACCCAAATTAAGACCTGATGCTGCTTTTAGTAATAATTGCGCATTATTGCCAGATAAGTTATTGGCTGTTTTTCCAGTTAATATAAGTGATAAGATGTCTGATTGAGAATAAATAGCGGGTTCTGAAAATAAAGTAGCCGTGTAATTTTTCAACGTTCCAGTTACGCGGATCCCAACTTTTACTTGCTGACCAGCTGAATAACTACTAGGCAGAGAAAAACTTTGTCCTAACATAGAATTATTTGACATTGTAGTATTAAAAGTAGCAGTGGTTAAAATAGTTTTGCTGCCAACTAACTCAATTCCTGGATTATTGATGGGGCCATCAGTATAAATAATTTTGCCAGTTTTTAGAGCTAAGGTTTGTCCATAAGCAGAGTAGTGGCCCTTTTCGACGGTCAAGGTTCCATTTGCAGTGGTTGTTGCGGCTGAATTTAAATTAATGTGCAAAGCACCTTTTAATTGTCCTGTTAGACCTTTAATATTTAAATTAATATTATTGCCTAGCAACAGATGAATATTGCCTAAATAAATATCGTTAACAATTTTTTTCTCATTACTAACAAATTGCACATCATCACTAAGTGATTCACTATTTTGACCAAAATCACTGGGGGAAATTGTTGCAGTTGGAACTTCAATGCTGCCGTTTATTAAATAGTTATTTTCATTTTTTTGGATAGATAAATTAGGAGAAACATAAATTTTATAAGATGGAGTATTCATCACTAAAATTTTATTGCCAGTTAAGGTTGCATGAAGAGGTAATCCTGCAGATAATAATGCAATATTACTTTGCAAGTGTAATATTCCTGCACCTGAATCAGCGTGACCTACTAAATCAATTGTATCTGAATTTTTACCGGTGGCAGTAACAGCAATGTTTTTTACCGTAATACCAATGCTAGGAATCACTAATACTCCTCGCAACAATTTTATTTGTCCTGACAAAGAGGGCTTTATTAAATTGCCACTGATATTAAGCGTTCCATTAATTGCGCCACTCACTTGTTGAATCACGGGGTACAAAATTTTCAATAATGAAAAATCATAGTAATTGATTTTGATAGCACCAACTATTTTTTGTTGAGATAACGCTTGATCTAAATGAGTGACTAAAATATTAGCTTTTATAGCTTGAGCATTAACAAAATTAATTAATGCAGCTAAATTTAATTGATTATTAGCAATTCTTCCAGTAATGAAGCTTTGTTTAATCTGCAATAGTTGAGTTTTTACTGGATATTTTATTAAAAGGATTCCAGGGGAAATTTTCAAATTTAATTGGCCTATAGTTGATTTGTTTTTTTGAAAATTAAATTGTCCATTGATTACAGACTCACTTTGGATATTTTCAAATAGCTTAGGATTTAAGAAAGCAAATAGACTTGTTAAATTTACATTAGTCAATCGACCATTAACTTTTGTTTGAGTCTGATCATGAAAAAATGAACCACAGGCAGTTTGTTTTGCATTTATTAAACATAGATGATCAACTTGCTGTACCTCTTCTCCGATTGATAATTTTGCTGCAGTAGATAAAATCCAATTTTCACCTTTAAAGCTTTTTATTGAAAGTTTAGCTAGATTGCCTTGCCATTGTTGTTTTTTCCAACCACCTTTCAAAAAAGTGTCTAATGAAATATGATTATTCACAAAATAAAGTTTGATGTTGTTATCAGCAAGATTTCCTAATAAAATTATTTGTAACTTTTTTAAATAATATTTTTTGAAATCTAAACAGGTGATATCAATTGTTGATTGGGAGGTTGACAGTTGATTAAGATGCACGTTAGCAAAAAGCTTAGTAATTTCTAAGCCGAATAAATGAAGATCATTTCCTGTTGCTGAAGCGTCAATATTTGGAGAGTACATTGAGCCAATTATGCTACCGTGCCCAGTGAGCACCCCACTTCCAAGATTGAAGAAGTCACGAAAATCTTTAATATTTATTGCCCAGGCTAAATTCCATTGTGTATTAAGACCACCTTTTATTGAAACACTTGAATTTCCAAAATGAATCTGAGTATGTTTGATATTAAATCCTTTTCGAAAAAAATCAGCATCAATCTTTGCATTAAATGCTTTATTTCCAACTTCACCTTGTAATTTATTTAATTTAATAAATCCAATGAATCCAGTCGCTGTTTTTTCAGCTTTTGTATGTAAATCAAAGGCTAAATGTATCGCTAGAGATTTCTTCAATTTCTTAGAATTTATTACCGAAGATTTTAAATTAATGTTCCATTGTAATTTAGGTTCCGCAGCAAACATTATGTGACCATAGATATTTTGAATGTTAATGGAGATGTTTTCACTGTTTTTGTAATAAAAATGATTAATCTGTAAATGATTAATTTCTATCGTCAGCGGTAATTTAGATAATTCAGCTGGCTTATTTTTCTTGTCAAGATTCAAATCTTGTTGAATATTAATTGTATTGGCAAAGATAGATTGAAAACTTAAATGTTTAATCAATAATGCCCAAGGTTTAAATTTTAATTTCGCATCAATAATTTCAATTGTCATTTTTTTTGAACGATAAGAAAGTTTTTTAATTGTGACTGTGCTTGCTAAACTTCCTGAAAGACCTGAATACACAAGGTCTGTGCCGCTGAATTTTTTTGCTGTGGAGAAACTCCATTCTAATCCTGTTTGGCTGTAAAGGAGAAAACATAATCCAAAAAATATTACAAATATAAAAAAGAGAAGAGTATAGAAGCATCGACGTAGAAGTTTCATCATAAATCGGGCCCCATGGAAAATTGTACCATTAATCCATGGCGATTAAATTGAAAGGGTTGATTAAATGGGTGAGCAATTGTGATCTCAATGGGCCCAATGATCGAACGATAAACGACGCCAACCCCAGCAGCTTGAGCGAATGAAAATGGCAAATTCTCCACAGCATTTCCGGCATTATAGAAAACAGTGCCATAAATTTTACAAAATAGTCGATGTTGCCATTCTATCCCACCTAAGGCTAAATAGCGGCCTGGTCCAAGACTTTGATAGTCAAAGCCGCGTAAGCTTTGCGCTCCTCCGGCAAAAAATCGTTGCGATAAAGGCATTTCAGCAAAGTTTTTTACTAAGGTGGTGCCGAGGTCTGTGCTTAATAGGATTCGATTATTTTCATGATCGAAACTGTGAATGTATTTTCCTTGAAATTCAGCTTGTAAAAAACTGGCATTAGTATTTTGTGCAACCAAACCTCCTTGTAAATTGAAATACATTCGATAACCGTTATTTACATTAATACGATTGTTTGAAGAAAATTTTTCCCAAGAAATACCAGGGAGTAATGTATTGCTTTCCGAGTTCACATCATTCACTTTAAAATTTTCATGTTGCAATTGTAGTGACAAGATTCGTTGCCACTGATTAATCAATTTAACATAATTAATACCAATTTGTTCAGTGGTGTATCGATTACCATTATTTCCAGGCTCATTAGTGAAAATTCCTGCTGTTAATGCCTTATAATCAGTTATTGGATTTTTACCTGGAATAATATAGCGTGCTTGTAAATTGTTATTTTGTTTTTCAGACACTTGCATCAAGGTTTGAAAGTAGTTGCCAGTTCTTGTAGCTCTCCGCCATTCCAAACCTACGCTGCCGCGGATACCTGTATCAGTTCCATAACCCAAGCCAAAACTATATTTGTGTGCTTTTGCAGGAACCAACTTTACATCTATAGGAATATAATAATCCTTTGCTTTATTGATATTAGAAGTAACATTTACTTGTGTAAAATAAATAGTACCCGCTAAATTGTTTTGCAATGTCATTAATTTTTGCGATGAAAAGGCATCGCCAGATTGAAATGGAACATAGCGTTTTAAAAAATCGATAGACATAGGATTTTTTGAAAAATAAATTGCGCCAAAATAATATTGTGGGCCTGTATTAAACGTTAATTTGATTATTGCAGTATTTTTGCTTCGATCAACACTGATTAAGTGTTCTGAGAAATAACCTTTAAGATAACCTTGTGTTTCAGCCTGAGTATAAAATTCTTGTTTAATTTTTTCATAAGCTACAGTATTAAGTTGTTTTTTAACTGACAAGGTTTCTTTTGCCTCTTGTAACACTTTCAGTAGAACCTGATTGTATTGTCCAGGGCCGTCTAGTTGAATTGTCGATGAAGTAATTAGGGTAACGGGGCCGTGATTTACAACAAAAATAGCAACGAAAGTGTTATTATTTTTTTTTAACTGGCTGCTAACTTTAGGATGAAAATATCCGAAAGGTTCAAGTGATGCTTTGACATTTTTGGGTGCTTCATTGTAAAAAGTTTGCAAATTAGAGATGGAGAGTGGCTGTGCTACCATGGTTTGCAAATTTTTTAATCGTTCAGTCGCATTTTGTAAAGTTTTGCCGCTAATGCCAATGATTTGTATTTGCAGGGTCAATCCCCCAGCGAATACAACCTGAAAGAATGTAGCAAAAATGAGCATAAAACTGAATTTTTTCATGATTGTATAATACTTATTTTAACTTTAATATAATAGGGGAAAACTTGTAAAAAGTTTTGATTTTAAGCAAACTTCAGTTAATTCAAATACCATGAGTATACGTATGAAAAAAATAACAATCGTTGGCGTAGGTAAAGTTGGAACTTTAGTGGCTTTTTTTTTGTTACGTTCGAAAAACTATAACGTACAATTATTAGATCAAGAATTTTCTGGAGTTGATTCTCAACGATTATTTCAGTTGTATCAGCATCTTGATTTGGATGCAAAAGAAATTGATGTAACCGATAAAAAATCACTGGAACTTAGCTTATCTGAATTTAAACCCGATGCGGTGATCTCTTGTCTACCTTTTTACTTAACTCGCGCGATAGCAGAAACCGCAAAAAAATTTAATTGCCATTATTTTGATTTAACAGAAGATACTGCAACAACAGCGTATATTAAGGAACTTGCTCAAAAGGCGCAGAGTGCTTTTGTTCCCCAATGCGGATTAGCCCCGGGAATGGTGGGAGTCATTGCTAATGACTTGATCCAGCAATTTGATGAGGTTGATACCGTTGCATTGCGGGTAGGTGCTTTACCTCAATTTAGCAATCATCAATTAAAATATGCTTTAACTTGGTCAGTTGATGGTCTTATTAATGAGTATGATAAGCCATGTCAAGCCATTCAATATAGCAAAATGATTTCGGCTCAACCATTAGAAGCGCTTGAGTCATTGCAAATATGGGGCGAACAATACGAAGCTTTTAATACTTCAGGTGGATTAGGCAGTTTGGTGGATTTATATATGCAAAAAGTCCAGAATATGAATTATAAAACTATTCGTTATCCAGGACATTGTGAAAAAATAAAATTTTTGATGCAAGATTTAAAATTGCGAGAAAATAAAACTTTATTAAAACAAATTTTGGAACATGCTATTCCTCGAAGTTATCAAGACGTAGTTATAATATTGGTACAAGTGTTTGGTAAGCAAGAAGG
>JBGSLN010000141.1:0-8522 GCA_041740675.1 Gammaproteobacteria bacterium | reverse complement strand
CATTGATAGCAACCTTTATTTTTCAATATAAATATTTGCGAAAAGGTTTTATCTTTGATTGCTTCACAGTGTTTTTTTTTGCTATTCTTAGTATCGCCATCATCATTGTTAAAAATGATTGGATAATTCAGCAAGCCGTTTTATTAAGCAACATAGCATTAGCCGCTATTGCTTGGTTTTCTCTTGCTATTTGTTGTCCATTTACAATCCAATATGCGCGTGAGAAAGTTGATAAAGCTTATTGGAATACTCCCCTCTTTATTCGAATTAATTATTATATTACATTAATATGGGCAATTGCATTGCTCGCGATGGCAATACAAGAATGGTTTGAATACTATGGTATTGGTCAAAATATATGGCTTGATTACATTTTTCCGATAGTTATTACTCTTATTGCTGTTGTACTTACTGTTTACTTTCCCGATTGGTATAAACGAAAAGTTCTTGGGAAAGGTGGTGTAGCCGCCATTAAAGGGATATCACCCATTAAAACAGCTGTTCTTAAAGAAGCTGATATTTCATATCGTATCTTAGGCAATGGACCACCTTTGCTATTGGCAACGGGTGCACCCATGACCATGCATCAATGGGATCCTGAGTTGCTGCGTCAGCTTGCAAAACATTATAAAGTCATTATTTATGATTATCCTGGAATTTCTAAATCTACTTTAAAAATTTCAAATTCTCATTATTCAGTTAAAGAAATAGCTAAAATTACTGCGGGATTTTTAGATTCATTGCAAATTCAGTCTGTAATAATAATAGGCTATTCTTTTGGAGGTTGGGTTGCACAAGAGCTTGTACTTAATTTTCCTGAAAAGATCTCTCATTTAATTCTTATTGCTACTGATCATGGCGGGCCTAATGTTATTCAACCAACAAATGAAATTTTAGAATTATTTTTGCATCCTCATGAAGATTTTATTGAGCAAAGTAAGGCTTTAGCAAATGCAATGTTTACTGAAGTTACTCCGCAAATAGGAATTAAATTAAAAACAATTTTTACGGCTGCTGGATTAGAAGGTATCATTACTCAAGAACAAAATATTGCAATTACAAAATTGACAGAACGTTGGCATGTAAATGATGGTACGGAAAATCGGCTAAAATATATTTTAAAACCGACTCTAATTTTAACAGGAGATAATGATGAAATTACCCCACCACAAAATAGCATAAACATACATCGTTTAATAAAAAACTCTAAGTTTTATGAATTCAAACATGCAGGACACGGGCTTATTTATCAATATCCTCAAGAAATAGTAGATTGCATTCACTCTTTTCTTTGCTGATTTCAATGATTATTATTTTAATACTAAGTTTTGAATAGATTACATTCATAAAATTTCAAATATACATTTTTTTTATTTATCTTCTAAATATAAAACTTACAACAGTACTTATTTGCTCGATAGTGCTTGCTTGGGCAGCAGCTGTATCAGCTAAATAATTCGCTTGTCGAAGAATAAAATTATCGAGTGCATCAATGATTTCAGAATAATTATTATGGGATGACCCTTTATTCTGCAAGTCCTGAATTAACGTATGAAAGTCTTTAGTTTCTTGAGTTCTAATAATTGATGTAAAAAAAGCACTGTTTTTAGGACGAATATCAAGCTGCCGTTTTGATTCAATTAGAATATTTTCAGCCGTAACTTGATCTGAATGTTGAATAGTGGCTACATAGCTCTTTAACATTTCAATGCCTTTCGGTAACTTAGTATCTACCCCATGCTTTTGTTTTTGCCAATATTCTGTATTTTCTAAGATCTTGTTTAATCGTACTCTAAAATCAGCATTAAAACGTGTTAGATCTTCTCGAGAGTCTGAATAAGTCGAAAGATCATGCCTGCTATCCAAACTTTCATTTAAACTTTGTAGTTGCTTACAAAATTCTTTGCATGCTTCAAATTGTTCTCCTGACATTGTTGGTAATTGGTCTTGTATTAATTGGCGTGTTGCTTTATACGTTTCCTCTACTGGTAATAAACTTCCATTTTGCAATTGTACTTTTTGTGAAATAAAAGCATTTTGAATCGTTTGCAACTTTGGATATTCAGTAGCCATCTTAATTGACGAGCAAAAATCATCTATAGCATGTAAATGTTTATATTCGTTTAGCAACCCATCAACAGTATCTTTTGACAACTCAGGACAACATGCATGTACTAGCTTAGCAATAAATTCTCCTTCATGTTGTAACATAAACTGTTCTATGTCAGTTTTGTTCTGATATGCCCAAACAAAATCTCGTATTATTAAAAATAAACTTTCATCAGGCATTATTCGTAGTTCACTTGTGCCAAATTTATCAATAAAAAAACTGTCTCTTGAGTATTTGGCTGGATCTTGCTTTTCTAAAGTAGATTGAATCAACGATAAAACATTTGCAGCTTTAAATAAAATACTTGCAAAGGGTAAATTAGGATCACGCAACTGCCCTACAATTGATTGTTCTTTTTGCTTAAGTTGCGAAATTTTGAGTTCCAAGTTAAATGCGTCAGCAAGTTCGCTGTTTGTTTTTATATCACCAATGACTAAACTATTAATGAGTGAATTAGTCAAATCTTGAAAAATGCTAAGATTAGCATTTTCAGAAGAATCATTTTTTTGACGGGAGTTAAATTCTATTTGAAATCCTTGTACTAGCTTATCTTCAGGAAAGACTTCACTAACTTCAATAGGGACTTTTGCTTTATTACTTTCTTCAACTACTGCAAAATCTTCAGGAAGTGTTTCTCCAACTAAATTTGCTTTTACAGTATCTGAAATCTTAAAAACGCTAAAGTATCTTGTCGCATTCGCATAATAACCAAAGACTGAACTATCATTGCGCCAATGAACAAAAGGAAATATTGTTGAGGTTATATCAGATGCTGGTTTCGGACCAGCCCAAGTTTGATTCGGTAATAAGCTATTAAGCCTAAGTTAAATATTTGTAAAAGCACTATCTAATTTTCTTTTATTAATATTAATATCGTAAATAGTTACTTCTTTGCCAGTAGCATAATTACTTCCTTCTGGTGGCGCTATTTTAAAAACTTGGACACCTGCGTTTATTAACTCTTCAGCAATAATTTTAAATGCTTCAACTGTATTATGTGGGCAATTAATGGATAAATGATATTTTGGTCCTACAGCTTCTTCCTTAAGTGAAGTGCCTTTAGCTTTGAATTTTAGCCAACTAGGCTTTCCATAGTCGTCTATGCTCCAGTTGACATCATAATCTTGTCCTAAGTTATCGATTTTACTAAGACTTTGCGCTAATTCTTTGTTTTTCCCATCAACTTGAGGAGATAATAGATCTAACATCTTATAGCCTCTCATACATCATTGCTTTGATTCTAGTAACAATTATAGCATCTTAAGATTAAGGTTTTATTAAATATATAGTGAATAACAAGGCAAAAGCATCAAAATATCAAGCACCCATTCTGACGCATCAAACTCCAAAAACTACATTTTCTGTGTTGTCTCAAAAATTTTGTGGTGGTTCGGCTAAAAAAATTATTTTTCCTGCGTTTTTCTCTAAAAATTAACCTCAAATTTTCAAAAAGTTGTCAGGCTCTCAATTTAAATTTGTTGAATTTTTTATTCTAACGTAACAATACTCAATGCCATACGCTTGCCGTCTTCAAGAAATGGAGTTCGCAATCTTACTTTTCTTGTGGATTAATAAATTGATTGTTTTTCATATTCAAATGTTCTGTTAATAGCAGAATACTTAAGCCATTTTTTAATGTAATATTCTCTGCAACTAATGGGTATTTTATACTTTTTGATTGTCTTGGATCGGGAATTCGAGAAATAGTGAAAAAATCTAACTTTTAAAAAATTCTGCTTCACTAATTTTACATCCCATCATTTCTTCCAACTTTTTTTGAAATATAGGATCACTTTGTATTTTATAATTAATAGTAGCTACTATAGATTCATTATTCAACTCATCTTTTTCAATATATATAAGTCCCTTCAAAATTAATTGCTTTTTTGTCTCGCAGTTAAATTTTTCACGTAATATTTTATTGTATTTCTCGGCGCTTCGTGGACTAATCTTTAATGATTTTCCAATTTCTTTGGCAGTTTTATTCTGGCAAATAAGAGTCAAACATTCTAACTCTCGCTGAGTTAGATAATTATTTTGAGAATCACCACCTAAATAATAACGTGTAGGTCGCAAAGTAATGAGGATTTTGTTTAATTTAGAACTATTCGCCAAACTTTTATCCATTGAATATTTAACTTTAGTTCCTGGAGCAACTCCCCAAGCAATTAAAGAATCCATATGTTTGTTAATTAAAGGTTGTGCCTTATCTAAAAAATATAATATGAATTTTTTTATCAATGGCTTATAACTTTCAGTCATCATTAAATATTTCGTACTATTTTCAGAGAAAGTAAAGTTAAATAGTTCAACATAAGTTAAATAGGTATTCACAAATATTACACAATGCTTAAAACCAAAATGTTGTGCCGCTGGCAATACGACTTTTTGATAAAAAGGAGATTCTGGTGCAATAAAAGGATCTACTATGATTTCTTTGAAAGCTATAAAAGGAAGTCCGTCTACTACAAAATGACATCCGTGCTCCCAATAATAATCAATCCATTGTTCATGACTATTTAACATAAGTAATGAGCCATTGGTATAAACTCTGTTATAACTGAAACTTATAAATTCAAACATTTCAGCCAAAGGCTCAACAATTGCCGCAACTTCTTCATGGCATTGCCTAGAAATATGTTGTTTATCAGGAACTTTAATCCAGTTTCTTTGAATCATAATAACAATTTTAGCTTATTTTTACGATTTTTGTTGTATCTTTTCCGCCTGCATTACTCAATAAGGCAAGAACTATTGACATTTAGCTAGGCTGATACAGTAGAAATCTTTATAGACCCCGGTATTTTTTCCTTTTTTTTACGACTGATAAAGCGGCATTAATTAGCATAAACTGTCTTTATAGTTAAATATTGGAGAAATAATATGTTATTTGATATCCATAAAAAACAGGGTGTAAAACGACGAAAAAGAGAAGTGGAAGTGCCAGATACAACACCTTTAAATAAACCAAAACACAGTTCTTCAGCTACAGAAGAAGCTTCAACTTCAGTTTTAGAGCAAATTAGAAGTTTAGCTGATGACCCAGATACAAATCATATTTGTAACATTATTGGCGAATACATGCATCAAGTACCAAAGGCTGACTCTACTTGTAGAATGATTCTTGGTTTAAAAGGGGATGACCCTAATTATGTCACTCATATGGGTAGTTATCATAAGCTAAGTCATGCTGCAAAGGAAGCTTATGATAGCGGTAAAGTAGCTTGTGCAGTAGTAAGAAAGCTATTAGTTTATGGACGAGGTAATGTTAAACAAGATGTTATCAAATCTAATGGAAATAGTGCGGCTGCTCTTAAGCAAAAACGAGACGGATTTAATGAGCCCACATTTGAATTTGCAGATGCAAACGGCGATACATGTCAAATAAATATTAATGGCAAAGCTATTGATGCACTGACTGCAACCGAGCTGAGTGCTTTACGTGCTATTTACTCTAAAGCAGGAAATTGCGGTGAGCATGCTGATATGGCATATGCTTTTTTAAAGTCTCAACCATTACCAGCTGGAACCCAAATTTTTCGATGCAGTAACAAAAAAGAAGACCATGCTTTTTTAATTATCGCTGTTCCCAACGGAGATAATACTACGACTTTGTTAATTTGCGATCCATGGATTAATTTTGTTGGTACAGAAAATATAGCAAAAACAAAAAAAGAAATAACTGATTTAGTTTCATTTGATATTTATAAGCCAGCTTTAGATCTTGTTAAAGAATGTTGTAAAGCAGGTACAACAAGCAGAGAAACTATTGAGAAAACTGCTAAGGGAAAACCATGTTGTACAGTTAGCCAACCTAAAGTGGATATTGATATTTTTACTTTACCCGCAGAGCCAGCAACTGTTGGTACAACAAAACCTGCATTTGCAACTGGATCAATTCAGTTGGCAGCAACCGCTGCTAGTGCTGCTGCAAAAGCAGCCAAACCCGATCATGGTTATTATGATATGCCCAGTCTTGTATTTAATACAGGTGATGATGCAGAAATACCGCTTCCTCGTAATCTTACATTGTAATAGTACTCATGTGTCATTACGAGAAAGCTTAAGATCGTAATGACACGATTTTTTGTTAGCTCAATTATAACGGTAGTTTAATTTTTATAACTTAAAGAACAACACTGCGTTGAAATTCTTAAAAAAATATGTTTTGTAAAGCTCCCATTCCTGAATAAGCTAATGAAGAAACGATGGTTAAAATAATAGATAAAATAATATTTTCTTTATCCAATCATAAGTCGGAAAATTGAAAATAAGTCCAAAACATAGTGGGAATATTATTAATGAGAAAATGTGTAGATTTAGATTTAAATTTTCGTGTCATTTTGAAGAAACTTGCGACTGGAGCAACCTAATTCAACAGTAAAATCATACTCTTCATTAAATTGCTTCACTATACTCACAATGACATAGATTATATTTCTTAAGTAAGATCATTTAAAATTTTTAATAAGGAAATTATTAGTGCTATCGTTTAAAAATAATATTTGCATTAATGAATCCAGTTTTTATATATCCTGATGCTAGGCTTTTTTAGCTCAAAACATTTAATTAAAGTAAAACACATTCTGTCAACATACATTTCAGGTTTTTGAGTTAGTACTGGTTATGAAAGTATCGCTGTAGATAGAAGCTGATGGTACACCAGCTAAAAACGCCTTCATTTTCAGTTTCTTTGTGGTTTCTTCTGGCCCACAAATAATGAGCGCGTTGGCTCATAAGGAAATAACACTATCTTATAGTAGTCTTTTCACGTTGGCGCGGTGACTTTTTCGTTTTGCGATAAAACCTAGGGGCTGCGTTTGGTGATTCTTGAAAATTATTACTTGTAGAAGGACTGGTATCTAGCTCATCTAAAAGCGGAGTAATATTTCCACTACATGCAAACTTCCATAATTGTTCTTGTAATTTTTTGATCTTTGTTTGTAAAACAATAGGATCAAGTTGATTGTATTGCTGGGTCAATTCTTCTTTGACAGATTGGGCAATGTGATCACTGAGTACTTGCTGATAGGGTGTTTTGGCTTTATCATATTTTTTAATTGTTTTCGATCCGTCTCGTACTTTTTCTAATAAGCGGTATGCATTCTGTCCATGTCGTAAGAATGCCTATTAATACTAGTGTATTTAAAAATACATTTCTGGTTGTCTCACCAGAATGAACAACAAGATCTGTTTCAAAAAAACCTGGTTGGTTTTCATTCCAATCTGAGTAAGTACGGATTTTAATGGAATTTTTAAGTAATGCACTTGGTTTAGTGGTAGATAGGCCGGCCTTCCTTGCTTTTTTTATTTTTTTCTGGGATGTGAGAAATTTATAATCACGCCATAACAACATTTGTAAAAATGAGAATAAATTCATGTCATTTATTTTATATAACGCAAATAAATTCCTTGCAGAACATGGTTATCCAATAAATCAAGACAAACCTATATATTTTTTACAAATAATAAATGAAACAAACCTCGAGGTTACTATCAATAAAATTCGAGATATATGTTTGAGAGCATCTCGGCTTTTACCAAAAAATAAATATTATTGCGCCAAAAGTAGCAGTCAAATTGCAGGATTTTTTATACGCTACGAACTCGCCATAGAATTCAAATCTAGAAATCAAACTTCCAATAGTAACTTCTCACACAATAAAGATTTTTATTCTGCTTTTCAAATTAAAACCATTTCTGATTTACCAGAAACCCTAAAAAATTATTTAATACCTGCTCTTACAAAAAAAGGAGAAAATTCTCTCCATAACAAAATTATAGAAATATGCAAATCTTTAACATCCCATAATTTGAATTCACAAACTATTTCCACAAATCCAACTAAAACAACTCAAGATTTTTCTAACATTAATCTGAATATTTCTTTCAGTTCTCAACCAACTATTTCACAGAATCGACGAGTTGATAGTGAAAAATCACTTATGGCCAACCATGCAAATAACTCTTCTTTGTTGCCAGTTGAAAATAACCGGTTATCTATTCCACAAAAGTCAGAGGAGATGAAACCTTTAATTGAGAAATTTAATGCCTATGCAAACCATCTTATTACCCATGCAAAGGAAAAGGAACGTACTGCAAACAGCATCCACGCCTTGCATCAGCAAGGGTTTATTAATTCATCTTTCTCTAAACGGCAGAAGATTGAGCAAGTGGCTAAGGATAATAACTTCAATCCTGATTACCCTTATTCACAACCTGATTGCTAATTTTTTGCTCATTTATAAGGGGTTTTGTAGAAAAAATGTCTGGCACAAAAATCGTGTGCGAACGTATTTATCCAAAGCCTATTATTAGTTTGTAAAAATAGAATAAAAATTTTCTCTATAGTCAAGTGCATAAATGTGATTTTATCATTAACAGAGAAGCCGCCCAGCGGTTTGAGGAAAAT
>JBGSLN010000140.1:0-13572 GCA_041740675.1 Gammaproteobacteria bacterium | reverse complement strand
ATGTCAACAGTGATGATTTTTGAATTCTGCAAAATTAACCTATGCTTATTTTTTTTGGTAGCAACCGTTAATTCTTTTTTTGCAGATAGTTTATGATCATAAATATACTTTGCAATACAACGCGCACCGTTGCCGCATTGGTATGCTTCAGAACCATCGGCGTTAAAAATTTGGTAGAAAAAATCATGTGAATTATCTTTTGCAGGAGCAATCAATAATAATTGATCAAAACCAATGCCGCGATGACGGTTCGCAAGTGCTTTGACTTTATCAGGGGTTATTGAAACTTTTTGATTAACTGCATCAATTACCACAAAATCGTTACCAAGGCCGTGCATTTTTGAAAATTTTAGGGTCATTGTGAAGCCTGCTGTGCTTTAGGTTGTGGTAAATATAAAGGACCAGTTTGACCGCACCCTGATAAAACGAACAGGCAACTAATCAAAGTTAGCAATAAAACAGTTTTTTTAACCATAATATTCTCATTTTGTAAGTCCTAACGATGGATGAATTATAGCATGGGAACAGAGTTTTTGTTAAAATTCTTTGGGCAAAAAGCATTAACTCTAAAATATAAAAGACAGAAAATGAATAACTTAGAAAAAATTATTATAGAACCTCAAAATAAAGCTGACTCTGCTGTAATATGGCTGCACGGCTTAGGTGCTGATGGGCATGACTTTGAACCGGTGGTATCCGAGTTAAAAACAACAAATGTGCGATTTATTTTTCCCCATGCACCTATTCAACCAGTAACTTTGAATAATGGTATTTCAATGCGAGCTTGGTTTGATATCTTTGCATTAAGTCTTAATACTAAAGAAGATGAAGTTGGCATACGATCAAGCCAAAATAAAATTGAAGCGATTATTGAAGAACAAATTCAACAAGGTATTCCAGCCGCACGTATTTTTTTGGTAGGGTTTTCTCAAGGAGGTGCAATGGCAATGCACACTGGTTTACGTTACCCACAACCCCTTGCAGGAATAATCGTTTTATCTGCCTATCTACCTTTAAGAGAAAAATTGTTAACTGAAATGAATGAAGCTCAACTGCAAACCCCTATTTTTATGGCGCATGGTTTGTATGATACAGTCTTGCCCTATTTGTTTGGTGAAGCTAGTAGAAAGTTGCTGGAAAGTTTGGGTTTTAAAATTGAATGGCATAGCTACGCTATAGATCATGGCGTTTGTGCTGAAGAAATTGTTGATATTAGGCAGTTTTTGCAAGTCAGCATAAAATGAATTGAGCATTGCATTTGCAAAATAATGATAAAAGAACTATATCGGTCTACAAATATTAGTTTTTATAGATATTATTTTCGAACCTAAAACTTTTTCTGCAATAAACAATAATAAAAACCATCGCCTTCGAATTCACTAGGCAATAATTGCAAGCCAATCTCACTATGCTTTGTAGACAATGGTAACCGCAAAATTTTTGCATCAGTATTATTCTGTAAAAACCAAAGAATATTTTCAGCATTTTCTTCGGGTAGAATTGAACAAGTTACATAGAGCAACAAACCATTCAGTTTTAATGTTTGCCAAAGAGATTGGATTAAAGCGCGTTGAGTTTTAACGAGGTTGTTAATATCAGTTTCTTGACGCAATAATTTAATATCAGGATGACGGCGAATAACGCCGGTAGCAGAACAAGGAGCATCTAATAAAATCCGATCAAATGATTTTTTATCCCACCAAACATTTAAATTTATTGCATCTGCAGTGATGATAGTTGCAGACAATTGTAAACGCAAAAAATTTTCATGAATCACTTTTACTCGTTCCGAATCATTATCTATAGCAACTAAAGAAGCAAGCTTAGATTCCGTTTCTAGTAAGTGTGCAGTTTTGCCGCCAGGTGCAGCACAAGCATCTAAAACAATTTGTCCAGGGGATAGTTGCAAAAAATTTGCGGCTAATTGCGCATTAACATCCTGTACTGAGCAATAACCGTCTGCGAAATTAGGCAAGTTAGCAATCGGACAAGCAGTTTCTAGAATTATTGCAGTATTGGAAGCTGGTGATAAATGCGCTGCAATTTGTTGTTCAGCCAGTTTTCCTAAATAAGCGGCAGTAGAAATTTTTTGTTGATTGACTCGCAAAATCATCGGTGCTTGTTGATTATTGGCTTGAAGAATCATTTCCCATTTTGTCGGATAAATAAGTTTGATTTTTTTTGCTAACCATCGAGGGTGATTATATTTTGCAGTAATATCATTCAAGCTGTTTCCGATTAAATCTGCTTGGTTACGTAAAAAATTTCGCAAAATGGCATTAACTAACTTTGTTGCCCAAGTTTTATTTAATAGCTTAGTACATTCAACAATTTCTGAAACAACAGCGTGTTTTGCTGTATTTAAATAAGTAAGCTCGTAAATACCTAACAATAATAAACACTCAACTTCAGCTTCTTTACTTTTGATTGGTTTAGACATCAACTTAGATAAAATAAACTTTAATTGAAAATAATAACGACAGACGCCAAAACAAAGTTCTTTGGTTAAATTGCTTTGTTGGCTCTTATTAGCAAGTTTAATAGAAGGTGCTAAGGATTTATTTTCAAAAAGCACATCTTTTAAAATAGTCGCAGCACAGACTCTAGGATTTAACATAAGATCATACCAGGTTTAAACAACTCTCTTTTTGCATTTAAAATTTCTGCTGCTGATAAAACTTTTCCCCCAGGAAATTGTAGTTGTTTGATGATTAACACATCTGTGCCACAAGCAACAGCAATGCCTTCTTTGTCAGCAGTAATAATGGTTCCAGAATTGATTTGTGTTGTTTGATTTACAATAGCAACTTCTACCTGCCAAATTCTTACTTGTTCACCCTGAATATCACAAAAAGCAATTGGCCAAGGATTAAAAGCGCGAATTTTTTGTTGAATTAATTTAGCGGGTTCTTCCCATAAAATTTTGCCTTCCCCTTTTTCTATTTTGTGCGCATATAGGGCAGTATCATTATTTTGCGAAATTGGAACAATAGTTTTAGAGAAAATTTTTGGTAAAATATTGATTAAGGTGGTTGCACCGATGACGGCTAATCGATTCTGTAAGCTTTGGCCAGTATCAGTTTCAGCTATGCTACATTTTTCAATACAAAAATAAGGTCCAGTATCTAAACCTTTTTCCATTTGCATGATGCTAACACCTGTTTCAGTATCTCCGGCAATAATTGCTCGCTGAATTGGCGCAGCCCCACGCCAACGCGGTAGAATTGATGCATGAATGTTTATACAGCCTAATGGAAAAAGATCTAATACAGTTTGCGGTAAAATCAAACCATAGGCTGCAACAATCATAATATCTGCGTGATAATTTTTTAACTGTATTCGAGTTTGCTCTTCTTTAAAATTTAATGGTTGCTCAACTGGAATCTTATATTGCAACGCAAGTTGTTTTACGGGGCTTGCAATTAATTTTTTACCACGGCCGGCAGGACGATCAGGTTGAGTATATACGGCAACGACTTTATAATTAGAATTGAGTAGAGCTTGCAAAGCAGGCACAGCAAAATCAGGGGTACCTGCATAGATAATTTTCATTATTCGTTGAACTTCTGTTTTTTATATAAAAATTTTTTGACTTTATTTTGTGCGCGACTTTGTTTGAATTTTGAAAGTTGATCAATATACAACTTTCCATGCAAGTGATCGACTTCATGTTGAATACATTCGGCTAACAAGCCTTCTGCTTCAAGAATATATTCTTTTCCTTCACGATCTTGAGCTTTTAATTTTACCCAAGTGGCGCGGGTCACAGTATCATAATAACCAGGAACAGAAAGACAGCCCTCATCCATCGTAGTAAAATTACGCGCTTCTAAAATTTCAGGATTGATTAATGTCATTGGTTTTTTACGGTCAGGTGAACAATCAATAACTGATAATTGCATATCTAAACCGACTTGAGTAGCGGCTAACCCAACTCCATTAGCTTCATACATCGTTTCGATCATATCATCAATAATGCTTTGCAATGCCGCATCAATTTTTTCAATTCGCTTAGTTTTAATACGTAAACGTTTGTCAGGAATAGTGACTAATTCCAATACTGCCATATTTACTATCTCTAAAGTTAAAAATGGTTATTGTACTGATAATCTAAATTTTGGGCAAACTTATCCTGTTTTTGCTGGTGATTTTCTTTTTGACAACGCATCTAATAAATCTAATCCTGTTCTGCATGCAGAGTAAGTAATCTAAGAAATTCCTTTTCTCTTAAAACGGTGGCTCTATATTTTTGAGAAAATCTAAAAGAATAAATACGTCCACCTAATTTTGTTTGTTTAGAAAGAATAGTTTCCCAATTTTGTCCATTATCGGCATAAAATTGTTGCCGGCTAAGCTGTTGTATTCTTTTGAGAGTATTAATCAATGCAAGCTGTTCTACTTTATTAAGTTGAAAAAAATCGTGTTGGAAATCAGGATTGTTCATGTCAATTTTAATTTCAATCATCCTTTAAGCCTTGTGTTAATTTATCAAAATTATCTTTAGGCTTACTTTTCTCTGCCCAATCTAAAGCTTTATTAAGTTTTGTTAAGTGCAGTTCTTGGTGAAGCCATTTTTCAGAATCAGGAATGAACTCGCCAGCTTTGATAAGCCAAGTACCATCGTTTATTTTATCAATTAAAACCATTTTTCCAGCAAATTCTTTACCTAATGATACTTGGCCATTACTGCCGATAATTTTAACTTGTGGTGTTTGTGTACTCATATTAGAAACCTGTTACTATTCTTAATTTATTATAACACTAAAGCATTATTTTATGAAAATAGGAATTAATAATATCCATCTGCAGGGCAGGTACACCTGAAGCTTTTACTGCATATGCTATATTTAGATAAAATACCACAATGCAGAGGGGTGGATAATGAAGCGTGTAGTAATAGGAATAATTCTTACTAGCTTATTATTAACAGTATCAAGCAGTTACGCAGTTAAACGCTATGGAGAAATAATTTGTAATACTTCCGGATATTTTTGTTATAAAGTAAGAAGTGGTGATACTTGGCAAAAATTATTTCCGGATCCTGATGCACGAGATTTAGAAATGCGATTAAACAGAATAAATTTAAAGTTACGAGCAGGATGGGTAATAGCAATTCCAAAAAATTTAGCAAATATGACCTATTTTGATGTTTCACCTTTTCCTTTGAAGGAAAGGGCAACAGGACAAAAAAATATAATTGTTGATTTAAATAAATTAGCCTGGGGCGCCTATGATGAACATGGCAATTTAATCCATTGGGGCCCTGCATCAGGGGGGCAAAGATGGTGCAGTGATGTGGATAAACCCTGTTATACTCAAACAGGCCATTATACTGTAATCAGTAAACAGGATTTCGACTGTATTTCTAGTAAGTTTCCTGAACCTTATGGTGGTGCTGCAATGCCTTATTGTATGCACTATTATGGTCCTTATGCATTACACGGATCTTTTGAAGTGCCTGGATATAACGCAAGCCATGGTTGTGTGAGAATGTTTATTAACGATGCTCGTTGGATGAATCATAATTTTGTTGATGATAATACCAAAGTGATTGTAAAAACTTATAAACCGATCATTAATTAATAGAAATTATTTCTATAATTATCTTGTCAACCTATCGTGATTTTTGCTTTTAATACTTTCTTAAGTTTCCTTGTGTATAATGTACGCAATCTGTTTGTTATGTTGAACACGTACTCAAGCGTATTTTAATAAAAATTAATATTTTAAATTTGAGGAGTTAGATGACTATGTTAATACAAGAGTTTGCTGAAGAATTGAATATTCCTGAAGACCGAATTTTCATAACTAGCGCAATAGATAATAAAAACAATAAAAAACTAAAAGACAAAATTGTACAGGATTGCCAGCAATCTTATCAATCAATTCCATCAAGGCCAGAAAACCCACTCATTGGTATATCAGGTTGCTATTTGACAAACGAATTGACAAAAGGAGGGCTTATAATGCGTTTAGGACAAAATTTTACTGTATTAGAAAAACTTGATATTTTATATGAGGCTGCCAACTATATAATAGAAAAGCCAAAAAATGACAAATCGAATTATAGAAATGGCGCTTTCTTTGAGCGGCGTAATCAAGAGTATAATGATTTACAGTTGCATAATATTGAAGTACTCACACAAGTGTATTTGGATTATTTTAAAAATGCCTTTAAAGAAAATCCATCTAAGCAAGTTTTGCAAACTAAAGTTAATAAACATAAATTACTGATTGATTTCTAACCAACCACATTTGAATGTTTCATTACAAAAGAAACTGCTACAAGAAAAGAAATCAATGATTTATTTTCTTGTCAGCGCAGCCCTGGACCGCGATAGATCCAGAGGATGGTGAGAAAGCCAAAGATTAAATCTTGCTATGTGAGCGGTCTGTTGTCAGAGAAAGTTAATCTAACAACTTTGCCGTTTCATGTGCTGAGGCAACGATTTCTTGCTGAGAAATTATTCCAATAATATTTTTAATGTTGTTTGATTTGAAATAGTTTGACACTAAGACAACTTTAGCTTTTGCATCATGCATAGTTCTTAGCAAAGTGGGCCAAGTGGTGTCAGCAGGAACGATCATAAATTTTTTATCGATTAAATTATCTGCATTTTGTCTATCTTGCAAATGATAATCTTGTTGATGCAATACACCTATTATTTCATCTTTATTTGAAATAATTACACAGTGCGATTTTTCAGCTGTAGTTGAAGTTTCTAACCAAGTGCGTAGTTCATTTTCTTGCACAATAGCAAAATCTTTATTCATTAAATGAAGAGCGCGTTTATTCACAGAGATCGCTGCTTGCAAACCTTGCGGCAGCATTCTTCCCCGGCGCAATAATTTTCGAGTATAAATACTTTCACTAGTAATTCGTACTCGAACAGCATAGGTTAACGCGACAGAAATCATAATAGGCCAGATGTCAGCATAATCACGCGTTTGTTCGAAGGTCATCACAATGGCAGTAATCACTGCCCCAGTGCTGCCACTGACCATGGCAGCCATACCTGCCACAGCAAACATTGAAATCGGAATATTTAACCCTGGAAAAAAGTGTTGCACAATCAACGCATAGGCGCCGCCCAAACAAGCACCTAAAAAAAGTGAAGGTGAGAAAACCCCACCTGAAGCACCAGAGCCTAAGGTTAATCCTGTTGCTAGCAATTTGCTAAAGAACAACAATAATAAAAACCAAGGATTAGTCAACGCACCTTTAAGAATGTCAAGGATAGTTGCATAACCAACACCTTCCACATAATAATGACCACTTAATTTTAAGAATGCAAAAATTAAAACACCCAGAAAAAACATTCCTATCATATGGCGAAGATAAACATTTTTTATTAAATAATTAAATCCATCTTCAAACCAATAAATAGAGTTAATAAATAAGGCAGCTGCACTACCCGTAATTATCGCAAAAGGAATGCATAGCAACAAAATCATTGGATTTAGTGGAGTTTGCAAAGGGAGAGATAAGGCAGGTACAAAAAAGGAAGGCGACAAGCCTAAAAATGCATGACTGATGATAGTTGCAACGACAGTTGCAATTGCCACGAGAGCAACATTGGTGGCATTAACGGTGACTAACATTAATTCGATCGCAAAAGCTAAACCTCCAATCGGTGCGTTGAAGGTAGCCGCAATACCCGCTGCTGCACCAGCAGCAATTAGCACAATACGCTGCCGATGCGTCATTTTCATGATTTGTCCTAGCATCGATCCAAAAGCCGCACCAATTTGAATAATAGGGCCTTCACGCCCTACAGAACCGCCTGTACCTATTGAAATCGAAGAAGCAATTGATTTTACGATAGTGACAGCGGGACGAATTTTTCCTTCACGATAGTAAATTGCATCCATCACTTCTGGTACACCGTGACCACGCGCTTCTTTAGCAAAAGTTTGTGTTAACCAAGTAACAATCACCGATCCAATGACGGGTACAAGGATAATGCCCCAGCCAAAAATACTGGGTAAAGAATGATTATTAGCATCAAAGAAAAAACTTAAAGTACCATTGAAAGATAAGTTGTGTACGAAGCCTATCATGTCGCGAAACACAATGGCGCCGAAACCAGCAATAATGCCAATAAAAAGTGACATTAGAATCATTGAACCAGTATTTAATGTATGATGAATGGGATTAGAAGAATTTTCCATGGATAAATTTTAGGCATTATTAATGTGAACAAGATTTTAACAAAAAATAGCTAGCTTGTCATTGTGAATTGTAACAATCCAAACTTGTTTCATAGACAAGCGCTCCTCTTTAATATTGAATAGTTACGGTGAATTTAGGCTGCATTCTTTCCTAACGAATACAAATAACTCCAGGAAAACAATCCGCTTTGATGTCCATCATCAAAGTAAAGTTTTACGGCATAATTGCCTACTGGCTCGATTTGAATAATATTAATATTCGGATCAATCACCGGTAGAATTGGTTTTTGTCTGCCATGGCCTTGTACTTCTGCAGAAGGAGAATTACGCCGTAAAAATTCGCAAGTAAAAGCAAATTCAACACCATCATCAAATTTGATCGAGAGCGTGCGTTGTTTTTGTAATAATTTAATTTCTGTTGGCGTAGGCATCATAAAATATAATGACTTAAATCTTCATCTCCAGCTAAATCACTTAGATGATCGTCAACATATTTTTCATCGATAACAAATTTTTCTCCAGAACGATCCGATGCTTCAAACGATAATTTTTCTAGTAATCGTTCCATCACTGTATGTAATCGACGCGCACCAATATTTTCAGTTTTTTCATTTACTTGGAAAGCAATTTCAGCAAGGCGTTTTACTCCTTGTTGGGTAAATTCAAGGTGTACTCCTTCTACTGCCAGTAATGCCTGATATTGTTCTGTGAGAGAGGCGTCAGGTTCAGTGAGAATACGTGCAAAATCTTCAGCTTTCAAAGCAGATAGTTCTACTCGAATGGGTAAGCGACCTTGTAATTCTGGAATTAAATCAGAAGGTTTTGATAAATGAAATGCACCAGAAGCAATAAATAAAATATGATCAGTTTTGATCATGCCGTATTTAGTCGAAATAGTAGTTCCTTCAACTAAAGGTAATAAATCGCGTTGTACTCCTTCACGAGAAACGTCAGCGCCAGCAGAATGTTCTCGGCGTGCAACTTTATCAATTTCATCTATGAAGACAATGCCATTTTGTTCCAAATTAAAAATAGCTTGGGATTTGATTTCATCTTCATTAACTAATTTTAGTGCTTCTTCATCTTTTAATAATTTAAAAGCTTCAGATACTTTAAGTTTTTTAAGTTTTTTCTTGTCTGATGCCATACTTTGAAAAAGATTTTGTAATTGGCTAGACATTTCTTCCATCCCTGGGGGTGCCATAATTTCTACGCCAATTTGTGATGAAGCAGAAACTTCAATTTCGACTTCTTTGTCATCCAACTCACCTTCACGAAATTTTTTCCGAAAAATTTGTCGCGTAGACGATTCTTTTTCTTGAGCACGTACGGGCTCACCTTCAAATTCAGCAGTCGATCGAGCAGGGGGTAATAACGCATCTAAAATACGCTCTTCTGCGGCTTCTTCAGCTAACGATCTCACTTTTTCCATTTCTTCTTCGCGTTTCAATTTAACAGCGATGTCAGCTAAATCTCGAATAATAGAATCAACATCTCTGCCAACATAACCAACTTCAGTAAATTTAGTTGCTTCTACTTTGATAAATGGTGCTTTGGCAAGTTTTGCTAAGCGGCGGGCAATTTCAGTTTTACCCACACCTGTTGGCCCAATCATTAGAATATTCTTGGGCATAATTTCTTCGCGCATTGATTCATCTTGAATTTGACTGCGTCGCCAACGATTACGTAATGCAATAGCAACGGCTCGCTTTGCATCGTGTTGGCCTATAATATGTTTATCGAGTTCAGAAACAATTTCTTTTGGAGTCATAACTTCTAACATGGGAAACCTCTAGCTAAATATTACTATCTAATTCTTCAATAGTGAGATGATGATTGGTATATACACAAATATCAGCGGCGATATGCAAGCTTTTTTCAACAATAGTTCTTGCATCAAGATCAGTGTTAGCCACTAAAGCACGTGCAGCAGATTCGGCAAAGTGTCCACCAGAACCAATGGCCATTAAGTAATGTTCCGGCTCAACTACGTCGCCGTTACCGGAAATAATTAATGAAGCTTCGCGATCCGCGACACATAGCATGGCTTCTAAGCGTCTTAGCATTTTATCAGTACGCCAATCTTTTGCGAGTTCGACGGCTGAACGTACTAAATTACCTTGATGTTTTTGTAGCTTTCCTTCAAACCGTTCAAAAAGCGTAAATGCATCTGCAGTTCCACCGGCAAAGCCCGCTAATACTTTGTCATTGTATAAACGACGAATTTTGCGGGCATTGCTTTTCATGACGGTGTTGCCTAATGATACTTGACCATCGCCACCAATGACTACTTTACCATTTCGGCGTACTGAAATGATGGTAGTGCCGTGAAATTGTTCCAAGGTATGACTCCTGAGATGATTAATTAAGAGAATATGGGGGTTAATTTTTGCTTTTCAACCTTCAAAAATAGTATGATCTTTCCAACCTTAATTTAAGTTAAATATATGAGTAATACTCGACAGCAAGAATTGTTACAATGGATCGAAAACCAATTAGGTTCAAAGCAAATCGTATTGACACCCCTCCAAGGAGATGCCAGTCTGCGGAAATTTTATCGGCTGAATACTTCACCATCAACTATTTTAATGGACGCAGCAGCAGATTTAAAAAACCAAGAGTTTCTCAATGCTACCAAATTATTACAAGCACATGGGTTAAAAACTCCTAAAATATTTTTGCATAATGTTCAGCTTGGTTTATTTCAGGTAGAAGATTTCGGGGATAATTTATTGTTCAACCATATTGAGCATCTATCGATAGAAGATTTTCTTAAACAAGCGATCGATATGATCATAAAAATTCAAAAAATTCCGGTTGCTGAAATGATTAATCCAATTAGTTTTGATGCAACATTTATTGACAGAGAATTAAATTTATTTACTGAATGGTTTGTAGATAAATATCTAGAACTTAAATTAACTGTATCACAGAAAACAGTGGTCGAAGAAACATTTGTATTCATTAAAGAAATGCTATTAAGTCAGCCTTATCTGTGCATGCACCGTGATTTTCACAGCAAAAACATTATGATTTTACCTGATGAATCACTAGGGTTATTAGATTTTCAAGATTTAATGTTAGGGCCAGTGACTTATGATCTGATGTCTTTGCTAAAAGATTGTTATGTGACTTGGCCAGAAGATGTAATCCAGAATTTGCTGGTTTATTATTATCAGGCATTTGGTAAAAATTTAAATTTCAACGATTTTGCAGATTTTGTTTTTTACTTTGACATCACTGGTTTACAACGACATTTAAAAGTAGTAGGCGGTTTTTCCAAAATTTATTTCACCAGAAATAACGCACACTATTTACAGTATTTTGACAGAATACTTGATTATATAGTGCGAGTTACAGCAAAATATTCACAACTTGAAAAATTTTATCGTATGTTTACTTTTGAAATGATTCCAAGATTATTTAATTAGGCTTTTTTATTGTTAGGTTTTATATAAAGGTATAAAGAATGAAAGCAATGATCTTAGCAGCAGGCCGTGGTATGAGAATGCGGCCATTAACCGATCACACGCACAAAGGCTTGTTAAAAGTTGCTGGTGTACCTATGCTTGAACAACATGTAAAACACTTGTCGAACATTGGTATTAAAGATATCGTCATTAACGTCTCTTATCTTGCTGAGCAAATACAAACATTTTTGGGAACGGGCCAGCAATATGGAGTGAAAATTCGTTATTCAATTGAAGAAATGCCGTTAGAAGTGGGTGGCGGAATTATTAAAGCACTGCCATTATTAGGTGTAGATCCATTTATTACAATTAATTGCGATGTGTGGACAGATTTTCCATTACAAAGCTTAGCTGAAAAATTAAGAAATCATGATGGTCACATTGTATTAGTCAATAATCCTGAACATCGGCAGCAGGGTGATTTTCATTTAAATAATGAAAAAGTAGAGTTATTGAATTTAACAAAAAGTCCAAAGAATAACTATACTTTTTCTGGGATCGCAATTTATCACCCACGGATTTTTGCTGATTTTTCCCATGATTGTTTACAACCCATGTTACCTATTTTAAAAAAAGCCATTCAAACTAAACGCTTGAGTGGTGAGTATTATCAGGGAATGTGGAATGATATTGGGACTCCTGAGCGATTAGCAGCTATTAATGAAAACACTAGGTCCTTTTGACATACAGAACCTAGCTATATCCAATCTCTTGCAACTAAATAACGTTCATATAATTTTGCTTCAGCTGTACCTGCAGTCGGATGATAATCATATTGCCAATGTACTACTGGAGGTAATGACATTAAAATAGATTCTGTGCGGCCACCACTTTGTAGGCCAAATAAAGTGCCGCGGTCATACACCAAATTAAATTCTACATACCGCCCACGTCGATAAAGTTGGAAATTGCGTTCATGCTCATTGTAAGGAAGGTCTTTACGTTTTTGTAAAATCGGTTGGTAAGATTTGAGATAATGCTCACCTACACTTTTGATAAATGCAAAGCAGGTTGAAAAATCCCAATGATTCACATCATCAAAAAATAATCCGCCGATACCACGCGGTTCTTGTCGATGTTTTAAATAAAAATAGTCATCGCACCATTTTTTATAAGTGGGATAAACTTCAGATCCAAAAGGATCGCAGGCAGCTTTTGCTGTTTGATGCCAGTGAATGCAATCCTCATCAAAACCATAATAAGGAGTTAAATCGAATCCACCACCAAACCACCAAATGGGAGTTGCATTTTCTTTGGCTGCCACAAATAGTCTAACGTTAGCGTGGCTGGTTGGGGCATAAGGATTACGAGGATGGATCACCAAAGATATCCCTAAAGCTTGAAATTTCCGACCGGCTAATTCTGGTCGATGGGCTGTTGCTGAAGCAGGCATATTTTCACCATAAACATGAGAAAAGTTAACCCCGCCGCGTTCTATGACAATACCATTTTCTAATACTCGGCTTTCACCACCACCACCTTGAGGGCGTACCCATTGATCTTTAACAAAATGAACTTTACCATCAATTTGTTCTAGGCTCTGGCAAATAGTGTCTTGTAATTTTAATAAATAATCTTTAACAGTTTTGATCTCGTTTTCAATAGGTGTATTCATAATAATTGTAAGCTTTAGTAAGGTAGGATAAATCATAGCAAAAATTTATTGTAATTGATTTGATTTATCTCAATTATGATCGATCGTAGAACACATCAATGTTATTATGCAGCAAAAGTTTAAAGAGGGTAGAAATGCAACGATTGTGGCTGCAAAGCATATTGGCATTTTTATGTTGCCTTATTATATTTTCATGTATGCTGGGTACGCGACCACTCAACAGCCCAGATGAAACACGTTATAGCAGCGTGTCAGTGGAAATGGTTAGAACTCATGATTACATTACGCCACGGATTAATGGAATTAAATTTCTTG
>JBGSLN010000139.1:0-11297 GCA_041740675.1 Gammaproteobacteria bacterium | reverse complement strand
TTTGCTGGGATTATTTATATTTTTAACATTATCGGTCCTTTTTTGATTCAAGATATACTTGGTTATAGCCCTATTGCGTTTGGACATTTCGCATTATTAACTGGGCTAGCGTGGTTATTAGGTAATCTTAGTAATCGTGTTTTACTTAAATATTTTTTTCAACATCAATTGATTTTGGGAGGCGCACTTTTTGCATTTATTATCAGTGTAATAATGCTAACTTTAGCTTTGATTGGCTATATTAATATTTATTCAATACTCATTCCAATAATAGGCATTTTATTTTTTGGAGCTATTATATTTAGTAACTGCATGGGCATTTGTTTAAGTCTTTTTCCACAAATGGCGGGAACAGCAGCTGCAATTATGGGATCATTTTTTGTTGTTGGTGCTTCGCTAACGACGATTATTGCTAGTTTTTTAAAAAGCCAAACGCAAGTGCCGCTTTCAATTACTTATTTTGTATTATTAGCAATAGGCCTGTTTATTGCATTAAGTTTGTTAAATTCTCACAATCTGAAAAGCCAAGAAATCAGCTAATGAATTTAATCATTGTAAATTGTGACATGTGTTAGCTGTCTGTATTTACCCGGACAAAAGTACTCCGCTTACAGTTTGCAAGCGGAGTATAAAGATCAAGCCAATGTTTTTTCAGCAAAAATTTTTATTGCCTCAACTAAAAAATTTAATAGTTTCGGATCTATTTCATCATAAAATTTTACAAAATCAGGATGTGAACAATAAAAATGACTAAGACCAATATAGCTATCTTTTGTGGGTGTCCAAAAAATTGTTGTCATTTGATAGTGCTTTTTAATTAACGCTTGCACCTCATTTGATGATGGATCAAGATGGTTATTAATCGCTGAAACTAATTCAGCATAAATCATATCTGCCTCTCGTTTATTCTCGATCCAATCTTCTTTTTTCCAGTTTTTTATTTTATCTTTACTTTTATTAATAACATCTTGACTTACCCCGCTTTTAACAAGAAAGTTCTCATAAAGTTTCTGTTTTTCAGCCGTAAATCCGTGAAATATCTCTTCAAGATTCATAGTTTCTTTACCTCTCAAATGTGCAATAGTTTTATCAATAGTCTTGATTAGATTTTGAATTCTATCAAGATCACCCTGCAGAATATTCTTATGCGATTTTAATGCTTCAATTTTATCGAAGCTTTCACTATTAAGAATTTTCTGAATATCATTCAGTTGAAAGCCTAGTTCCCTATAAAATAAAATTTGCTGTAACAATAAGAGTTGTTCCTCTTCGTAATAACGGTAATTATTTTCACCATAATACGCTGGTTTTAGTAAACCGATCTCATCGTAAAAATGAAGGGTTCGGATACTTACATCCGAAAGCTTTGCTAATTTGTTGACTGTATAAGGCATTTAAGCAATCTCACTGATTGATAGAAGCACAATAAGGTATTACGTAACGTGAAAGTCAATACAAGTATACAAATAATTTGTGATTAAAGCAGGATTTATATCACACTATGAAATGGAGCACTTTAGATGAGATTCTTCAAAATTATGATTGCATTGGATTAGAATCGGGTAGAATGATAGAAGGGTAAAAAATAATAATGTTGCCTTCATAAATTCGAGCGCTTGAGCAATTTAAGAAATTATTATGAGCAGCCTATCTAGAAAATTTAGACCAATAAAATAGGATGGTGGTATCAAAAACGCATACAAAAATTTTTATCGCGTTATCAGTATAAGCTATTGTTACTGGGTTTTCGCTATCTTTCGGAAACAACAAGCCCATTTCATTTAAAAAATATTTGCAGCTTACAGGATGCTTTCGTCAAAATCTGACTCATAGAAAAAAGCAAAAACAACACAAACTATAAAAATAGTGTTTTTCTGAAAACTTCCCGAAACTGCATCAGACAATCTAAGCCACAGTTTTTTCAGAGCCTTCCAACTAAAAACAAGATTAAAACAATTATTAATATCAAGCCAATCAATCCGCCAGGCCCGTATCCCCAACCTCTGCTATAAGGCCAAGTTGGAATAGCGCCTAATAGTGCGAGTATGAGAATAATAATTAGAATAGTACCTAACATATAGCCCCCTTTTGTTATTTTTACAGCTATAATTCAAGTCTAGTCGTTAATAAGCATAAAAGCTATAAAAAATATGTTTTTAAACTTTCCGCAATACGATTCTATAAGCCTGTAATTCATTATTTAACATGCTATAACAGCATCCCCAAAAATAAAGTTGGAATTTTCGATAGAGTGTTTCGCCCCATCTGATAATGATTTCTTTTTTATGGACATCTAAGTTTTGTGCCCACGCTTTTAGCGTTAGATAATAACTATGTCTATCATTATGTAAAGAAACAAGTTCAAATGGAGTATTTTTTACAATATCTAAAAAATGAAAAATATCCAACAATGCATGATTTCCAGGAAAAATATGGCGTTCAATAAAATCACTATTAATATGCTGTTTTGGCACTGATGCGGAAGCATCAAAATAAGCATAACCACCTTTTTTTAAAAGTTTGCTGCATTTTTGTAATACTTTCTTGTAATTTGTTAAATGTTCTAATGTTCCTAAGCTAAAAACAGCATTGTATGTTTCACCATTAGGTGGTTCATACTCTAAAAAATCTTTATTAAATACTTGGCAGTTTGATAGTTTTTTATTTTCAATCAATTTTAATAAGAAACGTTCTGATTGATTAGAGAGGGTGACAGCATCAACGTGAAATCCTTTAGTACCTAAAAATTCAACCATGTTGCCCCAGCCTGCACCTATATCAAGAACTTTGGCGCCTGGTATTAAATGACAATTGGTTAAAGCAAATTCCAATTTTCGAGTAGAGGCTAACTCATGAGGCTCATTATCATCTATGAATACTCCATGAGAATAAGTGCGTGTTTTATCTAAAAACATCAGATAGAAGTCATGATCAAATTCATAATGTTGAGAAATACTTTTTTTATTAATAAGAACTTGTTTGCTAAAAAAAGAAATAATTCTTGTTAATCTGATAATAAAAGGATGAGAGTGAGAGAACAAGTTTTTAATCTCAAATAATTTGAGCATATCAACGTTTTCATTTAAATCGAAGTCTTTGTAAATATATGCTTCAGCGATTTTAAGTTCATTGCCAGACAGTAAAGCCCGCAGGCCTTTCTTAGTTTTGATATCCACTTGAAACAAGGGACTGCCATACTGTTCGCCAAACTTGATTTCTTTGGAGTTGAGTAGTTTTATTGAATATGAAATTTTTAGTTTATCACTGAGTATTTGTAACCATTTAAATATCATCTTTTAAACTTCCCTAAAGGTTTCTTTGATTTTATTAAAGTGAAGGCAGTATAGAAAAACCATATTTTCTCTAATTTGCAGTAGCTAGCCTATCAATTAAAATTTAGAACGAACAGAACAAAAAGTCCAACACAAAAATATACATTATCATAATTAAGATATTGCTAATTAGGTAGAAGTAAAAAAAGCGATTCACTTAATAGCTGGAAATACAAATGTAGTGATGGATTATTCACTGATTTGGTTGATGTAAGTATAGATGAGATGAAAAAGTGATTGGTAGTCTTGCTATAATAGAATAAGAATTCCAATGTAATAAACTTTGGAGAAAATAATTATGGGTATTAGTAAAAAGGGCATTTTTTTATCTATCATATTGAGTTTATTTGGTTTATTTTTTTTTAATAGTGCATATGCTTGGACACTGAGGGATGAAACGATGTTTAAAAGTTCAATGGGGATATGTATTTATGTATTTCAGGGGCCTCGCGAAGTACTCATTGCAACTCTTACGAGGGGAAGGACATTTACTTGTGTGGGACCAATTTGTAATACAACTACAATTTATGTTAGCCCTAGTAAAGGTAATAGGTGGAATGCATTTTGTCCTGCAAGTTTTTATGAAGGTGAGACAGGATGTATACAAGAAAATGTTACATCAGCGTCTAACATTGTTGTTGTAGGGGGTGGTTCTAGTCTATATGGAGATTCACAGTCTCTTCATTGCGGCACTTATTAAAAGTAGAATCTGTAAAGCAAACTTCTTATTTAAACTTGACCTGTATGTCATTTACCAACAGCCTGTATTTTCCATAGATATCCAAGGTTCACTAGGCTCTAAAGACGCACCTTTTTGCAACAATTCGATTGAAATACCATCCGGTGATTTGACAAAAGCCATGTGCCCATCACGAGGTGGTCTATTTATGATTACACTGGCTTCTTGTAGTTTCTGACAAATCTCATAAATGTTATCTACAGCATAAGCCAAATGACCAAAATTGCGACCTCCAGAATAATTTTCAGTATCCCAATTATAGGTCAATTCCAGCAAAGGGGCATTATACTTTTTGGATAATTCAGTATCGCCAGGAGCCACTAAAAAAATCAAAGTATAACGGCCTTTTTCATTATCTAATCGGTGTGATTCTTGCAAGCCCAATATTTTAAAAAAGGCTAGTGATTTGTCAAGATCATGGACGCGAATCATGGTATGTAAATAATTCATTCGTAATTTCCTGAGCTATATTACCTCACTATAGCGGCAGTAAAATAGAATGTAAATCATTTTTATTTTGTGATTAGATTGGATCTATGACCAATTGATTTTTTAAAAAAATAATAAGTCTATCTGCCTTTAACTTGGAATTTTTATAGTATCATCTCTGAAAAAACCAACTTCAATTGGTGTATACGAAAGTTACTTAATGAAGTACTAACATAGTCAGCAGGTTTGCTGCACGTGGTTAAAAATGCACACCACAGATATTTATGGTATAATACGCCGAACGATGACATTTTACAGTCATGCTCATTTTTTTATATGCATTAAGTAACGCCTAAACTAGTTAATAACTTGCATATTCGCAAAAATTAAGAACTTTGTTTAGGGGAATTATTATGTCTTTTTCATCTCTTGGCTTATCGACTGAATTGCTTCGTGCTACTAGCGAAGAAAACTATCACGAGCCAACACCAATTCAACGCAAAGTCATTCCCGCTATCTTACAAGGGAAAGACCTTATGGCAGCTGCTCAAACGGGTACGGGCAAAACAGCAGGATTCGCGCTTCCCTTATTGCAACGTCTCATGACAAGTACAAAAACGCAAAAAAATTTTTCGCACCCAATCGCAATTCGTGCGCTGATTCTCACTCCAACCCGAGAATTGGCTGCCCAAGTTGGGGAAAGCGTTAAAATTTATGGTAAGTATTTACCATTTAAAACAGCTATTGTTTTTGGTGGAGTAAATATTAATCCGCAAATTACTCAGTTACGCAAAGGCGTTGATATTCTTGTAGCAACACCAGGACGTTTGCTTGATCTAATTAATCAAAAATTATTAAAACTTTCCTCAATTGAATTACTTGTGCTTGATGAAGCTGATCGTATGTTGGATATGGGATTTATTCATGATATTCGAAAAATTTTCAGCTTACTTCCTACCCAACGTCAGAATTTACTTTTTTCAGCTACTTTTTCAAAAGAAATCAAGGATCTTGCTAGTAAATTCTTGCATTCGCCTCTATTGATTGAAGTTGCGCCTCCTAATACAACCGCAGAAGGTATTTCACAACTGGTGCATCCGGTTGACAGGGCTCAAAAACCAAAACTTTTAAGTTTTATTATTAGTTCGAAAAACTGGCAACAAGTCCTAGTTTTTACCCGCACCAAACATGGAGCAAATCGTCTTACTAAGCAACTAGAAAGTGATGGGTTGTCTGCTGCAGCGATTCATGGAAATAAGTCACAAGGCGCACGTATGAAAGCATTAGCAGATTTTAAACAAGGGAATATACGTGTATTAGTAGCAACTGATATTGCAGCACGAGGACTTGATATCGATAAATTACCGCAGGTAGTAAACTTCGATTTACCGAATGTAGCCGCAGACTATATCCATCGTATTGGACGAACGGGTCGAGCGCAGAATGAAGGCACGGCAATTTCATTAGTTTGTGTTGATGAACACAGTTATCTTAGAGAGATTGAAAAATTGATAAAATGCAAAATACCTAAGCTTATCATTCCTGGTTATGAACCTGATCCATCTATTCGAGCACAACCCATCCAAAAATCACACATTCCTCGTTCTTCACATAAAGCAACAACTAAGTCACAGAGTAATTATAAGCGACGTCGTACTAAACAGAGTTTTGCCTAGAGCATGGGATTTAGGAAAAGCTTATACTGCTAAAATTATAAGCACAAGTCTGCGATTTTAATTTACTATTCATCTTCCAGAAAATATATAATAATATTTTAGCTCTTTATACAGGAAGGCAATATGCAAATCAAACGTGACTTCATAGGTTATGCTAATAATATAAAAAAATTTCATTGGCCTAAAAAATATCAGATGGCTATAAATTTTATAGTTAATTATGAGGAAGGGGCTGAACAAAATATTTTAGATGGTGATCAATATTCAGAGAATTATTTAGTGGATATTCCGCAAATACAAGCTTTGAAAAGTCAACGACATTTATCGAGTGAATCAATGTTTGAATATGGTAGTAGAGTTGGAATTTGGCGATTAGCAAATCTTTTTGATGAGTATAAAATTCCTCTTACATACTTTTGTTGTGGGCTTGCACTTGAACGTAATACAGTTCTTGCTCATTACTTAAAAGAATCAAGTCATGAAGTTGCAGGACATGGCTATCGATGGATTAATTATCGCAATATTGATTACAAGGTTGAGAGAGAGCATTTTGAAAAAACGATTAATATCATAAAAGATTTAACCCATAAAAAAACTTATGGTTGGTATACAGGTAGAAGCAGTGAGAATACCCAAAAACTCATTTTCACAAATAATTTATTATATTCCTCTGATAATTATGCGGATGACTTGCCTTATTGGCAACAATATGAAGAAAAAGCACAATTAATTATTCCTTATAATTTAGAAAATAATGATATGCATTATGTTACCAGTCCAGGATTTGCTACACCCAATGATTTTTTACAGCAATTAATTTTTAATTTTGATTGCTTATATCGTGAAAGTAAAAATAATCCAACATTAATGACTATAGGCCTGCACCCACGCTTATCCGGAAAACCAGCTAGAACGGAAGTCATCCGAAAGTTTTTAGACTATATTTTACCCTATGAAAATATATGGTTTTGTCGACGTTTTGATATTGCTGAATATTGGATAAAAAATTATTTATATACCTCTCACGAATGAGCTTTTGGAATTATAACACAAGGATTGCGAGAAATTTGAATGTTCTGATTGAGAAAAATTGCAGGAATAGCTAATACTATTTCAAGATTTTTCGATTGAAGAACGTTTCGAAGTTCGATGTATGACCTCGTGTTAGAAACCTAAAATTCATTTGTGTGAGGTATATTACGGAGAAAAATGTGCATACTAATTATAAAATCGAAATTATGACACAAGCTGAAGTTCAAATAGCGATTGATTGGATGCGAGAAGAAGGCTGGAATCCTGGATTGAAAGATGCTGAATGTTTTTTTACAGCTGATAGACATGGTTTTTTTGCTGGGAAATTAGATGAGGAATTAATTGCAGTAGCTTCAGCAGTTATTTATGATGAAAAATTTGCTTTTTGTGGCTGTTATATTGTAAAACCAGAATATCGCAATCAAGGTTTTGGTATTCAATTAACTCAAGCTCGACTTAATTATGTAGCTGATCGGATCACCGGTATTGACGGTGTGTTAGATATGGTGAATAAATATGCCGAAATAGGTTATCAGCCTGTGCATAGTAATATTAGATACGCGCTTCATCAAATGCAGACTTGTTCATATAATAAAAATATTGTTCCTATTACTGCAGCATTATTAGCTGAAATATTAAAATATGATAGCCGTTATTTTCCTGCATCACGACCTGAGTTTTTAACTTGTTGGACACAGCAACCAAATGGTAAAGCTCTTGCGTATGTTGAAAATGGAAATATAGTCGGTTATGGAGTTATTCGCCCTTGTTATTCAGGTTATAAAATTGGTCCTTTATTTGCTGAGTCTGCAATTATCGCTGACAGTCTTTTTTTGCATCTAATAGCGGATATTAAATCATTTCCCATTTTATTAGATATTCCTGCACCAAATTTAGCAGCAACTAAGTTAGTTGAAAAATATGGAATGAAAAAAGTATTTGAAACTATTCGCATGTATCGTAATGGTAACCCAAACTTAGATTTAGAGCAGATTTTTGGTATTACAACATTTGAATTAGGCTAGATTATGTGCAAATTTATATAGTGGATGACTTATTAAAACCTTAATATATTTAGATGTTTATGTGCGTAACTTCGATAAAGTATCTTTCAATAGTTTTGAGTTATATGTGCTTATTTTAACTTTTGTTGATGAGGGAGGAACAGTTGTTGTGGCAGTTTGAGCGATTTTTAAATCAATTCTGGTTAAATTAGGCATTTTGCCATTATTACGCAATGCATGAGTTAATTCAGGTAATAAATATCTTAAGCGAGTACTAATAGCTCCATTATCACATAACAACAGCAAGCGACCTTTATCATAATCGGTCACATGTATTGCATTAATTAATTCTCTACTAAAACTATTTTCAGTCACGGAAGTAAATAAAATTTCTGATAATGCTTTATGAGTGAGGCATTCAATTTTTTTAAGACCATCAATTTTTCGAATAATATCAGTTAACTTTCCATTTGCATGTAAAATTTCGTTAAGAGATTTTCCAGAAGACGTTGTCGTCATACCAAGAGATTTCCATAAATAAACTTAATATTTAGTTTATCCTCAATCGCATTTTTTGCAAGATGTCTTAACAAATACTAAAGCTATAACTATTATTTAGCAAATTCAAAACCTAGTAAATTTGACAGTTACTCATCCAATCAACGAGATATATAGTGAATTTCTATCACTAATAACTCAATGAAAGGTGTAACAATGTTAAAATCTATTTCTAAAAAAAATCATAATTATAAACTCTATCAATCAATTGCCAGTGTATCTGTTGGTTTTTTATTATTGGGCCTGTCTACTAGTGGTGCCGCCGCTGCACCTTTACCATTGAATTCATTAGCAAATATATCTGCCCAGATTAATAAGAGTCCAAAAATCTCAAATGTGAATGCGCCAGTAGTTGCTTATGTTTTATTAGACAATAATACTATCACTCAAATGCTATCTGCACCAAAACCAGCAGCTGACCGCATTATTTTTTCTTTTCTTGATCCGGCAATGGATCCAGCTGCAGTCAATGCTGATAAGGTAGGCAGCTCGCAATATATGACCGACATTGGCCTTTCTGGTATTGATTATACAAATCTTAGCAACCTAATCAATAAATTAAAAAGCGAGAATATCCAAGTGTTTTTTTCTGTAGGTGGTTGGCTTTATAGTGAAGCACCTGGCGATGCTCAAAATAGTACAACTAATTTTGGTATTAGAACAGTTACTAGTGCACAAATACCAAGTTTAAAAAATGGTCAAACTTTACAGGCTTCTAACTATCCTTTCACTTCCGATATGGAAACGACTTATCAGTCAATTGGACTTTCTTATGAACCAAGTGTTGAATCCATTGCTACGGATTCAACCGTACCATTAACTACAGATGATTTCACTAAAACTTGGGTAAAAGTAGCCAATGATTTTGGCGTTAATGGAATCGATTTAGATTATGAAGAAAATTGGTATTCTCAAGCATATACCAGCATAGCACCGCACTACGCTGATTGGCGTTGGACATCGAATGGCCCAGTAGAAAATACATATGCTTCTGTTAAATTTGGAATGTATCTTCGTAGCTTAGAAACTAATGCAAAAGCCAATGGTTTGTTAGTGAGTATTGCAGCACCCGCTATTGGTGCTTTTGATATTCATGAGGTGACACAAGGTGACTATGCGGCGGGTAATTGGTATTGGAATACTGGTGTTGGCACAGGTACATTAAAGGGTGTAATTTATGATATTGCTAATTACAATAATATTAAAGGTACTCATGGTAATGATCCGGATTTTCCTTCTCACCAAGCTGAATTAGCAAATATTTTTACTTTAGATGGAGCAAATATTCTTGCCAACACAAATCTAAATGAAATCGGTGTGATGACTTATGATTTAGATGATGGTTATCAAAATCATCCTTATGATGACACCAGCAGCAGTGTGAATAGCAATTATTGCGTAGGCTGGAATAGTAGTGGACATCCTGTCTCACGAGATACTAAAGCAGGAGATGAAGGTACGGTCGATATTAATTGTTCGATCGCAAGTCAAGCGCAAGCTATTATGCAATCATATCAGGCTGCATTAGCAGCATTTCCAACTAACCTTCACTTTGGACTTGAAGTTGCTTATCCCAATTATCCAGTGAATATTAGTGCTGAATTAGTAGGTGGTGGTGATGATAATACAAACAGTCGATATCGATGGAATGATCCATACATCCCGTTCAGTATTCCAGTGACTTCAGCACCTAATATCAATAATTTTAGTTGCGATAATATTAAAACAATAGTTGCTAGTCAGGGAGCGCCCTTGACTGAAATGCCTTATTGTACTCAAGCAACTGGAAATTTCACTCCCGCTTTCTTGAATGTTAACACTTATTTGAATAACATGAAAAAACTCGGTGGTTCAGTTAATGGTATTATTGTTTGGTCGCTTTATAACCAGGAATACACACAAGTATTGTTATCAGATGCAAGTAATCCAAATAAAAACGCTGTATTTTCACAAGATTATCTTGGCTATAGCAATGCAATTTCTAATGTACTGACGGTTGCTGCAACAGGGCAGCAAATTTTGTTGGCTAGCTGCCAATCGTTTGGAAGCTGTAATGCAAAACATTCAGCCTAGTTAATCAAAAGTAATCAAGCAAAGAGAGCTGTTGAATCAGCTCTCTTATTTATCTTTTAGATTAACTTTGAGTTGCAATTTAATTAAAATTTTAGTTAAATAAATAAGTGTACGTACTAAAAAGATTTTGAATGACTTGAGGATGATAAGTTAATATTTAGGAGTGACCCATGAAATCAGTGAAAATGTATAACGACTACAACAGCTCTTCTTTAACAATAGTAGATACTGTCTCAACCAAACTTGCCCATACTCGCGCTTTACTGTTAGTTGGATCGGATGCCGATTTTTCTAGTTATCATCCATCAGTGCAACAAGATTTTCTAGGTGCTATGCTTGAATGTGTAGAAGACATTGATAGCTTGATGCCAGAATTAGAAAAACATCTTTGATGACATCGTTGTTGTAAAGAAAGTCTAGCCGCAAGGAGCGGAGTGAGTGAGGAATGTTCAGA
>JBGSLN010000138.1:0-8467 GCA_041740675.1 Gammaproteobacteria bacterium | reverse complement strand
AATGTGATTTGCGTTATGATAAAAGAAATTGAAAATGCTACTGTTAATAGTAAAGAATTAGAAGACTTGATTAAGAAATATATTGAAGTGGATTTTCAATACGGAAAAATTGATATTTTTGCAACAGATACAGCTGTTAATATTATTTTATCGAATTTAACATTAGCAGAGCGAATAAAAGCTAAAATAGAACTTTGTCAGCCAGACAATAAAAAAGACTCTACGCTAGTCCTTAACTCTCTTGAACGGAATCTTTAAAATCTAAAACTTAAAAAATTTCTACCGGTTAGAATATGAAAATCTGCAAACTCATTCGTGGGAATTATGTAAGCAGCATTTTTTATATTTTTTACCACTGCCGCAAGAGCAAGGATCATTTCTACCTATTTTTGCATGTTCAGCACAACAGTCGTCGTGTTCGTGCGTTCCATGTGAATGAGAATGAGCCTGATGTGTAGGGGTTAATTTTTCTTGAGCTGATTTGGATTGTTGTGCAGTCATTATTTCCCTCATTTATATTCATCTCGACCAACCATTGCACGTGCAAGTGTTCCGCCATCCACATATTCAAGTTCTCCACCTACAGGAACACCGTAGGCAATACGAGAGGTTTTGATTTTATAATGTTTTGCAATTTCCGCTATGTAGTGTGCTGTTGCTTCACCTTCAACCGTTGGATTGGTTGCTAAAATAATTTCATTAATCTCTCTTTCATTCAAGCGTGCTTGCAGTTGATCAATACCAATGTCATTAGGACCGATGCCATCAATAGGAGAGAGATGTCCCATTAATACAAAATATAGTCCTTGATATACCGCTGTTTGTTCAATTGCAAGAACATCAGCGGGTGATTCTAAAATACAAAGCTGCAAGCTATTTCGTTTGGAATTATTACAAATTTGACAAATGGGAGTTTCTGATAAATTTCGACAACGTTGGCAATGTTTCACATTGTCCATCGTTGTTTTAAGTAGTTCATCTAATTTGTGTGCACCTTCTCGATCACGTTCTAATAAATGAAATGTCATGCGTTGTGCTGACTTGGGGCCAATCCCAGGTAAGCACCGAAACGCTTGAATAAGTTGATCGATTAAAGGACTATAAACACTATTCGTTGCCACCGAATCCACCTAAATCACCCGGTAAATCTAAACCAGCAGTGAGGCCAGCCATTTTGCTACGCGATTCTTTTTCAACTTTACGCACCGCATCATTGACTGCCGCAGCAATTAAATCTTCTAATATAGACTTATCTTCTTCTAATAAATCTTCGTCAATTAAAACTTTTTTAACATCGTGACGTCCCGTCATTTCTACTTTGACTAAACCGCCACCAGCCATACCAACGACTAGCATATTTTCAAGATCTTTTTGTGCTTGCTGCATTCGAGTTTGCATTTTTTGTGCTTCTTGCATTAATTTATTTAGATCAGGTTTCATTGATTAATCCTCTTCAGTTATGGGATGGATAGATGCATTATCTATGGTTGCTTTAAAACTTTCAAGTAATTGAGCAACTGCAGGATCTGATTTAAGAGAAGCTTCTGCTTTTTGTTTTTGTAAATCTTGCTGTAGCTGCAATACCTTAGCTGGAGATTGTATTTCAGTTGTTTCGCTAATAGTAATGAACAACTTTATCGATTTATTAAAGTAAGTTTGCAATGCTTTTTCAATGCGTTGTTGATGCAGTAGATTTAATAACGGGGCATGTTGAGTTGCTAATATTAAAGTAATTTTGCTTTCATTAATCTCTTTTAATTCACAATTGTTAGCGAGTACTAATGCCATACCTGTTAAAGAAAGTTTATCGATGAGTTCCGCCCATTTTATTGAGCTCATCTCACTGGAACACTGATTATTAATTATAGTTTCAAAGTTACCAACATCAGGGATTGATTGTTTCGCTGAACTTGTTGTTACAGTACTTGTATTTTCAATATGTTCTGAAAAATTTTTTCCTGATACAGTTTTTGGTTGTTCAAGTGATGAAGATGGTTTTTCTGGTCTAGTAGATATATGTTCTGGCCTTAAAGGTGATTCAGATGATGGCAATGGGCGTGGTACTGCAGTGTTCGGCCTAAAGTCTAGCATTCGTAATAAGACCATTTCAAAGCCAATTTTTTGGCTAGGTGCTAGAGGCAGATCTCTACGGCCAATAAGTGCAATTTGATAGAATAATTGTATGTCTGCCTTGCTAAGTTTTTCAGCTAAAGGATCTGCAGAAGTCTGTTGAATTGCTTGTAATACCGCAAGTTTATGTAAATAGGATAATAATGCTTCTAATGCTTGCTGAAAATCAACTGCATGTTCAGCTAATTTTGCAGTGATGTGCAATAATTCAGGTGCATTATGATCTGCTAATGCGGTTAAGATATTCAATACATGATTATCTTCAATAGTGCCAAGCATGCTATGTACATCTTTAGTTTTGACAATACCATTACCAAATGCAATTGCTTGATCTAATAAACTCAATGCATCGCGCATGCTGCCATCCGCTGCTTGTGCTAATTGTGTTAATGCTTCCATTTCAAAAGAAATTTTTTCTGCAGTTAATACAGTTGCTAAATGTTTACTGATTAACTCAGGCAATAAATTCTTTAAATTAAATTGTAAGCAACGTGACAACACAGTGATAGGCAATTTATGCGGATCGGTTGTCGCTAACAAAAATTTAACATGAGGCGGTGGTTCTTCTAAAGTTTTTAAGAGAGCATTAAAGCTGTGGCCTGATAACATGTGTACTTCATCGATCAGATATACTTTAAAACGACCATTTGCTGGCGCATATTGTACATTCTCTAATAGTTCACGAGTATCTTCAACTTTAGTGCGAGAAGCAGCGTCCACTTCGATTAAATCAATGAAGCGGCCTGCATCAATGGCTACACATGCACTGCAAGAACCACAAGGTTTGCTGCTGATACCTATTTCACAATTGAGGCATTTAGCAAGAATACGTGCGATAGTTGTTTTACCAACGCCACGGGTGCCAGTGAATAGATAAGCATGATGTAATCGCTGTTGATCCAATGCATTAATTAAAGCTTGCAACACATGCTCTTGTCCAACCATGGTTGCAAAAGATTTTGGGCGCCATTTACGTGCGAGGACTTGATAAGTCATGTAAATCTGTATCTGTGATTATTGAAAAAGCTGATTTTTTAAATTCAAGCTAAGAATAAACTAAATTCAAAGGCTTGTCTATTTTTAACGCGACAGCGAATTATTTTTATTAATGAGGGCCTTACCAGCCACATCTCGGCGCCCGAATCAGTTATTACCGCTGCTCCCTTCCGGGCCTGACGGGGTTCATAACCTATCGTCGCGAGAGGACCGATAAGACCAGAATAAGGATAAACTAAATTGTTGATTATGTCTATTGCAAAAAATTATTCTACTTTGTAAATCAATGAACGCACTACACCAAGAATTTTCCCATTTTCAGGAAATTCTTTGCCTTCATAACGAGGATTCAAAGGTTTCAAAAATTTACGATGTCCTTCATATATCAATTGTTTAAATATCGGTTTTGCTTGATCTGTACCTAAAGATGCAATCACAAAACTTGAATGTGTAGGGATATGTGAAGGATCAACGATGATAATAGTGCCTTTAGGAAAGCTCACTCCAATAGGGGCATCCATGGTGTCATCCTCTATTTTAAGTGCAAAAGTATCAGGGCTTACTTCATAATTGATAGGTACGAACTCTGCACTGCGATTAACTGCACCTTCAGCAATCAATCCATTCAAGAGATCATTCCACTCAAGAACAGGTGTCCAGTTTAGTAAGCGAGGTGCATCATTTGAAATTACGTACATCCCACTGTCACCACTGACACGGAAGTGTTCTTTATCCAGCCAGCCATGATTTTTACCAAAAGCAATCTCTATTTCAGAGGCGAGTCGATCACCAATATTTTTAATTGGGCGAGTGCCAATCAAGTGGCTAATTTGGCTTTGTGATTTATTCAATTTTTTGGCGATTGCCGTAATCCCACCAATACTGCGAGCTAGACTACGCAAATTTTCGCGTCGTATGTCTTTTACATTCATAGTTATTTTGCCGTATTTACCCTGAGTGGTTATATGGTAATAAAAATATCCAGCTAGGTCAAAATGATTAAGAAGCAAATGCATAGATATGTAAATGGTTGTATTCTTTTAGAGCAGGTTTGTTTAAAGTTAGTTCAAAACTTACCATAAATCCAGGCGCTGTTTTTGAGAAGGGAAGAAATTTTATAGTTTTAGTCAATTGGCATTATTAATTAAAATAATCAAAGCTAGATTGAGTATTAGTTCTAAATAGAGTACATTTCTTAGTGTCTGTTAGCATGTCTACTATGCTGGCCATAATTCATTGATTTTCTGCCATGGCCTAGCCAAATGTCAACAGGCGCTACTGTATTTGAATTTTTTGAGGAGAGAAAGCATGAGCGTGTTAGTTGGTCGAAAAGCCCCTGATTTTACTGCTGCTGCGGTGTCTGGCGCCGGACAAATCATAAGTAAGTTTCATTTAAGTGAACAATTGAAAGGTAAATATGGATTATTAGTATTTTATCCTTTAGATTTTACCTTTGTTTGTCCTTCTGAATTAATTGCATTAAATAATCGGTTAAAAGATTTCAAAGCTCGCAATGTTGAAGTGATTGCAATTTCAATTGATTCTCATTTTAGTCATTTAGCATGGAGAAATACACCTGTTGAAAAAGGCGGCATTGGTCAGGTGGGTTACAGTATGGTAGCTGATATTACACATGATATTTGTCAAGCATATGGTGTCGAGCACCCAGAAGCTGGAATTGCATTTCGTGGAACTTTCATTCTTGATAAAGAAGGTATTGTTCGCAGCGAAATCATTAATGATTTACCCATTGGCCGTAATATGGATGAACTATTGCGATTAGTTGATGCAGTACAATTTCATGAGCAGAATGGTGAAGTATGCCCAGCTAATTGGCAAAAAGGCAAAACTGCAATTAAAGCAACTTCCGAAGGGATTGCTGCTTATTTAGCTGATAATGCAGAAGATTTATAAATAAAGCATTGTTTAATTGTAGAGGACAAAAAGGAGTTTGTCCTTTAAATAATTAAGTTACGTGCTTTTTATTCGCCAATCAATAATTTCAGCCGCACGAAAGGGTCTTAGTTCTGTATCACCAAAACTTAATTTTTCTGGAACAGTCCACGCATCTTTGATTAAAGTAATTGTGGTTAGATTTCTGGGTAAACCATAAAAATCAGCACCGTTAAAACTTGCAAAAGCTTCGAGTTTGTCCAGTGAATTTGCTTTCTCAAAAACTTCAGCATAGAGTTCAATCGCTGCATGAGAAGAATAAATTCCAGCACACCCATGACAAGTTTCTTTTTTGTCGATTGCATGAGGCGCGCTGTCTGTACCTAAAAAGAATTTTGGATGACCACTGCAAACAGCTTTGATTAATGCCTGTTGATGGGTATCACGTTTTAGCACAGGTAAACAATAATGGTGTGGATTAATTCCACCTGAAAAAATAGCATTTCTATTCAAGAGTAAATGATGCGTGGTAACAGTCGCTGCAATATTTTTTGGCGCAGCAGTGACAAATTCTACGGCTTCTTTAGTAGAAATGTGTTCTAACACGATTTTTAAGTGCGGAAATGTATCACACAGAGAAGTGAGGATCTCATCAATAAAATATTTTTCACGATCAAAAACATCCACCTCCGATCGAGTAATTTCACCATGTAATAGCAAAGGCAATCCAAGCTCTTCCATGATAGAAAGGAGTGGATAGATTTTTTGAATATCTGTTACACCTGCAGCAGAATGGGTTGTAGCTCCAGCGGGGTAGAGTTTACAACCATAAATCATGCCCGAGGTCTTTGCAGCTTTAATGATCCCAATTGAAGTGTTGTCTGTTAAATATAACGTCATCAATGGTTCAAAGTTTAAATGTTTAGGAACTTCTGCCAAAATACGCTGACGATAAGCTTCAGCTAGTTCAACCGTAGTGACTGCAGGCAATAAGTTTGGCATGATTATTGCACGTGCAAATTGTCTGGCAGCATCTGGCACAGTTCTTTTTAACATGCCAGTATCACGTAAGTGCAAGTGCCAATCATCAGGTTTTGCGAGTGTCAGTTTCATTTTTTGCATTAAGTTATCTTAAGAAAAAAATTATGACGCATTCTCTTTGTCAATGCAAATAATTCACTTATAATTCAAGAAAAAAAACAGAGCGACTCTATGAATCTTTTGGAACCTCAAGTATGGATAAGTTTACTTACACTTACGTTTTTAGAAATTATTTTAGGTGTAGATAATTTAGTATTTATTTCAATTGTCAGTAATGATGTTGACCCTGCGCGTCAAAAAACAGTAAGAAGAATAGGGTTGATTGGGGCATTGCTTCTTCGGTTAATTTTTTTGGCAGCAATTTTTTGGATCATCGGCTTAACACAACCACTCTTTAGTCTCTTTAACCAAGAATTTTCTGTTCGCGATTTGATTTTGCTTTTAGGAGGAACTTTCTTACTAACCAAAGCAACACTTGAAATTCATCATTCAATCGAAGATGAAGAAGAAAATATTTCTAGACGTAAACGGAAATCAATGTGGATGGCAATTTTGCAAATTATGATATTTGATATTATTTTTTCATTGGACACAATACTCACGGCAGTGGGTCTGACTAGCTACTATTGGATTATGGCCATAGCTATTATCATAGCTATTATTGTGATGCTACTTGCCAGCGAACCAATGCATCGATTCATACATACACACCCCACGATAAAAATGCTAGCTTTAAGCTTTTTATTACTGATCGGGATGATACTTATAGCTGATGGTTTTGACTATCACATTCCTCGGGAATACGTATATTTTGCAATTGCTTTTTCAGTGTTTGTAGAGTTTATGAATAATTTAGTAAGGAAAAAAAAAGATGGAAAAAAAAGGAAACCGTAAAGTGCTTGCAAAAAAAAAGCAGCTAAGGTAGTTTGCCTTAAAATAAAAAATGATTCAAAAAAAAATAACAAAAGGCAAAATTGGGGGAATTTTGAATGGGGCAGTATAAAGTAAAAACCTTAGCAGCAGCAGTATTAGTTGCAATGAGTTGCGGTGCGAACAGTTATGCGGCACAGATGACAAATCAGCAAATACAGACATTAGTTGATCGGGTAGTAGCACAAAAAACTCAAGGGTTACAGCAAGAAGTAGGACAGTTAAAAATGGAAGTTACTAATTTAAGGCAACAGTTAAGCGTAGCGAAAAAAGCACCTGTTACAGTATCTAGTCAATCGAAATCCAAAAGAACTTCAACGGAAAGTCTTCCAGAAAGACGATATCGCCCTGGTTCAGGTTATAATGCAAATCAACCCAACCATCCTAACTATAAAGAAATCAAGATTCCTAGTCCATATTTAGTAGTGGATAATGCGGGATTAACGAGATTGTATTTAGGTGGAACCCCTGTCTTTACCTCTCCATATATTGGTAAGCACTCTTCTTACGATGGTTCCGATTTAATTGTGAACCAGTCCACAGTTAACCTTGATACACGAATTTTAAAGCAAGGCCAAGCATTAGATGACGAACTTGCTGAAAAGGGTTTTCCAATTCCTCAACATCCTGTTGTAGAGTTGAGTGGCGAAGTAGAAGGTGTCGCTACAGGAACAAAAACACATCCTGGTACTACAAATGGTGATATCAATTTATCTGATGCCGAATTAGATGTTTATGCACAAGCTAATCCATGGATGTTTGGCTATATTTCATTTGCATGGGCTGATAGTTTTGACACACCTTACCGTGTGAGCAATGCAAATGCTATTATAGATAAAGCATTTTTAACGATTGGTAATTTAAGTAAATCACCGTTTTATGGTAGTTTAGGCCAGCTCTATGTGCCTTTTGGTCAATATACTTCTTATATGATTTCAAATCCATTCACGGAAACACTTGCTCGTACAAAAGCCAGGGCTGCGGTCTTTGGTTTTTATCCAAGAGGTGAAACAGGTCCATTTGGAGCAGCGTATGTATTCAAAAGCGATACGTTTGAATCTGATAAAAGCGCAGCTGGTGGTGCTAACTTAGGTTATAATTTTGGCTTTCATAATATTTTTGGAACTATAGCAGTCGGGGGAATAACGAATATAGCAGACTCACTAGGTATGCAAGAGAATGGCGCGCCTGATTCGATACCTTTTGCAGGATTTGGTATGAATACAGATGCAGAAAACATTTTCCATGCCGTTCCCGCAGTTGATGTTAATGGTGTAGCATCTTACAAACATTTAAATTTAATTGGTGAATATATCGGTACAACTACCAGCTTTGATCCAAGAGCAATGACTTTCGATAGTGAGGGTGCTCACCCAACAGCGGGTCAAGTTGAAGGTGCATATACATTCACATTATGCGGAAGGCCCGGCAACTTTGCCTTGGGTTATAACTGGACCAAAGATGCTTTAGCCTTATT
>JBGSLN010000137.1:0-9357 GCA_041740675.1 Gammaproteobacteria bacterium | reverse complement strand
AAATGATGCTGTTAACCTGGTAACAGCTGTTTTTGAAACACAAAAAAATAATACTCGGGCATTTTATACTTCGTTACTGGATTCGCTGGATGATCAATGCTACGAAAAACCATCTGACCATACTTTCCAACAATATGCGGTAAATATTTTAAGTACTGTCCGTGATAAATTTTTTGATGGGCAGCCTAAATTACACGTGCTGATTAATCATTGTATAGCAACACTTGCAAAAGATATTAATCTTACTAACAATGGCACGGCATTCAAAAAATGGATCAAAGCTATTTTGATGGATTTCATTGATAATTATTATAATGAAATGCTGCACACACATTGTGAAAATATAGGCCAAATTGTTGATAAAAGAAACTTGCAGAAATACTTGAAAATAGAGATTAATGATCCATTGTTGTTACAGCATTATCAACAAGCCGCTCATGGAATAACGACTTTTAACGAACCAGAAGCATTAGAACAAACTATAAATGCACTAAAAAATGAAGTTTCTGATAAGTTTACTTCTGCGCATGAAGATAGCTGTATAGCAAACACACCACAGTTAATGACAGAGTTTACTAAAGAAAGTCAGCGATGGAAATTATTGAATCAAGACATTATTACCTATCAAGATAAAACTTATGAATACTATCAAACATTTTTAAAATCACTAGCAGCATTTAGTGATGAAACAATTTCAAGCACACTTATCCTCTCTGCAGCAGCAATTAAACAGCTAATTACTCATTTCCCTAAACGAAAATTAGCCGAATTAAAGTTAAAGATTGAAAGTATGCAGGTGGCTTTTCCATTGGCAAAGCAATATTTAACTTCTATCTGCGCAGAAATTGCAACTCATGTAGGCGAACCGGTAAAGGTACAAAGTACTTTGCAACAGAATATTGAACATTTACAGCAGTATACTCAGAATGTTTCACTTATTAAGTCAGGGATTATGGAAATTGACTTTTCGGTAGAATCTTTTAATACATTAATTTCATTGATGGAAAAGACACGTTCGTTTAGTACCACTTTTGCAGCAACAGATATTACAGAATTTCAACAATTGCTTGATGATCGAGTGGAAAAGGATCCTACTTTAATTGATCTAGTTGGAATTACAAAGCAATCTATTGTTGGAAAAGAGATCGACACTTTGGTAAAAGATACAACTTTAAATATACGAACTGCTTATCTTAGAATTATTACGGCATTGCAAAACTATTCAACACAGCCATTAGTCATTGCTGATGCTGATATTGAGATGTTACTTCAATACACTGAGAGTCAAGTTTTCATGCCAATGCAAAACTCGATCAATGAAATAGTTATTAGAATATTAGCTAATTATGAAGATGCTATAAAAAACCAAGATCTCCTACTGTTAATTTTTTCTAAAATTAGCTCAAAAGAATGTAAGAAAGCTTATAATCTTGGATTATGTACTGCGGTGACGCAGGATTTAATAAATCAAGGCCTTGAACCAGCACTTGCAAATGGTAGATTGCATGCTCTGTTGAAAGAAGCTGATTTTACTCAAGATCAGGCACAACAAAGTATATTGCAAACTATCATAGAGGATTATTTAAAATCTTTAGATTTTTCTATCCAAATTTCAAAACAATGTCATGATTTTATTACTAAATATGGTACTAAAGAACACCAACAGCAAATCACATGGCAGTATAATTTACATCTATTAAGCCAAATTTTGCTGGGTAAAAGAAGTTATTATGGTTTAGCCACTATTAAGCAAAATCTTGCCTCTTTAAAATTTGATGATATTTTATCTCAAGTAGTTTCAAGCATATATACTGCATTAGAACATAAAAAGAATAATTTTCTGGAGACTGAACAAAAAGCATTAAATCTATTTATTGGACAATTTAATAAAATATGCAATTCTCCAATAGAACTTTTTGAAAATTTATTAACTGAAATTTCGAATTGCAGTTACAAATTAGTTTCAGACGATGCAAAAGCAACTAAAATAGCAGGGAAAATTTCACATTTGTATTTGATGTTGCAATTAGATGCCGTTGAGAGTGATGGATTATCTATGCGATATGCTGAACGAGCTACTCGTGCTGTTAATAATTTAGTTGCTTATGTTATCCAAAACCAAGCAAGTACTAATCTTAATCTTATTCTACCTTTATTAAGGAAAGTAGCCAGTGCTGAACAATGGCAACGAGTATGTAATGCGCCAGTGCAACAAGCGAATGAGCTAGAAGTTAAAAAAGTAATTAAGGCGGTAGCAGTGCAAATTGGTGCTAAAATGGTAGCAATACAAGGGAGTACGGAGAAATGTGATAAAGAACCCTTTAAACAGTTTGTCACAAAAACTTTAATGGATGCAAAATGTGATAATACTGCAAACGTTAAAATATTTGTTGACAGTTTTAATCATATTAATTCAGCACAAAGAATTAATCGTTACCGTTTTTGTGCCGGGTCAGCTCCTGCTCCAACTAATAATTCTTTTAATCTTAAATCATGTAGTAGTGTATTACAAATTACTAGGGGACTAACAGAATTAGTTTTTCCTAACGATGTTACACCTACTGTTACACCAACTGGTTCACCTAGTAAGCTACACTCACCTACTAGTCCCTATGGCTTCGGAGTCGGAGGAGCTCGCCGCTAAGTTCTAGTTTGGTGATATGCTACGGCTGTGCATGAGCAAACCTGATGGAGATCCTTCGCTACGCTCAGGATGACAGTGCTTGTCATCCCGAACGAAGTAGGGATCATTAAAAAAGATGACAGAGGCAATTCAGTCTAAGCTGAAAACATTCGGATTAACCACATCATTTATCGTTGAAGAATTCATTTGAAGGAGTGAAAATTGATGATTGATTTCATTCATCAAATTTTCATTTTCTCCCTTACTTTGAAAAAAAGTAATGGATTGTAACTTGAACAACTCTTTATAATAATTATCAGAATTTCCAATACTATATTGATTATAATATTCTTTAAAACCTTCAAATTGACAAGCTGCTTCAAAGAAGCCATCGTCAAAACTAAGTGCTGGGTCAAAACGAATGGCGATTAAGCTATTTTTTATTAAACCAAAATTACTAGTAGACTAATCTTGCTCATCTAGAAAACATCCGGCAGTTAATATAGCTGTTAAACCTTTGATAGGTATTTTATCGGCTGCTTCGACTGGGTATATGCTATCAAAAATTTTAATTTTTCCGTCTTTTACTTTGACACACTTGTACCACTCACAAAATTCATCAACAGCATTACAAGCACGCGCATAGGGATGCTTTAATTTCATTTCTTGATAACTGTCAATTTCACATAAATAGTACTCAGGCTGAAATGGCCCTAATATTAAACGCAATAAATTTCCAGAAAAAACTGCTGCTTCAGCATCAAATTGATATTGGTCAATATTTGCTTTATTGTTACTAAGTTCATATATTTTGCTTCGTAGATAAGAATTATTCTGTGAATAAAACCATTTTTTATGGTATCTATTTTCCGGATTAATATCAATAATGGCTTCACTTTCAAAATTTGATTTTAAAGTAAATGGTATGGATAGATTACTGGATTTAATATAATATTTGCTGGTACTATTATACTGAAATTTACCTAGCTTGTGCGTTTGCATATCATACTCTTAGATTTAAATGCGCTAGGGTATGTGAAAATTATTAAGAACTGCTTATGTTTGAGTAATTAGACGTATCTTGATGGAGGTTTTTTCAACACCTGTCATCCCGAACGGAGTGAGGGATCATTAAAAACATGCTTAGTCTATTGGATATTAACAAAAAATGTTCTCAAAAAAAATTAAACATAAATACATCTACGAATTAAAAGCAAGAATGGCATTAAGCATCTTTGTGATCTATTCATTTGTGCTATTGTCGACTTATAATTTAGTAATAGAAATTGTTACTACCTTTTATAAAAAAAATGAAGCGCCGACTACATTTATCACAGTGATTATTCTCATTATATTTGCTAGTTGTTTGTTTTTCATGATCCGACATATGAAATATCCATTAAGTTTTTTTGGTTTTAATTTAAACCACTGGAAAAAATATTTAATTGAGTCGCTTTTATTTACTATGCTATTTTGTTTATTATTAGTAGGATTAAAATGGATACTGATTACTTATTTTTCAGATTTTCAGCATGCAACACTTTTTTTTCATAATAAAAAATTTAGTAATACTGCCTGGATCTTTGCTGCTTTTCTTTATGGATTATTTGCTTTTGTACAAGCTTTTATTATTCAAGGGGCAATACAAAGTTCTTTAATGGAATTAATCAAACTGCGTTATGCTTCTCTTAGCTCCATTATAGTGTCCGCTTTAGTTTTTAGCTCTGTGCATGTTGATCTTAATCTTGTTTATGCTTTAAGTGTATTTATACCAGGTTTGTTTTGGGCAACGATGTATGCCCGGCAACGTTCATTACTCGGTGTTTCTGTGTCCCATGCTATTATTGGCTTGTGGGCATTTTGGGGCTTAGGTTTTCAACAAATTTTTAAAATAATCAGTGAACAACTTAGAGTTTTTTGAGTCTTTGTTACTAGCGGTTTGTAATTCGTTTAGTGGACTGTTCTTCAAACACTTTGGCGCTATCAGGAGCAGTATCTTTATTTCCTAATAACCAACGAAGAAGCTGTGGATGTCGATGTTTGTTGAGGGTCTGTTTCATCACTGCAAAACCCTTATTAAACTCTTTCAATTCCTTTCGGACATTTACTTTATTCTCAGGTAATGCTAACTTTAATTTAATATTTCCCACATATTCTTTAAAGGTATTAAGTATTGTTAGTTTCTTGCTAATCAACCCCTTTTTATATGTAAAAAAATCTTGTAAAAGATCTTGACATCGTTTGATCTCATTATCAATCAACGCAATTTTCTCATCTAATATTTCTTGTTGTTCTTGTAAGGCATCTATCTTTTTTTCAATCTGATAAAGTGGGTTTTTATGATTAATGTTAATTTCTGGAGCTTTTCCTGGACTGTAAGTTTCAGTTTTGTACCATTCATATTCAGCAGAATACTTTGCTTTTGAAAAAACATAAAATTTATAATCTGTTTTTGAAGCAACAGCTTGAGCTTTCAATTGTTCATAGTTGTCTTTGTCGCGAAGTAATTCTGGGTTTTTAGTAACTCTAGTGATAATCTTGTTGATGTCGCTATCACATAGGCTAGATTGATAATGATCCTGATAATAAAATAAAGTGTAGTGATTTTTCTCAATTTTTAGTGATGCTAGTTGTTCTTTACTTTTTGCATGTAGCTCATTTAATATTTCTTTTTCTTTTTGGAGTAATTGGCTTGTAAGTTGGATAGCACGTTTATAATCCAAATCTAAATTTAAACTTTCAAATTCTTCTAATGGATTAAGTTCTCTTTTTAAAGTTTCTTTTATCCATAGAGTTAATGAAATAGAAAATAGTTCGTCCGAGATTTGATCAGTCATTGCTAAAACAAGTAAATTGCTTAAGAATTCAGAATAGTTTTTATCAATCGAAAGAAAATTCTGTAATATTACACTATAAATTTCCTCCCTAGCTTTGTCATCTACTGCAGTCTTAGTTTTTATAATAGAGTCATAAATTAAACTATGCTGATCATCTACTTTTTCATCGAGAATGAAATTTTTAAACTTGAATATTTGTCTATAGCGACCTGTATTTAAAGTATAGGTCATTTTAACTTGATTCAATTGTTCTGTATTAGCATTCATTAAAAATTGTAAATAATAGAGTACTAATTGAGAATTGTTAAGATTTGTTAGATTACTAAAATAGCCTGCTAAAAGTTTTTCATTATTGATGATATAAGGTGCCGAAAAAAACGGATTTCCTATACCTATGCCAGGATGACTTTGTTTTACACTCGGAAATTTATCTTTATATGCGTGTACATATAACATAATATCTCCTTTTAATTAAATGTTTCATTACACTATAATAACCGATTATCTGCTTAAAAATATTAGCAGTTAGTGCGTATACGTATTATTGTCGTTCTGAACGCAGTACTTGCCATTCCGAGCAACGCACCTGTCATTCCGAACAACGCGAACAATCCCCTACAAGATACACAACTAATAGTTAAAACTGTTTCCTACGTAGCATCATGTTTCTTACGTACTTGGACATATATACTGTATCTATAGCTTTTAGATTTACCAACACCAACTACGCATACTTACTACTTGCTAATAATTCATTAAAACTGAATATGTTATAACAGGAGAAGTATAAATAAATGGTCATAATATAGGTTCAAGCAATGTTAAATTTATCTTATGAAGAATATCTTGAAAAATGTAGAGTTTTCAAAGAAGCTGAAGAAGCTTATAACCTTATATTTACTCAGAAAAATCGAGATTCAAAAGATCCAGATGTAATTAATGCAAAGCAACAATACACAACCTTACAAAATGAATTAGACGACATTAACGGAAATTTTGCTCTTGAATATTTATTAAATTTATCCAATTCTGATGTTTATGAACAGCGATTAGCTAATATCATACAAGCACAACTTAAGCTCCAAAAAAATAATGAAAAGATTCCAGGTCAAGATCAAACACCCTTCGAAAGGGGTAACGCAGATTTATACAGAAATACATCTTTGTTTATTTCTCAAAAAATTGCCAACGAATTTTTAAATGGTATTGAACACCTAGATTATGCTGCATCTGTGCAGTTCTTAATAAAGAATTTTGGACTATCCGAAAAGAATGCTAAAATTATTTTGACTTGTGAACATCAAGCGGCCATACAAAATTATAATTTAAGCCAATTAAAAACTCTTATTCGATTTAGAAAGTCCCCTTTAGATCGAGACACTTTATTAGTACCCTTTACATTTTATACTCAAGTCGAAAATGGTCATTTGATTTTTCACTCATATGTAGTAAATTTTCCTCTGATAGGAGAACATGAGGAGTTACCAGATGCAACACGAGAAAAGTTAATAGACTATTTATTAGCATTAAATCAAGCAAAAATAGCAGACATGCCACTGCCCATAAATATTGAATTTTCAATTTTGATAGAAGAATCATTTGAAATTAATAGTTCTGCAGCCGATGAACAGATCAAGATTGAAAATTATCAACGTGACCTGAATTCATATGAATTTGAACAATATTGTAAAAACTTTTTTGAATTTAATGCACTTACTAACATTAGTAAACAAAGACGCGATGATCAATTAAACGCTAAGTTTAATTTTAAATTGAATGACACTTCTAAAGATCTAATAATCGAGACTGTTGCAGAAGCTAAGCAAGCCGAAGAACGTGTTAGGTGCAATACAGCAGAAATAGAAAAAAAATATTATTTTAATCAACTATCAGCAGAAGATCATATAAGCTATATAGAGTTTTCATTTAATAATTCCTTAAACTTAAGCAGAGCAAATACTGAAGCAAGACCACCTAATGATATGTTTCTGCGAGATGCTCACAGATATGAGGAAATGATTGGAAATCGTAAGACTTATAAAGAATGGGTACAGAACAAACAAGGGGGTAAAAAAGCATTTAAATTTTTACCTGACACTTCAAAAGAGTATTCTACCGAAGAACTTGCAGAAACTATTTCAAATAAGTATGGTGTTTCTAATGAAAATGCATTACTCATTGTCAGATTTAGAACTCAACAGCAAGGTTGTTTAATTGATCAAAATGCTCGGTTACTTATATCTGCAGAAAACCCTTTTTATCCTTCAACTCACCGTTTTGACCATGACATACAAATACGTGAAATTAATTTCTATACAGAAAATGCAGATGGACAGTTAATTTATGAAAGCTATTTGATTGATTCTTCAACAATTAAATCAGATGCGGAAGCTGATGCATTGATACTAAAAATGCAACAAGGCAATGAAATTGATGACAATGATCCTCATATTCTTAGTTATCAACTTTTTACAATGACCTTAATTCCAGGAGAAGCAATTCCTCAAATTACTCAATACAATCGCTATGATACCAAGCTATTTGAAGCAAGAAGAAAAAGACTGATTGATTATAACGATTGTCATAGTCCAAGTTTTATAGATTATTTCAAGAAAATTTGTTTAAGACCCGTTGCGCTACCCGTTGACAAAGAATCATTAACTACATTTGGCAGTCTCATAAGAGATAGAATAAAAGATATTAAAAATCCTGCTCAATTAATTTCTATTTTTAAGGATTTTCCACCCAATTTTGATTTAACGAGTAATATAAAGGCTATCAAAGATATTTTACAAATCAAAGATCGTTCTGAACAGAAAAAACAGCTTACTGCTTATTTTAAGCATTCTTTAGAATCATATGCTGATATGATATCTGCAATAATAGGTTATTTAAATCTGTATTTAAAAAAGGATCTGGATAAATTTGACAACGCCGAAGCAAAAAATGCTATTTTATTTTCATATTTTTATGAAATTATAATCCAGAACATTGTAAAAGCACTCGATCCTAAAAAATCAAATGACATAGAATTACTGCGTTCAATCGCAATAGATAGTTTTAACAGCAGACAAAACAGTTCAAAAAATCTTTCAACTGAAAAGTATTTGCAACAAATTGCTAATTGCATATCCCCTATGCCAACTAAATCAGGCTGTGCTACCTTTGCGGTGACTGTTGCTGCTAGAGCGAATGTCTTAAATGAAGCCATCAATCAACCAAATTCAGAAGTTTTTCTTGGAAAATTAGGTCGTATTTTTAATTATTTTCCAGCACAAAAAAACTTTGAATCTGAGTTAACTAAATTTAATAAGATTATAACTCGTGCCAATCAGGGTGAAAAAGTTTTAGCAGCTGAAGAATGGCAGCTTCGAACAGAGTTAAAGTCTTTCTTAGAAGGAAAAGATTCAGCGCTCACATTAACTTGGCAAAAAACAGTTATTGAAGTACAGAATTTTGTTAAAAAAATGTTAATACATGCAAGGAATCATTTTTTTAATGCATTAGGCGACTTACGCCCAGAGATTAAGACTGTTCTCGAACAGACTTATGGCTGTAACATCGACTTGTGGATAACTAAGTTTGACAAAGATACGATTAATACAGTGTTATTTAGTGCTTATTTTACTGATATCTATGCCACCGCATTTAACCAACAGCTTAAGAATGTTTGTTCTGATGATGACAAAAGATTTGAGATAATCCATTATATATTTAGTACCCTTTCACGAGAGGTTGATCGTTCCTCAATTATTCAGCCTATTACTTTGATTGACCAATCAAGCGTATGGAATCAATCTGATGAATTGCTTGATACAAACCCAACGTTAAAAGAAAAGTTATCCTGCATTCTAGAAAATCCTAGTCCTAAACAAGTAAATACGGCTAGAACTCAAT
>JBGSLN010000136.1:0-8913 GCA_041740675.1 Gammaproteobacteria bacterium | reverse complement strand
CAAGAGATGAAAATATAGAAATGGGAAATGCTAAAGACAGTTTCAACACTTTAGTTAAACAATACGGCTATACTGAAAAAAACGGCTCTATTTATGGCCCACCAAATACCTTTGGAGCCCAAGATTCTATTATGACAGCAACACAAGACAAGGATAAACTCACTTTAAGTTCAACAGAGGAGTCTGCTAAAGTTGCCCAATTGATGGCATTAAAGTTTAAACAAGAAGGTTATAACATTATAAACATTACTGTCGGATCTCCGAAATCCATAGAGGTATTTAAAAAAGCTTTTCTTGCTGAAGGCTTTAACCCTAACTGTGTTACGATCACCACAGGTACAGAAAACAAAACTGATCCCGCACCAGAAAATTCTATGGAACAGCTAATGAAGCAAGGAATGATGAAAGGAGCCCGCTAATTAGTATTTTTTAAATATCCGCTAAATTTCCTTTCTCTTCCAACCAAGCTTTTCGATCAGACGCGCGTTTTTTGGCAAGCAGCATATCTAATAATTCTTGTGTTTGTACTGCATCATCAATCGTGAGTTGCACTAATCGACGCGTATCAGGATCCATCGTGGTTTCTCGTAACTGTATTGGATTCATTTCACCTAACCCTTTAAAACGTGTTACGCTAATTTTACCGCGCTTATTTTCTGCATTAAGCCTATCTAAAATTCCCTGTTTTTCTGCATCATCTAATGCATAAAAAACTTCTTTTCCTAAATCAATACGAAATAGTGGTGGCATCGCAGCAAAGACATGCCCTGCTTCTACTAATGCTCTAAAATGCTGCAAAAATAAGGCGCATAATAAGGTTGCGATATGAAATCCATCGTGATCCGCATCGGTTAAGATACACACTTTGCCATACCGTAAACCACTTAAATCAGTCGAATTCGGATCAACCCCAATCGCAACGGCAATATCATGCACTTCTTGCGAGGCTAACACTTGGCTGGAATCTACTTCCCACGTATTTAAGATTTTCCCACGTAATGGCATTACAGCTTGGAACTCTCGATCGCGTGCTTGTTTAGCTGAACCACCTGCAGAGTCACCTTCTACTAAAAATAATTCTGAGCGCATAATATCTTGCCCTGAACAATCGGCTAATTTACCTGGCAATGCCGGCCCGGTGGTAATTTTTTTACGTTCAACTTTTTTGCTGCTTTTAAGGCGTTTTTGCGCATTGTTAATCACCATCTCAGCAATTTGTTGTCCCAAAGCTACATGTTGATTTAACCAAAGACTAAAAGCATCTTTTACCACACCACTCACAAATGCTGCGGCTTCACGAGCACTTAAACGTTCTTTGGTTTGACCCGCAAATTGTGGTTCTTGCATTTTTAAAGACAACACATAAGCACAGTGTTCCCAAACATCATCCCCTGATAATTTCACCCCGCGTGGAATTAAATTTCGAATTTCACAAAATTCACGAATGGCTTCTAATAATCCAGTACGCAACCCATTCACATGCGTACCGCCTTGTATGGTCGGAATTAAATTTACATAACTTTCTTCTACTGGCTCACCGCCTTCAACGCGCCAAATCACTGCCCAATCTACAGTTTCACGAGTCGATGCAAAACTTCCAGTAAATGCTTCTTCTGGTATTGTTTCGGCATCTGCAATGACACTCATTAAATAATCTTTTAAGCCATCTTCGTAAAACCATTCTTCAGTTTCACCAGTGCTTTCATCCCAAAATGTAATGCGTAAGCCCGGGCATAATACCGCCTTGGCGCGCAATACATGTTTTAATCGTTGCGTAGAAAATTTTACTGTATCAAAATATTTAGCTTCTGGCCAAAAATGGATGAGGGTTCCTGTTTCGCGTTTAGTTTTAGTTTCACCGATTACTTTCAAATGAGTGGCTCGATCGCCCTGTTTAAAACTCATTTGATGGATTTGTCCATCACGTTTGACTGTGACTTCCAATAAGCTCGATAATGCATTGACGACTGATACACCCACACCATGCAATCCGCCAGAAAATTTGTAATTCTTATCAGAAAATTTACCACCCGCATGTAGTTTCGTTAAAATTAATTCCACACCGGATAGTTTTTGTTCTGGATGAATATCAACTGGCATACCTCGACCATTGTCTTCTACACTTAAAGAACCATCGTTAAATAGTTTCACGATAATTAGGTTCGCATACCCTGCAATGGCTTCGTCGACACTATTATCAATGACTTCTTGCGCTAAATGATTAGGACGGGTTGTATCTGTGTACATCCCGGGTCGACGTCGAACCGGATCTAATCCACTTAAAACCTCAATGGATTCAGCAGTATAGGCAGAATTATTTGCCATGGTTACCCCAATAGATATAAATTTTGTTCCATAATAGAAATTTTTTACAGGGAATACAAGAAAATCTCTCAGAGAAATATTGTTGTACTTAAAACCACAAGCTGTACTGCTACCTTCGAATAATTCTAGCTGGCTTCAATCTATTCAAACTGGTAAAATAGGGCTTAGTTTATTTGAGGTTGTGATCATGCGTAATTGGGAATGCATAATTTGTGGTTTTATTTATAGTGAGGCAGATGGCTTGCCTGATGAAGGCATTGCACCTGGAACGCGTTGGGAAGATATTCCCGAGGATTGGTCTTGCCCTGATTGTGGCGTAAGTAAAGAAGATTTTCAAATGCGACCTGTGGTGTGATAATGAGTTTGCTGTTTGTATTTGGCTCTCCAGGCGTAGGCAAAAGTTATGTAAGTCGAGTTATACAAGAACTATCAGATTTTTTTTATTATGACGCTGATGCTGATTTAACAGACGATATGATTGAAGCAATCCAACAGGAGCGTGTTTTTACCGATGACATGCGACAAAATTACTTTAATATTGTCATTAGAAAAACTAAGCAATTGATTCAAGAAAATAAAAATGTTGTAGTTGCTCAGGCATTAATTAAAGAAGCAAATCGTCAACAAGTTCTAGGGAAATTACCAAAAATACAGTTGGTACATATTACAGCTAATATTAACGTTGTAAATCAACGTCTGAAGATTCGTGATAATTGGGTTTCTATTGAATACGCTAGCAAAATTCGTGCGGCTTTTGAAAAACCACTATCACCTCATATTACGATTGACAATAATCATGATAAACAACATGTGGTTAATCAATTAAATAAATTTTTATTATGAATATCTATACAGCAACAATAACATTAATTCTAATTATGGACCCTTTAGGAAATATACCTGTTTTTATTTCAGTATTAAATCCAGTCGAAGCATCGCGTCGTTGGAAAATTATTTTACGCGAATCATTGATTGCTTTTATTGTGCTAATTTTATTTTTATTTGCTGGCACTACTATTATGAGCGGCCTCAGCCTTACTGAACCCGCTTTAGGCATTGCCGGTGGTATTATTTTATTTTTAATTGCACTCAGAATGATTTTTCCTTCTGATCATAAATCTCAAGATCGCTCTATGGGTGAACCCTTTATAGTTCCTTTAGCTATTCCTTTAGTGGCTGGTCCTTCAGCTATCACAATGATTTTGTTATTTACCACTCAATATCCCACACACAAACTGGAATTACTAACAGCTTTAGTCATTGCTTCTTTCATAGTAACGGTGATCTTACTTTTTTCTAATGCGTTACGCCGTTTGTTGGGTGAAAAAGGTTTAATTGCAGTGGAACGATTAATGGGAATGATTTTAACCACTGTGGCCGTGCAAATGTTTCTAACGGGTATCGCGGCTTATTTTCAACTGAAAACATAAAAAAAACAAAACAACGCTCTCAATTAACCACTATAGCTTTCGGAGTATTTAGGGATGAAAAAACACATATTATTACTTATCTTGATGCTAGTAAGTACCGCACATTATGTTTACGCTGATGACACTGCTTTTGGCGGTGAAGGGGCTGTGCCTATGCCGATTGAACAAGGGAATGTTAAAATGGTGGCAGAAAAAGTTATTATCCACGGCATTGATTTACCCAATCCTAATTTAAAGGGTAAGTGGATTTTTGATTGCCTTTACACTTTCCAAAATATGACATCCAATCCACTACAATTCACTATGGGTTTTCCTTTCCCAGTGAATAATGAAGAAATGGGTGAAATCACTGTACCTGCTGGATTTAAAGTTAAATTAGGAAGTCCGTTGGTGTATGATTTCAAAGTTGCAATCGACAACAAACCCATTGATACTCAATTCACAAAAATTTCTGCCAACACCTTAAAAGATTTATATTACACGGATGCTTATAAATGGACTGTGAGTTTTAAACCCAATCAACTATTAAATATTACACATCACTATATTACTGGCGTCACCTATGATGTGATGGCACACCATTGGGTCAGGTTTGTGTTACGCACAGGTGGTTTATGGCAAACCGGGATTATTGGCCATGCGCAACTTGAAGTTATACCAGATACACCAACGCGTTTATGCGCAACGATAGATAAACAATATGCTGATTCTTATCAATCTACACCTAAGGGCATGAAAATTGTAGGCAGCGGTGCGACCCGAAAATACATTTGGGATTTACATCAGTTTCGTCCCACTGAAGATTTAAGTTTATGTTTGGTAACAGGCCAAGATTTTGTTAAAAGCACAGTGATATTACCTATTATTTACGACATCAATAATGCAGTGAAAAACCTTTCAACAAACTCTTGTGCAACACTCAAGCTCATGCGGAATACTATCTATGCCCAGTATGGGAAAAAATTCGATAATGAAGATCTTCAAACTCATTTTAACAAGCAATGGTGGTATCAATCTAATGCAACCTATTCTGATAAACTGCTTACGCAAGAAGATTTGAAAGTCATTGCAGCTATTTCTAAAGCTGAGTCTTCTAAAGGATGTGATAAATAAGAGACTATTTGATAATACGTTTACCCTATTTTATTCTGATAATAAAACTTCCCGAATAATAGTTAAAGCCTGATCAACTTCTGCTTTAGTAATAATTAATGGCGGTGCAAAACGCACCACAGTCTCATGTGTCTCTTTACTTAACAAGCCTTTTTCCATCAATTTCAAACAGATATTTCTTGCTTTTTCTTTAGTTGGATCAATTTCCATCCCAATAAATAAACCTTTACCGCGTAAATTTTTGATCAAGGGTGATCGTATTTTTTGCAATTGTTCAAGCATATAGGTTCCTAATTCGAGAGATCTTTCTGCAAATTTTTCTTCAACAATGATATTTAATGCTTCTAATCCTACTGCAGCAGCCAATGCATAACCACCAAAAGTACTGCCATGATCGCCAGGAGTAAATACTTGCATCACGGTTTCATTGGCTAAAAACATTGAAACTGGCAATAAACCACCCCCAAGTGCTTTTCCTAAAATTAAACCATCTGGTTTAACGTGTTCATATTGATGCGCAAATAATTTTCCAGTACGGCCTAAGCCTGTTTGGATTTCATCACAGATTAATAATACATTATGTTTGCGGCAAATTGCTTCGCATTGTCTTAAATAGCCAGCTGGTGGAATAACAATTCCGCCTTCTCCCTGAATAGGTTCAACTAAAAACGCGGCCGTATTAGTATTAATTGCTTGTTCTAATGCCGTGGCATCACCATAAGGAATGGTGCTAAATCCTGATGGAAAAGGCCCAAATCCTGCTTTATATTGAGACTCGGTAGACATACCAACAATTGTGATCGTTCGACCATGAAAATTGCCGTGACACGCAATGATTTCTGCTTTGTTTGCAGGCACACCTTTAACTGTATATGCCCATTTGCGTGCGGCCTTTAATGCTGTTTCTACAGCTTCAGCGCCGGTATTCATTGGAAGAGCTTTGTCAAAACCAGAAATAGCGCAGGCTTTTTCTAAAAACAATCCTAGTTTATCTGTGTGATAAGCACGAGATACAATTGACAAAGTTTCCGCTTGGTTTGATAAAGCATTAACTAAGCGTGGATGGCAATGACCATGACTCACTGCAGAATAAGCACTCATCATGTCAATATATTTTTTTCCTTGATCATCCCAGAGATAAATCCCTTTTCCTTTGACTAGCACCACAGGTAAAGGGGCATAATTGTGTGCGCAAACTTTGCTTTCACGTTCAATAATTAAGTTCATTGTATTTCCAAATTAGATATAAAGAGTTAAACACTTGCAAGCGCCACCCGCTTTAATGAATTCTGACATTTCACAGCTGATTACTTTATAGCCTAATGTTTTTAAATGGCTTTCTGTAACTGGACATCCCGCAGGAATGATCACAGTTTCCTTAATGACAACTGCATTACAAGCAAATTTTTTTGCCTCATTTTCAGGAAGGGCAAATAGCTGTAGCTGTTTTTGCATAATTTGTTGGCTATTTGGGGTAAAAGCTTTAGGCCACCATATTCCATGAGTTTCATTGAGTGGACAAAAACAAGTGTCTAAATGATAAAAATAAGGGTCTACCAATTCGCAATAGATAATTTCTTCTACACCTAATGATTTAACATTTTCGTAATAAGCTTTATCAGAACGAATTCCATAGCCTACAAACAGAAAGTTATTTGAAAATAATGCATCCCCTTCTCCCTCAAAGCAAAGATCAGTAGAGTCCAGACTTTTATCAACCAATTGATAGCCCGCTTTGATAAACCATTGTTTAAAATAATGCTTTTCACCTTGTCGTTCAGGATAACGAAAATCACTTAACAGCACTCGGCCATCTTTAACTAATCCCGCATTTGCTGTAAATACCATATCAGGCAACTCCTTCTGTGACTCAACCAATTCAACTTCTACATCACAGTGTTTGATGGCATCGTATAGCTGATTCCATTGAATGGATGATTTTAAATGTTCTGCTTTAATCGTTTTATTCATCCATGGGTTTATTTCATACTCGATGTCATAATAAGTTGGTTTGCACATTAAAATCTTCACAAAAACATCCCCTAATATATTTTTAAATTATTTTATGGTAAGCTAACTCCAATTATAACTGCAACTGTTTTTTACTAAGTTATTCATCGCTATTATACACAATGTCAATTGGAAAATTTCTAGCCTTTTTCAAAGGTAAATCACGATTAAAATTACCTAAGACTGCTGTTGTTCTACAACGAGCAGAACATTGCATTTCTCGAAAAAACATCAGTGAAAATGCACTGAAAGTCTTATATCGATTAAATGCTTCTGGTTATCAAGCATTTCTGGTCGGAGGTTGTGTGCGTGATATGTTGTTGGGTCGAGAACCAAAAGATTTTGACGTCGCAACTAATGCTAATCCGCAGCAGATCAAGAAAAATTTTCGCAATGGCCGCTTAATTGGTCGAAGATTCCGCATTGTCCATATTCTTTTTAAACAAGAAATTATCGAAGTTAGTACATTTAGAGCTTATCAAGATGAAGATATTGATATGTCAGATGAAGGAATGTTATTACGTGACAATGTATATGGTTCTATCGATGATGATGCAAAACGTCGAGATTTTACGGTCAATGCTTTGTTTTATAACATCGCTGATTTTTCTGTGATTGATTTTCACAATGGCTTAGAAGATTTAAAAAACGGCGTGTTACGGATCATTGGCGATCCAAAAATTCGTTACAGAGAAGATCCTGTGCGAATGTTGAGAGCTGTGAGGTTTGCTGCAAAATTAGGCTTTAGAATTGAGAACGAAACAGAAAAACCTATTCATGAGCTACGGGTATTACTTAAGAATATTGCTCCTGCACGTTTGTTTACTGAAATATTAAAATTATTTTTAGGCGGCCAAGCTTTAGACACTTTCAAGCAGTTACGACATTATGAATTGCTTGAATTTTTGTTTCCAGCCACTGAACATGTTTTGAAAGGAAGAAACTTTGCTAACATCAATGATTTTATTAATATCTTATTAATAGATACTGATGCACGTGTTGCTGAAGGCAAAACAGTCTCTCCTGGCTATTTAACTGCAGCATTATTATGGCATAGCTTCTATCAAGAATTTAAAGAATTAAAAAGCACATTGAAAGATTCAGTTGTCGCATTCAATATTGCTTACAATAATATTGTTTCTCAACAACAAAAAGCTGCGTCAATTCCAAAAAACTTTTTCTTAACCGCTCGAACCATTTGGGAAATGCAATATCGAATGTCTCAACTGAAGCCAAATAAATGTTTTACATTAGTCAATCATCCAAGATTTCGCGCAAGCTTTGATTTTTTACAATTGCGTTCTCGCGCCGGCGAACCTATTAATGAAGTTTATGAATGGTGGAGCAAATTTTATCATGGTGATGATACTACGCGGCATAATTTACTCGGTGAGTTGACGGAAAAGGAGCGAAATAAACGTTCTCGTGGTAGAAAGAATGAATGATAAAAAAAATACTTGTGCAGCAAAGTATAGCAGAACATATTTAGGATTAGGCAGTAATCTAGAAAATCCAGCTCAACAAGTTCAACTCGCAATTCAACATATTATTGAAACAAAACAAATTCAGTTTATTGCCCAATCGCAGCTTTTTCAGAATAAAGCTTTACTTCACCCCGATCGACTTAATGAGATCCAACAAGATTACATCAATGCTGTTATAGCGGTTGATACTTCATTGACTCCGGTCGAGCTATTAAATCGATGTCAACAAATAGAAAATCAAATGGGAAGAATTCATTCCAGTAAACGTTGGGAAGCCAGGATAATTGATATCGACATATTATTATTTGATGACCTGACAATTTCTTCAATAAACCTTACCATTCCTCATCCAGAAATGAAGAACCGAATATTTGTATTAAAACCACTTTTTGAAATTGCAGCGGATTTAGTTTTGCCAGATGGCGATTCAATTAAGAAGTTACTAAAGATATAAACAAAATTTTAACTATTTTTTCTCTTGTTGTCTTTCGGTTTCTGCCTGTGTTTTACTGCTTGGTTTTTCCTTATCGCTATTCTCTCCAGAATTATTC
>JBGSLN010000135.1:0-2597 GCA_041740675.1 Gammaproteobacteria bacterium | reverse complement strand
AACAACAGCAGCAATCCAAAAAATAAAACAGTAGAGAGAATACGTCGAAATTTAATCACAGTATGAGTGTCCCTTTAAAATAGCTAGATATTACAAACGTTCAAGCTTGCCACACTTTCAGTTACAGCTTACGCACCAAGTTTCATTAGAATCATCTTTTCATAATTCTCATGAAATTTATCAAATAAATTGGCAACATATTACCATGAATATTTTCAATAGCAATATTGGTTAATCAGTAAATAATTTATGGCAGAGATCTGGGTTCATACGGTAAGTTTTATTGAATGACGCTTTCAAAAATATTGAAGAGGTTTTCGTAGATTCTGGATGAGTAAAAAAATTGTTACATCACTGTTGTTGTTCTATTAGTTTCAAAAACAGAGCACTAGCAAGTTGCAAAATATCCCTAATAACACAACAATACCTACAAGGTGTAATTTGTGTTCCATGACTGCTTCCTATTCATTAATCATTTTAGTATATTAAAATGATAATAATACCCGAAACAATTATCATACTCAATAGTATTTTGTAAAATGAAACAGGCTCTTTAATAATAACTTTTGCAAGTATTACCGTAAAAACTATCGAAGATGCGCGTAAAGATAACACTAGAGGGGTGAGAGCATAATAAAAACTCCAAATGATCACAGCATATCCAATACCAGCTAATAAACCGGCAATACTATAATTTTTCCAATCTTGGTATAGGTTAATAAGCTTGATTTTTTTGAGTAGCATCATCGGTATTAGTAACATCAGCCCTTTAATCAAAAATAACCAACTGATATAGCTTTGTATATTATTTTCATATTTCACGCCAAAACTATCTGTCAATCCATAACCTGCAATTAATATGGAAACGATTAGAGTATACAATTTAGTTTTTAAAGAAGTGGTCTTCCAAAAATCTCTATTAAACAACGAAAATCCGGCGGCTCCAGCGCAAATAATAATGACGCCTATTATTTCTATCAGATCTAGATCTTTATGATAAATCAAATGTACGAATGAAAAGCTGATTATCGGCGCTAAGCCAAGTGCAATTGGATATACAATACTTAAATTTGCTCTTGAGTAAGCTTTGGCTAAAAATATGATATATGCGGTTTGTATTAAACTACTCAGAAAAATAATGCTTAACGTGTACGTGTGTTGCGGCAAATGCGTTACAGCAATAGGCAACGCAATGATCATTTGTGGTAACACCATTAAAGTTACAAGTAACAATGGTTGCTGATGTATTTTTACAAGCGCATTCCAAGTCGCACTTCCCATGGCAACCAATAGAATTAAAGTTGCAATGACAATTTGAGAATCATAACCATAGATCATGGAATTTATGTATTTTTTAGATTAAAACGATTGTACCAAGAGTTAGTTAGAATTACGCTCTTATTTCATTTTTAATCTTTTCTAATTTTTAAAATCCAAGATATGGTTTCCGGATTGTATAGCAGCTTTCATAAAAGCACTATGGAATACATTGGTGCAGTCAATAGAAATATAGGCATTTTTAGCATTAAAGATGTGAAAGCATAATTGCTTTTTATTATCCCAATGTTCCCAAGTGATATAAATAGCACCATCGTTTTTGATGGTGTAAATGCCTTTGTCTGTTTGAGGCTCATTTGTTGGTTTCTGTCCCATTTCTCCAAAAACATGGCCATGACCATCTAAAAATACTGAGTTACTATTATTAACTGTGCGTCCATCCAGATTGTCTACCCCAATCGATGTAAGCGTTTTGTTAATTAAGTTATTTTCAACTTGAACTTTGTTCATTGAATTTAATGTTGCTGCAAAATTTACTGGGCTAGTTGCTACTAATGCAGTAAACAAAAATACTACCGTTGATTTTTTCATATACTATCTCTCAAGTAAATTTTTTCGTTTATACTTTGTTGATTAGAGTTCGTTGTTATTGAATTTAGTTTACGTTTTAGTATACAACAAATTGAAATGATAGATACTCTAATCTTTGATGTTTTATATAATTAGGACTTACGAAAAATCCTTGGTATGTTATCTCGAACAAAGCATGTCTTCCCGAACGGAGAGAGGGATCATTATAAAGAATGAAGTTTAAGGTACATAAGTGCATGAGTTATGGATACAATAATACTAATATTCATTAACGCTTAAAAGACATGCAGCTATTAACTCAAACTTATCAGTCGCTCAATCAAGATTTATTGCAAATTTTAAAACATTGCGAAATTGTCCCTCAAATGGTGTATTTGATTGGTGAAGGCACAACAGCGCTAGCAACACCACTTGAAGATGAATTTATCAATGCTGAAATCGTTTCTATTAATAACTTACAGCAAATGGCGAGCATTAACCGTTTTTCTAGTAAATTATGCATTGTGAATTTGGCACTGGATTTTTCTATGTCAGCCGAAGAACTCATTGCTGCGATTGCTCAGTTTACCAATCAGAGCAGCTTAGTACTTATAACCGCATTGCAGCATCCAGCTATTTTGCGCTTGCAGCAAGAAGCTGCTAAAAGTCAAACCACGATGCCAGTAATTTTTAATTCAGACAACTTAGAATCTTTGCTCAGCGGCAAAGTTGAAATTAAGTTTCAAAAG
>JBGSLN010000134.1:0-6001 GCA_041740675.1 Gammaproteobacteria bacterium | reverse complement strand
CATACACCAGCGCGGCGCAATAGTGGCAACCAACCCGAATGTCGAATTTGGAAGGGTGATGTCCACGGTTGGTTAGAAAAGGGCGCATGAAATATGCGCTTGCCTTCCATAAAAGTATAAACTTTCTGAGCTTTCAGGGCTTCTAATGCAGGTTGTAATAGTAATACTTGGCGCTTACCCGCTTAGGATAATATGGTTTAATGGATTTTTATCGATGATTTCATCAACCAAAGCTGTTGCAATGATAGCGCGGAGGGGAAATCAAAGCATTTTGTATTGTTTTTATCGTTAATTTAAATTCCTGAACCCACTCACAAATCATGGCAGGAAGTGAGTTCACGCATAGGAATATCTTTAAAAGCAGGCATCAAATAACGGTTTGTCTTTTTGTAATAACCATCATAAGTGCTAAGTTCCAGAGTACGTTCTACTTGCTTAAAGTATGCTTCAAGCATTTTTCCCACAGTTATATTAGAAAGTATTGGCAAATGTTGGAATGGTTTATTGAACCTTCTAATCGTTACCATATCTATTTAGATATTAAAGATACACAAGGTTATCGTAAGGTAATAAAACTATTTGACCCAAAATTATCTAAACAATTATTTCCATTTACGGAGGCTGCTGATTTACAATAGAAGAAGAATTATCTGAAGCGGGTGTTATTGGTAAAAATCGCGCAAAGAATTTTGTGACACTCTCAGTACTAGGAAAGAAAGAAGTACTATTTACTTGAAGAGGCTCTTGGTTATAAACATTAACATATAAAGTATTTGCAAACGTTCTATTGATACTTGCTACATAAGAATATAACTGCGTAAATTTTGATTTATTTTCCCTTATTGTAAAATAATTTTTAAAAGCGTCCAAAAGTTGTGTCTTGCTTGAAACAAACGTTTGTAAAGCGCTATTCGTCGCCATCGTATTCCAAAAATCATAATCAAGTTCATTTTGCGTCCATCCTCGCTGAAATATCGAAATTAATTCTTTTTCCGAAATCGAACCAGCACTATTTAAAAGAGCATTTAGTTTATAAGTTTGATTTGCTGGAAATAATTGCATCTTATAAACCATAAACCATCGCAATAATATTTCAGCAGTTCTTTGTTCAGGATTTCTCAGAATAGGTGGTAACCCATCATTTTTTGTTTCAATTTTTTCATGCAAAAAAGTAAAAGCTTGGTAAGCAGTTGAATTCTGATCAAATATCTTAGATAAATTTGGTACTCTGGATAAAGCACGATAGGTGAAAATTGGATACTTGTTAGAAATTGTTACCCAGTCAATTGCAGAAATCTGTAAAAGGTGAACCGACACGCTCGGATTGTCTAAAATTGCGTTTCTGAGTTTATTAGAATTAGTGCAATTTTGTTTATCACTCAGGATCAATTCTTTTAATACATTTGCAAATTCACTTGCATTTTTATTTTTTAATTCAGTGATTGCTGTTTCATTTGAAAAAAAGCTACGAGCTACATCAGGTTGTCCAAGTAAAAGAACTTTAACTTCTTCTGATGAAAAGCTAGTTACTTTGGGTTTCTCTTTCCACAATTTATCCCAAAGTTGCTGGAATATATTTCTTGCAGCTTTAGCAAGCTCATTCGCAATCTTATTTGCTAATTTTTCTGCCAATAAAGGATGTTGACTTACTATATTAATAGATGTTCCAGCAATCTCATTAAAAATTTCAGTATCATCCAAAATTTTCTCTACTAGAATCGTCCCTGGATGTTTACTGCCATCGTAGCATAGACTGAGGTATCTTATATGTGGATCAGATAAAGAAGAGTTAGTTGGAGGAACCCATTGCAAGGTTAAGGTTCTCTTAATTATTTCATCCCTAGATTTATTTTCTTCTAGCTTAGGGTTAGGGCCATAGACATCTTTTAACAAATCAATTAATTCTTTTTTGCGTGATGAATTATTAAGAGCCTGGGTTAAAATACGATAAGTTCTTATTTGATTTTCTCTATCATCACAATTATTAGCAATGCAGAGGTTTAAAAGCTCAACTAATGGAATTTTCGTGGCAGCAATTACAAGACCAGTTTCTACTTTCCACTTAATTTGAGAAGAAACATTTTGAGACTTTAAAAGCTGATCTCCAACTTTAAGTAATATAGATTTACAAGAATCAGGCATTAAAAAATGAGTTGTTTTAACAAAACTAACAGTGTCATTATAAGCTTTTACTACTCGTCTAATATTTTCTGGCTGCTGATTTTGTGCAGTATTTTCTAAATCTATTCGTGCCTTAGAGATTTCATACACCCATGAAAAAACTATATTTGCTAGAGGCGCTGATTCTTTAACTATAGAAGATTTTAATAACTCTGATATTTTTTCTTCTAAAAAAGTAAATTCTTGCTTCTTTATAAGTTGTTTTACAAGTTCTAATTGTTCCTGGTGAATAGATGTAATGCCCGGCAAGCTAACTAAAAAATTAGCCCCTGCAGTAAATGCTTGCTTAGCACGTTCAATATCATCATTAGTTGATTTTTCAGAAGATAATTTAGTTTTGGATCGAACAATGAAATAAGTAAGTATTTTATCAATTAAGTCAAAATTATAATCTTTATTTTTTAATTTAGTACTGTAATCTAATAATTTATTATAAACATTTTTTACTTTCTCATCATTGGCATCAATTAAATTTTTATCTTGTGCTTTATTAGCTGCAATTAAAATAGCCAATGCGCGTTCAAAAGTATCCAATGAGAACGGTTTGTTGAATTCTTTAGTAATAGTATCTAACTGCTCAACTACAATTTTCCCTGCTAATGTTCTTTGTTCATTAGTGCTTAATTCATCTGATAAAACTTGGTCAGCATATTGCAATAAATTTTTTTGTAATTCTTGCAATTCCTTCAAATTAATCGAATCTTTAGATGAGCTAAATATTTTTTTAGCTGCCATAAAAATTGCAAATGCGTTTGTTGCTTGTTCAGTGCTAACAATTTGCTTTAAATTTGTCGCTTTTTTAAATTGAAAATTGGCTAGGATAATAAGATCAGAGATAACCGGAAATATTTCTTTAGAAACTTCTGAAAAAGATGGAGCATCTAAAGAAAAAGATTTTAGTAAATCTATACCAGTTAATACGGTATAAAACTTATCAATTGCATCTTGAGCAAACTTTGCTCTTTGTTCCAGTTCAGGCGGGTGTTTACCTGATTCAGTAGCCATTGCAAGAAGATCATTTAAAAGAGAGAGGTGTGCAACATAATTATTTCCTTTTAACTGTGATTGAATATTTTCTGCTGTACAATTTATCCAGGGATTGAATAATTCGATATGTTGCCAACTTGAGATTTTTTGTTTTGCTATTTCAGACTCAACTTTTATGTCTAATTCTTTACTATCATGAACTTTTGAATGACTGGTTTCTTTTTCTTCAGTAAATAATTCTTTTCTAAGTTCGCTAACTATTTCTTGTGAACACTGCAGTTTTTTGCAATCAAATAAATAAAAGAGGTTAGTATGCAACGTATGAATAGAAGTAACTGTCGATAATTGTAAGGGTAAACCCCTTTGAGAAAAAAGGTGCGTTATATTTTTTATAATCTTGAAATTTTCAAGCACATCTTTTATATCACACTCTTTAATGCTTTCAGGATTAGTTCTCACATCAATAAGTTTATTATTACTAATCGCCATTAAATCTTCTAGAATCATCGATAAGTGTTTTGAGTTATCGGTATTTATCGTTTCATGACTGTTTATGGTATTGAAATATTCAATTAAATTTCGTTGCCACTCATTAATAAGTTTTTGTGTCCACTCGCGATAGTAATGAGCAGGAGTTAAATCCAAGGTACTGGTTTTTGGAATTGGACAATTAATAATGACAAACAGCTCTTTTAAAATAGATGATAATGGGCCACGCTGTTTATTATTTTTTATATACTCAGATAAATAACTTAAAAACCTTTTGTTCCAATCATCGACAACTTGTTTTATTTCACCGTTTGATAAACTTTGTTCATGCAAATCACGCAACAGAGTTAACAGAGTGCCTTCTTTATAAATACACTGAGGATCGTTAAAACATTTTTCAACATAGTTTTTACATTTCTTAGATAAATTAGAAACAACATCGCTTGCTTTGTTAACGTGAGAATGAGGGACTTTACCTAACTTCGCAAGATCAGACAATACTCCTTCACCCACTTGTGCAAGCTGCAAATAACGCCATACGGTTACTGGATCATCTGGAATCTTAGTTAATTTCTTTTTAACAAAGGTAATAATTTTTTCAGCTACAGACTTATCGCTAATAGGTTTATCACTAAAAATATCTGCGGATAATTGCTTTACAAAAATACTTTCTTCTTTAGTTAACGATTTTAGATCTGCGCGACCGATAAGATGCTTTAGTCCTAAAGACTTTAATCTAGATATTTCCAATATATCTTGAGAAGCAAAAAAGTTTACAAATGCTTTATCATATTTTAAGAAGAAACAGCATGCTGTTGTTGATATACAATCATCTTTTAAACTAACAGGAGAAATTTTTGCTGTTAATTTAGGTCTGACAGGAATAATTGCTTTACGAATCTTTGTTTTTTCCCTATCCAGAACAAATTTTTTCCCTTCCTCAGTTTGCTCAATTCGCATATGAACCCTTAGCTTTGAACAAATCAGTGGAGCTTCGGAAATAGGGAAAAACGATGGAATTGCTTCTTCTTCGCCTGAGGCAATTCTTTTACCTTTAAATTCACGATTATTTATTGCTAGTTCGAAGGTAAAGTGTGGTTGATCACTGTTCGCCTGATTATTTATAATAATTTTAAAAGCATCCATTAACATGATGGCAGATGCAATATCATAACCGCCCAAATGAACCGTTATATTACTATCTTGAAGAAAATGTACCGTAGAAGCCTGGTATCCTAATGAACTGACAAAGGCTTTTAATTGCGGATCATCACTAAAAAGTTCTATATCTTGTTTGAGTTCTTCTTCACTAACAAGTTTCCCATTTTTTTGAAGTATAACTGCTTTTCTTCCATCACGAGGATCATAGTCTACCAAGAAGCGCGAATTAAGATTATTTCCATTGAGTTCATTATAGCCTATCTGTCTTAATTTTTGATTAGCTTCATTCCGATCTAGCTTACCACTGAATATTTCACAAAAAGTAGATATAGGGCCTAGCAATTGATTTATGCCTTCTTCTGATAGATGTTTTTCAGTAACAAAAATCAGTCCATTTTTTGCAATAGTTGTAGGTGATTGTTCTTGAATATTTTCGCCTATAGCGAAATACACTTCACGACGTGCTTCTTCTAAAGCAATTTGTCGTATTCGACTTTCGTGCGCCATCCAATCAACAGAATCATTTTGTAGGATGTGGTATGTTTGTAACTCTTTATAAGCTTTCTTATAATTATATAAAGCAGCTTGTACTGAGTTAGGAATGTCCTTTTTTTTGTTGAATCCTAAGTAACGTCTAGCAAGCAGCTCTTGATCAGCAGGCGAAGGCAATCCATTAGCGGTAAGCCAAGCAACACATGTTAAAGCGTTATTAAGATTCTCTGATTTTTCTTTACTCAGTTCATGTAATTTATTTTTAAATTCATCTTTTTTTGAAGTATCAGTTACAGCTTTAGGAAATTTTTCAGTGATATCCTGAACGACAGTTATTATCTTATTGAATTTAATAATTGCGTCATTAAGACCATTAGAGTTTTTCTGAGAATATTCTTTAATAGCCTCAATTAATTGGATTCCGTACCCGTTTTGAATTTGATCAAGGAAATAGTCAAGCGTTTCGGTTTGCAGCATAAAAACTTTCCCTTGTGAATAAATAAATTATGTAACTATATCAATGCTAGTCTGACTTTTGTACTAAATTTAAATAATTCGCGAATGGTTACAAATTATCTAACCATCATATATAAATATATATAGTGAAATCATACCATTTTATTAGTAAATAGTAAAATTTGAGTCTCTTCTAATATGAAGTGAGTCTGGACGACACTAAATCAGTTAATAT
>JBGSLN010000133.1:0-3599 GCA_041740675.1 Gammaproteobacteria bacterium | reverse complement strand
ATGACGATCTAGAAGTACTCTGACAAAAAAATCAGAACTAATATCAATCGTATTGTACGCATAAATATACTCGTTGAATTTGAGCTTTTTACTGCCCATTCTTGTGTGGATATTATATACTTTAATCAGAAAAATTATAAGAAGCATTATTATGCAAAAAAAATTCCAATTATTTAGCTTCATTCTATTTTTAATAATAAGCATGATCGATCCAACAATTACTCATGCAGCTTGTGCTACTAATCAAACTCAAGTCGTAAAAGCATTTAATCAATTTGCATTTGATCTCAATAAAAAAACAAGTGCTACTAAGGAAAATAGTATTCTATCACCTTACAGCTTATCTTCTCTGTTAACGATATTGAGCAGTGGCGCCAGTGGTAATACTCAATTACAACTCATAAAGACATTACAGTTAAAAGATCAACCTCTTTGCTCTCTTAACAAAGATTTAGATGAAATTAATTCAGCTTTACAATTCGCAAAACCCTGTGCCGGATTTTCTTGCAAAATACGAACACTAGCCTCAAATCTCGGACTCACTACACCGCAAGCTTCCTTTGTTATTGCAAATGCTATCTGGGCAAAAAAAGGCTTAAATTACCAACCTACTTTTGTAAACCAATTGCAACTCAACCATACTGCAACTTTTTATGCAGTTGATTTTGTCAATGAACCTGAACAAGCACGGCAAACGATAAATGACTGGGTCACAAAAAAAACCAATGGAAAAATCAATGAATTAATTGGTAAGGGAATGATTTCTTCATCCACTCAATTAGTACTCACAAATGCTATTTATTTCAAAGGTATTTGGCAATCTCCTTTTAAAGTTGCAAACACTCAGCAACAACCCTTTACTCTTGAAAATGGCACGCAAAGTTCGGTGATGATGATGCATCAAACAAAACACTTCCTATATACCGAAAATAACCTTTTACAACTTTTGCAGCTTCCTTATAGTGAGGGACATCTAATGCTGGGAATTATATTGCCTAAAAAAAATATTTCTTTAAAACAAATACAACGTTCGTTAAATGCAAGTTCATTTTTACAACTGCTTGCAAATTCTTCTGATACTAATGTTGATGTTAGCTTGCCTAGATTTCATCTTGCTGCAAATATGAATCTTAGTAATGCTTTACAAAATTTAGGGATTAAAGATGCATTTTCAAGCAAAGCTAATTTTACTGACATCTCTATGCAACCACTACAACTTTCAATAATTATTCAAAATGCAATCATTGATGTAGACGAGGCGGGCACAACTGCCGCAGCAGCTACAGCTACCGTAATGGTTGGCAGCGCTGCAGTTTTATCTGAACCCAAAAAGCCTGTTATATTTAATGCAAATCATCCATTTCTATTTTATATTTTTGATAGCAAAACTGGCCTTATCTTATTCATGGGACAAGTGACACAACCATAAATACTAGAAAATTCCTTAACTGGAGCCTGATGCTCTTAATAGTTGATTATTGAATAAATTATATAACCTTTGTTCTTTACTCACATTTAATGCAAGTGATGAATCATCTTCTCCAATCTCAACTGGATAATCTAATTGATTCCAGATCCACAAAAACAGGTTATGATCCTTATTATTGCTAATCAACTAAGGTTTCACTGGATTTTGGAAAAAAACCTGTGATAGATAACCATCTTTAGGTAGAATTACCAAAAATCCCTACTAAAAAAGAAAAAGAGGATGATGGACATGTTTGCAAAAGTTTTTGGCGAATTTTCTTGGAAAAAACCTTCTTGGCTAAATCATATCATCACACTCATTAAACAAAATTACATTTCCATTCTAGTGGCGCTAGCCGGTATTATTATTGCGATACTGTGTTTTTTCTGGCTGTATCATCCCAAGAAAATTCCTGAAGCCTATGCAGCGGTCAGCGCTCCTAGCATTATGCCGATTAAAGACCTAACCAAAGACAATGCCAATACCCCACAAACAATCAATGTTAATTTTTTTAGCGAAGCCAATCCTTCTCAGTCACCTAATATCCTCTCAGCATCGGTCGCACCTCTAAATCAAATTGGACATTCTATTAAAGCAGGTGTGCAAATTGAACCGGCTATTACAGGAACATGGAGCTGGGCGGATGACAATAGTTTACAATTTATACCCACAGAAAATTGGCAAGCGAATACAACTTATACCATCAGTTTTGATAGGTCGCTGATTACCAAACAACGATTATTAAAAACTTCTCGTGTTAATTTTGTTACTGATCCATTTACCGCAACCATTACTAAAGCCACATTTAATTTAAATTTAAAAAATCCCAATGAAAAAAATATGGTTGCTACTATTGAATTTAATTATCCGGTGCAAGAAAGTTCTGTAGCTGATCATGTAAAGTTAGCCATGGCTGATGGGCAAACCATTCCAATACAAATTCATTTTGGATCATTTTCACGTCAAGCCTTTATTGAATCAACACCCATTAATATAGGTAAACAAGAAAAATTTGCTACTTTAGTTATTAGCAAAGGGATAGAAACTATTCGTGGAAATAAATTCACAAAAACGAATAGCAGTAGTTCCATAAAAATTCCTTCGCTTTATAGCTATCTATCGATCGATACTATTAACACTGGCTTTGTTATTGAAAATAATGGCAATGCACAACAATTATTAACCATCAAAACCAATATTGGCATTACCAACGCTGGGTTAACTAAAAACTTGCAAGCTTATTTACTATCTGCAGCAGACAGTAAAAAGTTAATTGATAATAATTTAGTGGGTAAACCTCTTGCTGTCACAAGTACTATGCTACAGCAAGCGCAATTGCTAAATTTACAAGCCACGCCAACCGAACATAGCTATTCAATGCAACATAGTTATATTATTAAAGCGGAAGAAAACCGTTTATTGTATGTAAGCATAGCTGCAGGTTTAACTTCGCAAGGTGGATTTCAATTAAAAGATCCTTATCGAATCCTAGTACGTACTGCAAATCTACCGCAAACAATTCAATTTATTCACAAAGGGGCATTATTGGCTTTAACAGGCCAACAAAAGCTAGAAGTGATGACTCGTGGTCTTGCGGCATTGAAATTAACGGTTTATAAAATATTGCCACAGAATTTAAATCAATTATTAAGTCAAACCTACGGCAATTTACAACACCCTCAATTTATTAATCCTTATGATTTCAATCAAAGTAATATTTCGGCTAGTTTTTCAGATATAAAAATATTTAATACGACTGATTTACAAGCACCGAATTTTTTTCCTATTGATATTAGTCAATTTCAAACAGCGAATGATCATCTAGGTTTATATTTATTAGAATTACAAGGTTATGATCCGACCACTAAAAAATTGATCGATATCAAAACTACTCGTCTAGTCGTATTAACTAATATGGGTGTTATTGTTAAGACAAATGCTGACAAAAGCCAAGATGTATTTGCGCAATCTATCGTAACCGGCCAACCTGTCGCTGGAGCAAATGTTAGTTTGATTGGCAAAAACGGCTTGGAAATCATGAGGAGTACTACTGACAATCAAGGTCATGCTCACTTTTTCAATTTGCCTGATGAAACAAATGCTGAACCTTTAGCGTTTGTTATTTCAAAAG
>JBGSLN010000132.1:0-36419 GCA_041740675.1 Gammaproteobacteria bacterium | reverse complement strand
ATGTAAATTAGGTTGTGTATTAATAAGAGAATCTTCTGAACAATTAAAGCTAGAAACTAGTGAAAGTCGACATGCATTTATCATTAATTGGAGTGTCGGATTTTTTACTTCAATTAAATATCGCAATGAACTTAAATATCTAGAGGCAGCACGAGATGCTTATATTAAATTATCTCCCAATGCAACCTATCGAGATAGGTATATGGCTTTAATGGAAATTCACGGAGAAATACAAAATTATTTAGCATTAGCAATAACAAATGATCCTAACCATGTCCGAATTAAAGCATTGCAAATTTGCATTGAAACCGAAGCTTCCTCATTAACCAAGTTCATCGAAGGAAATAATTTACCAACCTATGTTCCTGAAGAAACACAACAGTGCAGGCCAGTCATGGTGAATTGTAGTAGTTAAATTTATATCTTAAATTCCGTAGTAACAACCCTTGCAAACACGGGTTTCTGCACTTGCTGCAACCGGAGGCTTCTAATATAAATTTACAGCTACTGGATGATCCTCAACAGTCTGAAATAAAACTTCAGCTATGCAATTACACCGTTGATTTACAATTTGTGGGCAATATACCCTTTCAAATATTGTGTTTCGGCAATTGCAGGATGAATTGGATGATCCGCTGCTTGGTGACATTGCTCTAAGATTGATAATTCAAATCCAGTTGCAATACTCGCTCGACGAATAATATTTAATAATTCGGGGGCAGATAATTGCATTGAACAAGAAGCTGAGAGTAATATACCATTATGATTTAACAAATTTAATGCTGCTTCATTTAATTTTTGATACATTTTACTGCCCGCAACTAAATCTTTTTTCTTTTTGATCAAAGCAGGTGGATCTAAAATAATGACATCAAATTTTTCACCCTGTTGTAACAATGATTCCATCGTTGCTAATGCATCACCTTGCAAGGTTTTAATATTATTAAATTGATTTAGAGTTGCATTTTCATGTAATACTTCTAAAGCAAGAGCAGAACTATCAATGCAAAAGAGTTCTTTTGCGCCGGCTTTTGCGCATGGCATCGCAAATGCACCGGTATAACTGAAAATATCGAGTACTCGTTTATTTTGGCAATATCGAGCAATTTGTTGTCTGCTAAATCGATGGTCAAAAAACCATCCGGTTTTTTGACCTACAGGTGTTGAAATTTTATAACTGCAATTGTTTTCTTGAATTAACAAGGTTTCTGGCAACTCTCCATAAACCACTTCATTATAAGCATTCAGCCCTTCTTTTTTTAGTTCAGAACTGTCACATTTTAATTGAATAACTTTTGGCTGTAATACTTCCTGTACTGCCGCAATCACATGATTTTTTAATAGCTCCATTCCAGCGGTATTAATTTGTATAACAATAAGTTCATTAAATTGATCAATCACTAACCCTGGCAATGCATCACTTTCACCAAAGACTAATCGATAATAAGATTCAGTAAAAATTAATTTTCGTTTCGCCTGTGCTGCTAAAATTCGCTTAACAAAAAAATCTTGGTCGATTTTTTCATGTAAATTTTTAGATAATATTCGAACACATAATAAACATTGAGGATTAATATAACCAATTGCTAATGCTTTGCCAACAGCAGGTTCAATAATAACTAATTCACCCGCAGAGAAATTTTTTAGTGGTGTCTGCTTGGTATCTATTTCATTGCTATAGATCCATAAATGACCTGCTTTGATGCGTCTTTCTGTATCTTTAGTTAATTTAACGGTTTTCATGAAAATACTTTAATAAGAAAAATATTAATCACTTATACAGAGAAAAAAAATAAATGTCTATTAAGATTTGCTAAAGAAGCTAATTCCCAATTTAATAATTAACTCTCTGCAAGTTCTCGTAGTTTATCGCCTGTTAGTCGAAATACAGTTCAATCATCCATCGGCATAGCACCCAATTTTTTATAAAAATTACCAGCAGGTGTATTCCAATCTAATACCCACCATTCGAGCCGACCACAATTTCGTTCAACTGCCAATGCTGCTAAATAACTTAAAATTTTCTTGCCAAACCCATTACCACGCATCTCTGATTTCACAAAAAGATCTTCTAAATAAATACCTGGTCGCCCAAGAAAAGTGGAAAAATTATGAAAGAATAATGCAAATCCAACGGGTTGCTGCAAGTAATAAGCTAGAATAACTTCGGCATAGGGTTTAGCACCAAATAGTGATTCTTTCAGTATAGCTTCTGTTGTTACCACCTCATGTGCAAGTTTTTCATATTCAGCAAGTTCTTTGATAAAACTCAAGATTAAAGACACATCTTTAATTGTTGCGTTGCGAATTTCTAATTGATCTGTCATAAAATACTCCCCTTATTAATTACTGATTTTTGCGACAAAACTTAAAACTTAAGTTTTTACCTTGAATAATATCATATCTTTTGCTATTTTATTTATTAGACTTTTTTGATTAGCAGTTTCATAATTATTTGATCTTGTGTATGCAATATTTGTATTACTATTTTATTACTAACCAAGAAATTATAGGGTCAAATAATCATGAAACCGCTATAATACCAAGCTGAATACACACCCTTTTTGACGGGTTCTGAATGCTCACCTAATTGGAATTGTTATGAAACTAAAAAAATTTATTCTAATCTGTTTATGTTATTTTCCATTATTTACCTTTGCTAGCACAACCCAGACAATTCAGTTATCTAAGTATTATCAAGCCAGCTGCACAAGTTATACTGGCACTTGGCGAGGCTTTTTTACTGATCCAACTGATTTATTTGGTAACGGTGGTCCTTGGCCAGTAGAAATTTCTCTTTATAATAGCGGTACTAACATTGTCGGCAAAGTTAGCGATGACAAAGCTCCTTCTTATGTATCTAAAAGTATGCAAGGGACTCTTTGGGCACAATGTCACCATGGACAATTAAGTAATATTTTTCTAGGCAATGAAAAACAATGCGGTTCATTTTCTCAAACAGGTCTTTTAGTAAGTAAAAATGTATTAATTTTGCAAATCAAATATGAGAATGCAATGAATGGCGCTCCATTCTTATTAGTGTTGAAGCGCATTAATAATCATTATGCCGGAGATATCCCACAAAATATGCAAATGGATTCTGTGCAAAGCTGTCATTGATAGGTAGTTGTTTCTGTGCCTATAAGACCAAATTCGGCAGCTAATAAAAACACATCCATCATGGATTTAACATTTAATTTTTCAAATATTCGCCCTTTGTAAGTGCTAATAGTTTTAGGACTTAGATGTAGTATTTCAGAGATTGCTTTAATACTTTTTCCCTTAACCATTAATAGCAAAATATCCATTTCTCGTTGACTTAATACTTCAAAGGGTGACAAATTCTCTTCCGTTATTTCTTGATTTGCTAATTGTTGTGCGAGTGAATCGGGTAAAACCGTTTTATTTTGTTGAATTTTAAAAAGTGTTTCAATGAATTCATTTTCAGTAATAGACTTAACAATATAACCATCAGCCCCAGCAAGAATATATTGCCTTGCTAAAATCATATTGGGCTCATTAGCTAGAACCACAATTTTCACTCTTGATGAATCTCTTTTTAGCTTCTTTATTAAAAATACTAAGCTCATATCTTGAATATTTGCACTTAATATAATAGTTACTTCAAGTGGTTTATCGAGTGTACTTAATAATTCTTTTCCTGTTTCAAAACTGCCAAGCAAATGAAACTCAGGATAACAAGTGATTAAATGCTTCATTGATGCACGAAACAATCCCTGTTGTTCCACAAAAATTAATTTGATCAAAGCTAGCCCCTTACCTTATCCGTTATATTTTAATATACCTAGATCAAACTATGACGCTATTTTGGGCGTCCTAATGACTGACTTGGTACAAGAAAACGACTTTCTATCCCTAAAACAGCTAGGAAACCATTTATATTGAAACTGTTATATAAATTTCACAGGCTTTAAGAAACTATAAGACTCACACTTTCAGTTCAATAAACTTGAAATTAGCTGCATGAGTATACAAAGGGGGTAATTAGGGTTCAATAGGACTATTTCTACACTTTATACAAAATTAGAATAAAGCCCAATTATTGGGCAAAAAATAGCCATAACTAGATTTGTTGCATTTTGAGAGAAAAATCTTCATTAATAGCAATGCAGTGATTAGAGGGTATATCCTTCCATTCTAAATCATAATCAGTTAGCTTTTCTGAACTAATCAATATTGCTCCTGGTTTCGCCTGTACTGGGTGTAGACATGCTGAATTTTGTTGATATATAAAACAATCCCCAATGGCATAATATAGCGTATTTGCTTTCTTAGAAATATCAGAGATATAACGACAAGCAATTGTACGTATACCATCAGTAATGGCTAAATTCAAAAACATCAAAGGATCTGCTTTTTTGATTGCTAACATAGAACTTAATCGATCGATAGTGAGTTTCAAACCGTTAATGAAATCATCTAATTTTGCCGAGTTTAGTTGATGATCTCGCATAGTTTGAATAAATAAAGCAAAAACATGCTCTGAATCTGTTTGACCTTTTAACCAATTATAAATGTCATCATCTAATGCATCAGATAAACAGCGGCGAATTAATTTAAAGCCATAAACCGTACCATTATGCATAAACAAGTATTTCTCAAATTGAAAAGGATGACAATTAACGTCTGTGATACAGCCTTCACTTGCAGCACGCACATGGGCAAAAAAATTCGAAGATTTTATCTTTGCTGAAAGACTTACTAAATTTAGATTACTCCAGGCAGGTTGTAATGATTTAAAAACTGCTGGAAATTCGTCAATTGTATGATCATACCAACCCAAACCAAAACCATCTGCATTTAAAGGTTTATCCGTTTCACGCGCATTAAAACTTTGTGAAATTAATGAGTTAGATGGCTTTATTAGTACATCATGCAATAAAATTTTATTTCCCGAATAAAGAACAAAACGGCACATCTCTTTACCTCTATTTAACCAGAATTTTAGTGGTTGCAATGAAAATATCTTGATTCATTTTGTAAAATAATTCTATCACATCTTCTGCAAAACTACCGATTTGTTTTTCGGTAAGTCTTGTGGAAAAAGCAATTTCAGGTGCCTGACTACCCGCATCAATATTAATACCTGTATGTCCTAATGCAGCATGATCCTTTACATGTGTAATGCTAACACTAGCTTTACTTAATTTTTTATTTGGAGATTTAACATAAATATCGTCTCCATTAATAACAACTGGCTGATTTAAATAGTTTTCTTGGCTCAACAATTCAGCAATTCGGCTATTAAATAATCTTTGATAACATACTGCGCCAAAAGAATTATTTCCTAAAATTGGCAATTCCCACAAGATGTTTAAGGCATCTTTACTCCAAATATATTCTTTATTAATTGCATCTTCTTGATCGATCATACCATCGTTTAATACTTCCATCTCCCCACGAAAAATAATAATGTCACCAATAGCATTGCATTCTTTGCGAAAAAAATTATACGCGAAGCGACGATGTAATATTAAGCCATCGTATTTCTTTAAGGATTCAATCAACATTGTTTCTCCATCTATTTTCATTTTATCCGTTTAACTAAATCAGCAAAATAACTCGGCATTTCAGCTCTTGGATACCAGGCTAGGATAGGATGATATTCATACGCTTTATTATTATTTAAAACAATCATTTTCTTTGTATTTATATGCGTACTAGCAAGCTCTTCAGTTAAGGTAGTATACCCTATACCCGCTTCAACAAGATCTGCCATACTATCAATATTATTGACAAAATGTCGGGATTTTTGTGCTGCCGGTAATAAATTAAAATGTTGTAAATAATTCAGGGTCATTTGATCTGAAGGATTGAAATCAATAATCCGTTCTTGTTGTAGAATTTCTTTTAGAGAACGGCCCTGCCACTTGGCAGAACACACTAACTTATAACGTTCAGATTTTAATGCTTTGCTAGACATTTCTTGGGCAACATTTGTTATCGGCATAATTGCAAAATCACACTCCCCCGATTTTAATTGCTGTTGCAAATTTTCAACATCATTGAAAATAAAATGTAAAAGGACGTTAGGAAATTTTATAGGAAAATCCAATAGTGCTGGAATAATCCGACTGCGCATAATACTAGATGGACCCGCAATTCTAATTTCTACTTCAGTAGTCACACCAGATCCAACAATGTTAGCAACTGTTTCTCCTTCTAAAATTTTGACTGCTTGACAATACCGTAGTAACGCCTCTCCTTCTCGAGTTAATTCCATTCCCCGTCTTGAGCGGATAAAAAGTGTAGTTTTCAATTGGGTTTCTAGACCACGGATTCTTTGTGTGGTGGCTGTTTGTGTCAAACATAGTACATCAGCAGCCGCATGCACAGTTTTTTTTTCAACCACTGCTATAAATGCCTGCAATTGGGGGCTCATTAAATTCATTGCAGTTCTATCTCCATTATTTAAAATCATTCTTTTAAAAACAAAAAATATTAAAGAAGCTAGCCAAAAGCTGAGGGTTTTTTAAGTCCTGATTATCTTAAACCAAAGAAATTCTAGTTCTTGTAAAACTTTGTGAATAATAGTTATTAAATGTGTAAATTTTAACATAAAATAGATGAAAGCAAAAAGCTTACTTATCAATTGCACAAATAGATTGAAAGACTGATCATAACAAGAGATTTTTTAATGAATAGTAAAATTAATGGTACGCATTATTTATTACGCCTATTACCGCTCTACTTAGTCATATTTATCGGTTTTGTCGGTTACAGTTTAATGATAACTGTTTTTACACCACTATTTTTACAGGGCGAAACCAAATTCTTAGCAGCACATGCCCCTATGGCACATAGAACTATATTATTAGGTATAGTTCTAGCTTTATATCCACTAGGACAATTTTTTGGTTCCCCCATAATGGGTGCATTCTCCGATCGATTTGGACGCAAACCTGTGTTATTAATTTCGCTCGGTATTTGTATGTTAGGTTATATTTTTATAGCTATTTCACTCACTATGCAAAACTTAAGTCTTTTGATGATCAGTTTAATTATCAGCGGACTGATGGAAGCTAATATTGTTATTGCGCAAAGTGCAATCGCTGATGTATCAACACCTCACGACCGCAATCGTTTATTTGGTTATATTTATTTAAGTGCTTCATTGGCTTATATTCTTGGCCCACTTATTGGTGGCAAACTGGCCGACCCTAGTTTAGTTAGTTGGTTTAATGAAACAACGCCTTTTTGGTGCATTGTGATTTTATTGGCATTGGCAACGATTGGTATGTTTATTGTTTTTAAAGAAACTAAAACACAATCTATTCAAACTATTTCTTATTTAAAAGCATTTACTAACCTAACAGGATTATTTACCAAAAATAAAATTCGTTCGCTTTATTTAGTAAATTTTTTATTATACCTCGCCATTTTTGGTTTTTTCCGTTGTTTTCCTATGTATCTAGTTACTCAATTTCATATGAATGTTTCTACATTATCTGAATATATTGCTTGGGTTGCAGTGCCTATAATATTAGCTAATTTATGGTTAACGGGTTTTATTTCAAACTATTTCACTCCTAAACAAATAACTTTCGTGAGTGCCATTTTAACAGGTATTTTCATGTGGATTATTCTGCTCCCACCCAATGAAAATGCGCTATGGATAACTTTATTTCTTGCTTCGCTGGCATTGGCATTATGTTTACCTGCTTGTGCAAGCTTATTATCTATGTCAGCAAATGAAAATGAACAAGGACGCGTAATGGGTAATAATCAAGCATTGAACGTAGGTGCTGAAGCACTCTCTGGTTTAATCGGCGGTATGCTAGCAGCTTTAGTAATTAAATTACCCTTAATTATTTTAGGATTTGTTGCTTTAGCAGCTGCAATTATTTTATATATGCGTTCAACAAAATAGCTCTTGTTTAAGGTTACTTACTAAGTTTTTAAATACATTGCAGTTTTGTTTTTGTCACTTATAATCTTTAGTATTTCCTATAGGACTTGCAAGAACAATATGACTATCCATGAACGCTTACATCAATATAGCTTACTGATCCGTTGGCACCGACCCATTGGAACATTACTAATACTGTGGCCAGTGCTTGCCGCATTGCTAATAGCAACTAATGGACACCCACCTGCGAAGTTAATATTTATTTTTGTTGTTGGAGTTTTTGTTATGCGTGCAGCGGGTTGCATTGTGAATGATATTATTGACATCCAGTTTGATAAACATGTGGCACGAACTCAAACACGACCATTAACGGCCGGAACAATTAAAATTTGGGAAGCCATGTTGTTATTAATAATACTATTGTTAATCTCATTAGTATTAGTTTTAATGCTGAATATCTATTCATTAGTACTGGCTTGCATTGGTATCTTACTAACAGTAATTTACCCTTTCACAAAACGATTTTTTTCTTTACCTCAAGGTATTTTAGGTTTAGTTTTTAATCTTGGTATTCTAATGGCCTTTGCAGCAAGCAATAATTACATTTCTTTTACTGGATGGCTGTTATTTTTTATTGCTGTCATATGGACTATTGCTTATGACACAATGTATGCAATAGGCGATCGCGAAGATGATTTAAAATTAGGTTTAAATTCATCGGCAATATGGTTTGGTAAGCATGATCGATTGATCATTGCATTTTTACAAGTTGTTGTGTTAATTACTTTAATTATTTTGGGTTTATTGATTAATGCAAATAGTTGGTATTATGCAAGCATTTTTGTAGTCTTATTAAGTTTTGTTTATCAACAATGGATGCTCATCGAACGTAAACCAGACCAATGTTTAGCTGCTTTTACTAATAATCATTGGTCTTGGTTTTTCATCTTTTTCGGTGTGTATTTGAATTTCTTGCATTAATGTTTATCTGTCGCCAAATACAGCATCTTTTTTATTTGCACCTTTACAAATACTATCTGCTAAATATCCAACTGCACCAGCATAAAAGATCGAATTATTATATCGCATAATCATTCGGTAGTTATTAAAAGCCATAAAAGCTGGACCGCCATAAGGCTGCACAATTGATGCTTGTAAGTTGTGATTGTTTGGAAGTTGAAACCCATACGCAGGTTTTACTCCCATGTTTAACCATTCTGTTACAGTCTTTTGTATTTTTAATGAATTTAAATCAATTGGAAAATTCTTTGGTAAATCGACTTGAATAGCCCAGGGCTGCCCTTGTTTCCAACCATTACTCTTCATATAGTTTGCAATTGAAGCAAATGTGTCAGGATATGAATTCCAAATATCTTTATGACCATCCCCATCATAATCAACTGCAAATTTTTTCCAACTGGTAGGCAAAAATTGTGGATTTCCTGAAGCCCCTGCCCATTCACCTTTGAAATCCGCTAGACTTACATGTCCTTCATTTAAGATTTCCAACGCCACAAATAACTGACTTCGAAAAAAATCACTGCGTGGACTATTATAAGCCAAAGTGGCTAGTGATTGGATGACTGGAAAATCACCTTTAAAATGACCATAACTTGATTCAATGCCCCAAAAAGCAAGAATAAAACATGGATTTACACCATATTGTTGACCAATTTTATCTAATACTTGTTGATATTTTTTATAGGCATTCACCCCTAATTTTATACGATAAGGATCAATTCTAGTTTTGCGATATTGATCAAAAGTAATACGTTTTTCAGGTTGGGTGCGATCGAAATGCAAAACCCTCGTATTGGGTTTCATACCGGTAAATATTTGATCAAACAAAGCAGGTCTGATTCCTTGTGCTAATGCTTCTTGTCGCAATTGCTGCACCCAACTATTCCAACTCATCGTAGGTTGAGCATATGCATTTGCTGAAAAAATTAGTAACATGCAAATAACGACCTTTGCAATTAATTTCATGATCATTCTCCCTTTTCTCTTCATATTTTCTAATAAGTACTTAAACCTTGTTGCGTTGTGCTATCGCCAGACATGGGAATAGTGGTTGCTGGCAAAGGTGGTGCTGTTGCAGCATTGCCTAAATTAGTAGAATTAGAAGTTGTGCTTTGTGTTTGCAGGTTCTGTTGATGCTTCTGTATCCGATCATTAAGGGCATTATATTGTTGCTGATCATCAGCAGTAACATAATACTTTTTTGAGGCTTGATAATTATGCTGACCGGCTTGTCCTGGTACCAAGATTGTATTTACATTTGCATTTTGAAAGTTGTACTCATTCCAATCAGAAGAATTATTACCATACATAAATTCATCCATACTTGAACATGCAGAAATCAACAACACACATGGCAATAATAAGATCAGTGCTAATTTTTTCATGATCCCCCTCCTCTTTTTATGATAATCTTTATTTGAAGTATAGCAGCCAATTAAAAAATCGAGAAAAACATGAAAAAAATTCATAAAACAGAGCAAGAATGGCAGAAAAACTTAACTGCAGAGCAATTTTCTGTGCTTAGGAAGTGTGCAACTGAGGCGCCAGGATCAGGAAAATATTATCATTTCAATGGAAAAGGAATTTATTTATGTGCAGCATGCGGAAATGAATTGTTCAATTCAGACAATAAATACGAGTCTGGCAGTGGTTGGCCAAGTTTTGATAGCCCCTGCTCAAAATCAGCCGTAGAAGAACGGCAAGACACGAGTCATGGCGGAGAGCGCACAGAAATAATTTGTGCTCGCTGTGAGTCACATTTAGGTCATGTATTTAATGATGGCCCTGAAACTACTGGGTTAAGATATTGTGTTAACTCTTTATCCTTAAAATTTAACGATAAAGATTAATTAAATAATTTTCAACTTTATTTATTTTAGTCTTTGGAGCGAAACGTTTAATAACTTCGCCATTAGAGTCTACTAAGAATTTGGTAAAGTTCCATTTGATTTTTTTTGAATTAAAAATTCCTGGTGCTGCATTTTTTAAATATTGAAAAAGTGGGTGAGTATTATTACCATTTACTTCAATTTTCGCAAAAAGAGGAAAGCTGATATGGTAATTGGTTTCGCAAAAAGTTTTAATACTTGCATTATCGCCTGGCTCTTGATGCAGAAATTGATTACAAGGAAATGCGAGTATTTCGAAATTTTTTTCATGGTATTTTTCATAAAGTTTTTGTAAATCTTGATACTGTGGCGTAAAACCACATTTACTTGCTACATTAACAATCAACAGCACTTTATTTTTATATTGTTCCAATGTGATTGTTTTTCCTTCAATCGTTGTTATGTTGAATTGATAAATGTCCATGTTATTCTTCAGAGTTGTCTTATATTAAGAGAAATTGATGTTACAGGTTTTTTGCTTGCAATAAAACTATTTTGTCAGTGAAAATTTACTGCTAAAATACCTATAAATTACAATTCGTTGATAACAGAGGAATCTCATGATTGAATTATTTACTGCTGCAACTCCTAATGGCCGTAAGATTTCCATCTTATTAGAAGAACTAGAAGCACCCTATCACTTCAAATATATTGACCTGAAAAGCAATGAACAAAAAGAAGAATGGTTTTTAAAACTAAACTTGAATGGTCGTATTCCAGTCATTATTGATCATCAATCTAATGATTTTGTGGTATTTGAATCAGGTGCAATTTTGATTTACCTAGCAGAAAAATACGGTGAATTTTTACCTAAAGATAAATTCAAACGTTCACAAGTCATGCAGTGGTTAATGTTCCAAATGAGTGGTATTGGGCCGATGCAAGGTCAAACTCATGTATTTCTACGTTACCTGGATGAAAAGATCCCATTTGCAATTAACCGTTATCAAACTGAAACTTTACGATTATATGGTGTATTAGACAAGCAATTAGCCAAACAAGAATATTTAGCCGACGAATATTCTATCGCTGATATTGCAACCTTTCCATGGATCGATATTCATAATTGGGCAGGCATTGATATTACGCCATTTAAACATCTATCTGCGTGGCATGAACGTATCTTAACAAGACCAGCAGTTAAACGTGGATTAAATGTGCCTATTTCTTATCAACGACCTGATGAAGTTGAAAAAGAACCAAAAGTTTCTCCTGTAAAATAATCAGATTTATGAAGAACCATTGTCATTGCGAACGAAGCATGGGCAGTTAGATGGAGATCCTTCGCTACGCTCAGGGTGACAGGAGCGTTTGTAACAAAAATATGACTTATGCTAGCTTTGCACCATTTTTCACAACTTTATCTGGTACAGCTAATACAACTCCTGCATCACAGTGAAAACCAGTAACCAAAACTTCAGATCGAATAGGTCCAATTTGTTTCGTTGGGAAATTAACTACTGCGATTACTTGTCGGCCAATCAACTCATCAACAGTATATACTTCTGTAATTTGGGCACTCGATTTTTTTATCCCAATTTCCTCACCAAAATCTACTTGCAGTTTATAGGCTGGCTTATGCGCTTCTTTAAATATTTCTGCTGCAATAATTGTACCCACACGCAATTCAATTTTAGTAAAATCATGCCAATTGATTTCTTGCATCTTCTTCTCTCAGACAAACTTCTTTAATGAATTTCCTATGGAATTATGTAATAATACTCATCTAATTTCCAGTAGTGACATCGTCCAATGAAACGTTTGTATGTTTTAATAACCATTATCATTCTAATTGCGCTAGGAGCAGGATTTTGGCTTTGGCATCGCAATGCTCAGAGTACTCCCCCTGCTACACAACCCACTTTAGTTTCAGTCGTAGCAGCCTCCTTAAAAACCATTCCTCTGACTGTTAAAGCCTTAGGCCAAATTGTCGCTCCTGAAACTATCATGTTAAAAACACAAACTGATGGTGTTGTCACAAATATTTATTTCAAAAGCGGTCAAACTGTCACTAAAGGTCAACTACTATTACAGCTTGATCCGACTGCTGCGCAAGCGCAAGTAGCACAACAATATGCGAATTACATTAATTTGAAAACTCAGTATGACCGTTATAAAAAACTAGTAAAACTTGATAACTCTGCTGTTTCTGCTGATATGCTTTCACAAAAAGAAAATTTAATGATCGCTGCAAAAGCACAATGGCAAGCTGCAAAACAGCAATTAAGTTTCACTCAAGTGACAGCCCCTTTCGATGGAACTATTGGTATTCCAGAACAAATATCTGATCCAGTCGCTACTGTAGGAACACCTCTGAATGAACCAGTGCAATTAAATATTGGTAGTTATTTACCCGCTGGCTCGCCAGTTGCAATATTATCTAATCCACAACACATGTTTGTTCAATATCAAGTCGCACAAAATTACAGTTCGAAATTACAAATTGGCCAACCAGTAACAATCAAAATTAGTGCCTTTCCAAACCAAATATTCACTGGTTCGGTGAAATATATTTCTCCCGTGGTCTATCAAAGTAATCAAGCTTATGATGTAGTTGCAAGTATCGACAATCCAAATCCACTGCTAAGATCTGGGATGAATGTTTCAATCACACAAGCCATTGATCCAAAACAGCAAATACTAGCTATACCTGGTTTATGTTTAGTCTCCTCCCTATCAGGATATTCGGTTTACACCATTGAGGATTCAAAAGTCAAAGAAGTACCTGTTATTATTGGTCAGCGATACAATAATCTCGTAGCAATTAAATCTGGTTTAAAACTTGGAGATCAAGTTATTACCAGTGGAGCTTTAATTGTGCATCCAGGGATGGCTGTGCAAATTACAAAATAGTGATGTTCTCGAGCAAGAAATCATAAGAGCAAAAAGACGAATGAACATTTCAAAAATATGTATTGATAGACCTGTCTTTACCACAGTCATTAGTTTAATCTTAGTTTTATTAGGATTATTAGGTTTAGAACAACTAAGCCTAAGTGCAAATCCAGTTGTATTTCGTCCAAAATTAGTTGTAACCGTTGAAGCACCTGGCAGCAGTGCTGAATTCATGGAAAAGAATATTACCATCCCTTTGGAAAATGTATTACGAACGACTCCTTATTTATCATTCACCATGTCAAGCTCTTCACAAAGCTTTGCTGAGATTGATCTATCTTTCAAAAATATTACTCAAGAAGAATTTCTCACTGCACAATCTGCAGTCATGCAAGCTATTAATCAAGTTCAATTACCTAATAATGCAAATCCTGCTCAAATTGCTTCCTCTAGCAATAACGGCCCACAGCTGATGGTCTTTGCAATATCAGATCCGAAAATGGGACAACATGCATTGGTGGATTATGTGCAAAATAATATTGTCCGTCGTTTACAACAAGCTCCTGGTGTGGGAAAAGTGCAACAATGGTCAACATCCGATGCTCTGCGGGTAAATTTAAATCCAATTAATATGGCAGAACAAAATATTACTGTCACTGATGTGTTGAATGCATTAAAGAATAATAATATTTCTCTTCAAGCAGGCACTTTGATTAATACAGAACAGACCATCCCTATAAATTTAGAATCCCAATTAGAGAGCATCAAACAATTTCAAAATGTTATTATTCAACAAACCGCTGATCGAGTTGTGCGGTTACAGGACGTTGCAAAGGTTGCTATTGCCAGTGATAGTTTTGGCGGCGCCTATACATTTTATAATGGGGTACAAGGTGTTGGCATTGGAATTGTTGCTGCCAATGATGCTAATCCAATAGCGGTTGGTAAAGAATTAAGAACTTTAATTGGAACAATGCAAAATTCATTCCCACCAGGAATGCAAGTGCATATGTTATGGGACCAAGCACAATTAATTCAGCATTCTGTCGAGGAAGTTTTTTGGACTATATTCGAAGCGATTATTTTAGTTGCATTAGTAACATTATTATTTTTAGGTCGTTGGCGTTTTGCCATGATCCCGATAGTGACTATTCCAATTTGTATCATCTCCTCATTTAGTATTATGTGGTTATTAGGATTTAATATTAATTTAATGACATTGTTAGCGCTGGTATTAGCTGTCGGTCTTGTAGTAGATGATGCAATTGTCGTGTTAGAAAATTGTCACCGTCATGTAGAAAATGGATTATCTGCGTTTGATGCAGCTATTAAAAGTATGAAAGAAATTACATTTCCTGTAATTGGAATGACCGTTTCTATTATTGCTGTTTACATTCTTACGGCATTTATGCGTGGCAAAACCGCTGTGTTTTTCCAACAATTTGCATTTACCCTCGCCGGTGCGGTATTTATTTCTGGTATTATTGCCTTAACATTAACACCAATGATGTGTTCTCGGTTAATGACAAAAATTGGCGCCCATGGCTACGATGCAATTTTAGAGACTATTTTCAATACATTACGTACCAATTATAAAAAGATGCTACTTTGGATTTTGCAACATAAATGGCTGCCTATCAGTCTTTTTATTGGGTTGTTTGTTGTAGGCATTTTTGTTTTTAAAGAATTGCCAACTACTTTAATTCCAGAGGAATATGGCGGCTATATTTTTCTTGGAATACAAACTCAACAAACGGCCAGTGTGGCTTTTACTGAAGCGATTGCAAAAAAAGTTATTGCGGAGTTACTTGCACAACCAGCAACGAAAAGTATCATGTCGTTTGGCGGAGGAACAGGTAATGACAGTAACTTCGGCATGAATATTATTGAATTAAAACCAGCTTATACAGGTTTTGATGCAAATATGAAAATTGCCAGTCAATTTGGTGACTTATTTAAAAATTTAACTAATGCTCAAGTTTTTTCTGTTGCAATGAATGTTAATAATGACAATTCCGATGGACAACAGCCTGGCCAAGTGAGTGCATATGTTACTGGTTATGCGGATTATACAGAATTAGCTAATGATATCACTACTTATGTCGCTGCATTGGAAAATACTGGAATGTTTCAACAAGTTCAAAATAATTTAAAATATAATAGTCAACAAATTGATATCCATATTGATCGAATTAAGGCTTCTGAATTAGGAGTGAATATTAATGATATTGACACAGCGCTCAGTACTTTTTTAGGCGGTTATACTTTTTCTACTGGCTATCAATTTAACGGTGTTAATTATCCTGTCATCGTACAACTACCAGCGAGTGATTTAAAAGATTTAAATATCCTCAAAGATATTTACGTAAAAAATATTTCGGGACAACAAATTAGTTTAACGCGTTTATTGACAATAAAACCGATTATCGAGTTACCGTTGCGAACGCATATTAACAGCGCTCGTGCTGGTGAGATAGATGTAGTCGCTAAATCGCAATATACTACTGGCCAAGTTATTGCAGCAATACAAAGCATTGCTAAGAGTGCTTTACCACCTGGCATGAATGTTACTTTTAGTCAAAGTGAATTAGACATTCTAACAGGTAACTATATGCTTACGCTGATATTTGCTTTAGGTATCATATTTATATATTTAGTATTAGCAGCGATGTTTGAAAGTTTTATTGACCCCTTAATTATTTTATTAACTGTGCCACTTTGTATTATTGGTGCTCTTACTATGCTCTATTTTATTGATGGATCGCTGAATATCTATACAGGTATCGGTCTTGTTACCTTGATAGGTTTAGTTTCTAAACATGGCGTTTTGATCACGCAATTTGCGAATGATATTCTAATTAGCAAAAAAGTTTCGGCTTTGGAAGCTATTATTGAAGCTGCTAGCATTCGAATTCGTCCCATTTTGATGACGTCTGCTACAATGATAGTAGGCGCAATTCCTCTAGTATTTTCTACGGGTATTGGTTCTAATAGCCGTAGTCAGATTGGCTGGGTAGTGATTGCTGGTTTAATTGTGGGTACGTTTTTTTCATTGTTTGTTGTGCCTGTAGCGTACTTACTGCTAAATAAATTAAAAAGAAAACATATTTTGTTAGCTGAGAATGAATTATAATTATTTTTATCTTCAGAATGGAATTCTTTTATTATGAAAAATAAAAATGCTCTTACTCAAGAAATGCAAACTATTAAAGATTTGTCAGAAGAACTTATTCAAGTACAACGACCAATTCGTATTTTGGATAGCATAAAATGGGAAGATTCAATTAAACAAGAATTTTTCAAAAATAAATGCGAAGAATTGCCTAATGTGACCCTTGAATATTACACTAAAAAAAGTCTTAGCTTCGATCCAATGGATAAACACGCTGAATTAGAAGATCTTGAGTTAAAAATTATTAATAAGTTAGGAAAACTAAGTAGTTTAAGCCAAATTATGCAACGGATGTGCCGTGAATATAAATTAGTATTACACCTCATTAATAAACGCGGTAAACCTGATTTTCATAAATATGCTAAAGCACTCTATGGTAGTGCCGATGACGTATTTTATGCAGGCGGACCCAGTATTTTAAATCTTGCAGATATCTTGCAAAAAACTATCCCTGCACTCACAAAGAAAATTGTTTCAGAAAAAGATACCACTATATACACTGCTGAAGAAGCAAAAGGTATTCTTAATATTCGGTTAAAAGACTATTTTCAAGACAATATTGGTAATGACAAAGATATGGTAACAGTGAGTGATCAAGTTGTTGCTGATGCGGCCGCAGGTGCTGAAGTGATTAAGTTACGATCGGATGCACAATTCACTCATCGTGAGGTAGATCTTCTAGAAGTGCACGAAGGCTGGGTTCATTTAGGTACAACATTCAATGGCATGTGCCAACCCGTGTGTACTTTCTTAAGTAAAGGCCCGCCCTCTGCAACCATTACTCAAGAAGGTTTAGCAGTTATCATGGAATTATTTACTTTTCGCTCACATCCCGCTCGTTTGCAGAAATTAGCCAATCGAATTGTAGGGATCAATATGGCTGAACATGGTGCTGATTTTCTTGAAGTTTTTCGTTATTTCTTATCGACCGGTAGTAATGAAGATGAAAGCTATCAATTAACTTCTCGTATTTTTCGTGGCAGTCTGCCAAACTTAGGGCCGTTTACTAAAGATTTAGCATATACCAAAGGGTTTGTCTTGATTTATAATTTTCTTCGTATCGCAATAAAACATGGGGCCTTGGCGCATATCCCATTGCTTTTTTTAGGTAAAACAGTATTAGAGGATTTGCCTTTATTTTTAGACTTACTTGATGAAAAAATTATTGTGCCGCCGCGTTTTTTACCACCTCAATTTTCTGATTTAGCACCATTGAGTTCATGGATGAGTTTTTCCTTGTTCATGAACCAACTAGAATTAAGTAAATTGGAATTAAATTTCAAATCAATTTTGCGGTTGTAAGCTAGCGTCTATTGACATTTCGCTTGGCCGAGATAGAAATTTCAACAGACCCTATATTAAATAACTTAAAAATTTATCTACACTAATAATTAATATTTCATATTTGTCTCTTTTATGAATTTTAAAAATATTTGGCTAATGCCCGAGTGAGCGATTTATAATATGGCTTTATTTCATAATGATAATACAATGCTTTTAAATACTCTAACCAACGTTTAATGGTATTAAATGCAACTTCTAAATCACCACTTAGCGAATTAAGGCTTGAAGGATTAGCTGCTCGTTCTGGCAATAAACTTGCCAGCATCTCAACTTGACTCAATTCAGGTAAGCGGCTGATATCACGCAAATCTTCTCGAATTAATCTCTCAATGCGATTACGCTGCCACAAATATAATTGTTGCATAGATTGTGCGAATAGCGGCTCAGGAAATGGTCCCCAAGTTTCCAACTGTTGAAATATTTCCATAGTTCCTTTATTAGTTTGAATGGAGTCATCAAACAAACTATTTAATAAGTCCCCCTGCTTGATTAACTTTTGCTTAGAATCTAGTTCAGCTAATGAAAAAGGATGCAGCCGAAAAGTATAATAACGCCCTAACAAACTGTCGCTGCCCTTGCGATAAATATCCAATTTTGCACTGCCTGTCACTAAAATGTCGCAGGGTTTTTCTAAAGTATCATAAACACCTTTTAGACTTCGCTTCCAAAGCTTTGCCTTATGTATTTCATCAAGAACAACTAATGGTTTAGTGTGATCGTCACTTTTGGAATAATTGAGACTGGATCTTTAGTCCAAATCCTACGAAACTTAATTTCATCCCAATTGTAATATTGCCCTACTTCTCTCTGTTTCAACAATGCTTTGGCCATTGTAGTTTTACCCACTTGTCGTGGCCCAGAAACAAAGGCCATTTTATTGGAGTTAAAGCTCAAATTAATAATGTCTGAAACGAGATAACGATTTTTCTTCATATTGACTATTTTAACGTCAGACGGCAAAAAAGTCAGTATCAGCCGTTTAGAATGCTATTTGCATAAAGCATCTTGTGCGACATTTATTGCATTATGCGCCTTGCGTTTAGAATTCTAAAATTCCTTTTGATGTTTTCCAACTGGAATCGCAGTTCGAATTTTCTGCAAATGTTTTAAATCAACTTCAGCATAAATCACCCCAGGAATCGGATCAACACGCTCAGCAATGATGTCACCCCATGGTTCAACTATCAAAGAATGGCCGTAAGTTTTACGACCATTTGCGTGTGTACCACCTTGACAAGCACCAATGACATAACAAAAGTTCTCTACAGCACGGCTTCTTGCTAATAAATGCCAATGGGCAATGCCTGTCTTAACAGTGAAAGCTGCAGGAATCGCTATAATTTCTGCACCTGCTTTAAAAAGTTTATTAAATAAAAGCGGAAAACGAATGTCATAACAAACGGCTAATCCCAATTTGCCTATCGGTGTATCAACAACTACAATTGCATCACCCGCTTCCGTTGTATCGGATTCTTTATATGATTCAGTTTCAGAAATCACCACATCAAATAAATGCATTTTGTCATACCGTGCCACAGCTTTTCCGCTTGCATCATAAACGATACAGGCCGATCTAATTTTAGTGGGATTCTCACAACTGATTGGAATCGTACCAGCGACAATCCAGAGCTGGTGTTTTGCAGCTTGTGCAGCTAAAAAATCTTGAATTTTACCGTGACCATATGTTTCTTTAATCATAATTTTATGAGCTATATCTGTGCTAAACACGGCAAACATTTCCGGCAATACTACTAATTCCGCTTTTTGTTGTGCAGCTTCTTGCAATAAACTGGCTACCATTGCTAAATTTTCATCGACAGTATTGCTGGAACACATTTGAATCGCCGCAACTTTTGGCATCAGCATTAACTCCTGTTTTATTTGGGGTTATTATTATTTTTATAATTCTTATAATTTAATACTAAGGCTACAGAAGCAATAATTCCTAAGATTGCCAAAGTAGTGCCTAAGGGATCTGTAGAAGTTATTTTCCAGATTAAAACTATTTGAGATACAATAAAAGCAAAGACAAATTCAATGCTACCAAATAACGCTGATGCTCTCCCCGCCATCGACGGAAAAGGTTCAATAGCCCCTCCGGCACCACCACCCATTAACATTGCACCACCAATTCCCATAATCATCATTGGACCCATAAAAGCCGACACACTTAGACCAAAATGCCAATACGAATACAACATAACTAATCCACTTAAGGTCATCAATAATGCACCTAATAATACTGTTTTAAATGTTCCCAATTTCTTAGCAGCATGACCACTGATTAAGCTTCCAATAAAAAATACAATTCCAATTGCGCCAAAATAGAAACCAAAATGTTGTTCAGGAATTTTTAATAAGTCAATAATGACATAAGCCGAAGAAGAAAAAAATGTTAGAAATCCAGCAAACCCAGCAGCAGCACAAAAAGTATAAATCAAAAATGATCTACTTTTTAAAATAGACCAGTAATCCATAAATATATCTTTTTTTAACTCACGCTGATTTTCAATCGCTAGCGTTTCATTGATATTACGAAATGCCGAAATTAAAAAAATCAAACCAATAATTGCTAATAAAGCAAATGATGCGCGCCAGCTGATGTAATATTGTAAATATCCTCCTGCCAAAGGTGCTAACAAAGGAGATAAAGCTATCGTTGAATTCAAAAAACTATAAACCCGCGCACATTCATCACCAGAAAAAATATCACGTACAATAGCAAAAGCGGATACCATCATGCCGCATGCCCCTATTGCCTGTATGATTCGAGAAACAATTAAAAAGGTGACATTGGGAGCGATCATACATAATAAAGAACCAATGATAAAAATTAGTGTACTTGCTAAAACAATTTTTCTACGTCCTATTTGATCGCAAATAGGACCAATCAGGATCTGTCCTATTCCTGTCATCAGTAAAAATAAACTGATGGTTAATTGCATAACGGTTTGACTAACGGCAAATTCATGAGTGATGGTCGGAATGCTAGGCGCATAAATATCCATTGCTAAAGCAAAACTGAATATTTGTGGTGCTACAATTGCAATGAAACCGACAAGTGAACGAGAAGCCAGTGGCTTGTTGTTTTTCATAGTATTATTCTTTACTTTAGTAATGAAAAAATGTGGAATTTAGAAATTATAACACAGGGATTACGTTGATAAATCCGCTCATTTTGAAAATCTAACGATCGAAGTAAATATTATCTTTAAGGATGTATATCTAAGAGCATATGGGATTTTACTCGTGGATTTTTGAGCTTTCATAATGTTTCCTTAAGCTTTCTCATGTATAATGGAATTAAGTAGAATTCAATTGATCTCAAGAATTTCAAGTTGAATTAAGCAATAAAAGATGAGATAATCTTAATAGATAAGTTGTATTGAGGAACTGCATATGGCAACAGTAAAAATTTTAAATATTCAAGCGGATGGTCATTCAGGCCTAGGCTTTCCAGCAAAAAGAGCTGAACTAGCTGCTTCCGATAATACTGACCGTGCAGGTTTAACTGCAGGAGCAGGTCTTGGCGTTGGTGCAGATAGAAAACAACATCCTGCATTTGAACAAACTAACCAATATCAAGGTGCAGATGATCGTAAGCCACAACATCCAAATCAAATGACCTCTGAGCAAATTGCTGAAGGTGCAGTAGAAGCACAACAAATTGATCCAAAATTAACACCAAGTCCAGAATTTTCACATACGCATACTCCATCTCCAACTGCAACACCAAAAAGTTCGCCTGCTCCTAGGCCAACAGGTGGTTAAGTAATTTAGATATTACTTGAATTTTGCGATAAAATACCCCTCAAAGCAGGGGTATTTTTTTATCTATAACTTATGACTACATCTTTCGCAGATATTATTATTAATGGAACTAAAGCTGACGTCGCACATGCTATTGAACGCGGTGCAAATGTTTTTGAAATTGATGAATACGGTTTTAATCCAATGGTCGAGGCTGCGATCATGCAAAAAGTTGATGTGGCAGAATTACTACTGCAACATGGAGCAACCGTGGATATGCCTGATGTCACAGGCCGTACTGCATTACATTGGGCAACTGATAACCGCAATCTACCCATGTGTCAGTTGTTATTGAAGCATAATGCCAATCCAAATAGTTATTCTTTTTCTTCACAACCGCTTTTAGTTTATCCCCTGCTTCGTGGTCATTTTGATTTAAAACAATTGCTCTATTCTCATGGTGCAGATTTACATTTTGCCCAAGATTTTATTAATGCGAAATTATTAGGCCATCGCTTTTCTTTGCCTGGACAAACACATATTTTTAGCCCAGAAGGCAAATTTATCTTAGTAGACTATGAAGGATTTATTTTTGAATTCACCGCAAATTTAATTCAAGATTCTCTCAATCGATTTAAAAAAAATTATGCGGCAAAACGGTTACACCACTACTTTAAAAAAGTCGACCGTATCGTTCATGCCTTACAATCATCTGCAACATTAATTAAATATCAACAATACTCCACTAAAATTGAACAACATCTCAATGTCATTAATCCCTTATTAGAAGAAAATTTAGTGCTTATTCCCGTAGTATATACAGGCCATGCTGTTACTCTAATTAAATTTCAAGATATATTAATTAAATGTGATCGCGGTGAATATGGACGTAATCATAAAACAGTGACCATTTATAAAATGCCTGATCCAAAAAAATTCTCTCCGATGATGATGAAGAAAATTCTTTATAAACATAATGAACAAGAATACATTCATTTTGGCTTGAATAAAATTTTAGATTTACGCGAAATTTATTCGTTGCCTGTACCGCCGCAAATCACTGGAAATTGTTCGTGGGCTAATGTCGAAGCAACTATTCCTGCAATATTATTTATATTACTGTTAGAAGAAAGTGGCCAGTTTGATCGACGAAATTTAGCAAATTATGCTGACCAAGCCATGGCTTTTTTTCAACAATGGGTGCAATGGGATCAAGACCGCGCGATTGATGAATGTATTCAAACTTTCAAAACTGCCAGTGTGCCCCGAAAAGCAATTAAAGCACAAAGCCTTTCAACAATTTTGGTGCACACGTGTGATTACAGCATTCTCCATCATGTGGAACGTGCAGAAAAAATGATGAGTGTACTCAATGTGCCTAAATTCCATTATTTACTTGATGCATATGTGAAGGAATATGAAAAAAATCCGAAGGATCCTTTAGCGCGAAACTTGAGTCATTTATTAGATTTAGTAAATTATAAAAGGTAACTTTTTATCCCCAATTACTCCTCACATAGTTTGGACCGCATTGGTTTAGTTGATAATGATAGATATTAGCTTGGGCCTCCACTCGATGAGCTACAGCAATTAACCATGCTTGTCGTGCATAACTTCTTTGCGCGTAACCTAAAATACCTTCATGGTATGCTAAATAAAGTTCAAATGTATTATTCAAAGGAATGCGAAGCTTGTCATGGGCTAAGCGGGAATACCAGCCGACAAAATAAATAGCATCTTTAAAATTAGATCGTTGAGCGGCAAAGTTATCTGTATCATCTTGAAACTCCCACCAAGTCTCATAGGTTGCTTGTGAATAGCCATCTGCGCTGGTAGGACGTGTCCAAGGGATGACAGAAAAGAGCTTTTCGCGTGGTGGTTTAACTGTCGGTTGAAAACGCGATTCTTGATACATAATAGCCATCAGCGTACTTATTGGTATACCCCAATGGTTTTGGCTGCGTTTAGCATAACGATACCAATTTGGATTTTGTTGGAAGATGGCGCAAACATTATTAAGATTTTGCGGTTGTGGCGTTGCACAGCCACTAAGTGATAAAATGATCCCGACTAAAATCAGGTTCAAAAAAGTTAATATGACTCTTCTTTTTATCATTATCTTCTTACCCAGTATTTAATATCGGAACGCAGTTTACCATCGAGGCGATAGCAGGTCAAAATATTCATAATGCTTCAGTAGCTAGATAGGAACGTCCCTCTAAGGCCAATCTGGGCTCATAGCAAAACGTTCACACAAATCAGGCATCAGGCTTTGCTATAATCACATATATTCAGTATTCTTGCCAAAAAGGCACCAAAATACCCACTACTTTTTTTCACAATATGTTATAATTTATAAATAATTGATTAAGCTAGCCTTATGCTAAATATTAAAATTCAAACCCAACCTGACGACGTTACTTGTGGTCCAACAAGCTTACATTCTGTATATGAGTATTATGGTGATCATATTTCGTTAGAACAAACTATTACTGAAGCTAAAAGCGTAGTGACTGGTGGAACCCTTGCCCCATTACTTGCCATTCATGCATTAAAACGTGGCTATCAATGTTTGATTTATGCTTATAATATTGATATTTTTGATCCTACTTGGTTTAATCATCAGAAATTGAATAACCAGCAACTCATAGAGAAATTAACGTTGCAATTGAATCATAAAAATATGTTGAGAATCATTGAAAGCTCTGAAGCATATATACATTATTTAGAGTTAGGTGGTACCGTTTTACAAAAAAATTTAACGCCACAACTATTGAAACAAATTTTTAAACAAAAAATCCCCATTATTACCGGTCTCAGTGCCACTTATCTCTATCAAAGTATGCGTGAATATGAAAATCCTAATATAGAAGAAACTAAAGACAATCAAAATTTGACCGTCTATGATGATTTGATTGGCATGCCTGGTGGACATTTTGTGGTTTTATGCGGATATGATAAAACTCATCGACATGTGGTTGTTGCTGACCCACATCAAGCTAACCCAATTTCTGGAGATAATTATTATAAAGTGAGCATAAGTCGCTTGATTAATGCAATTATGCTTGGTGTACTAACTTACGACGCAAACCTATTATTAATATCAAAAAAATATTATGAAAATTAAAATTGTTACGGAAGATATCTTTTCACTTAAACCAATTTACGACAAAACCTCTATCATCGACGCTATAGATTATTTAGATCATTCTTGTGAGCAAGAGAAAAACATTCGCATTATCAATCTCTGCGCTAATTATTCTTACCAATCGATTGGATATTATGTTTCCTTGCTTGCTGAAGCAAGAGGGCACAAAGTATTGCCTAACGTACTTGCGATTCAAGATATTAATATTAAAAATACCTGCATCTATATTAATGATGAATTAGATGAAGAAATACAATTTTCTTTACGAACAATTCAATCGGAACATTTTGAGCTTAGCGTATATTTTGGGAGAAATATTGCTAAAACTCATAATAAATTAGCAAGAAAATTATATTCACTGGTACCATTACCACTTTTTAAAGTTTACTTTGTGAAAAATAAACATTGGCAAGCTAAAAAAATTATCCCTGTTAGCATTAAAGATGTTCCTAATACTCACCATGCTTTTTTATCGGATATTATGGGTGAGTATATGCAGCGACGCACACCAATTAAATCTGCAAAAGGTTATTTCTACGATATCGCGTTATTATATAATCCTAAAGAAAAAACTCCTCCTTCCAATAAAAAAGCAATCGAAAAATTTATTTCGGCTGGGCGAAAATTAAATATTAACATAGAATTAGTTGAAAAAGATGATTATAAAACTATAAGTGAATATGACGCTTTATTTATTCGTGAAACTACTGCCGTTAACCATCATACCTATCGATTTGCTCGCAAAGCTGCGGCAGAAGGATTAACAGTTATTGATGACCCTATTTCGATTCTGAAGTGCACCAACAAAGTATATCTTGCTGAATTAATGAAAAAACACAATATTAATACTCCTAAAACTATTATCATTAATAAAGCTAATGCAAAGCAAGTACTGGAGACAATTGAATATCCTTGTGTGATTAAATTACCTGACAGTGCTTTTTCCAAAGGCGTAGTAAAAGCTAATGATCAAAAAGCTGCGGAAGAATTTTGTAGAAATTTTTTTAAAACCTCAGATTTACTCATTTTACAAGAGTTTATGCCATCTGACTTTGATTGGCGGATTGGCATCATCGAGCATAAACCGATTTATGCCTGCCGATATTACATGGCTAAAGAACATTGGCAAATTTATAATTGGAGTAGTGCACAAGAGCAAACTGGATTATTTGACACCCTGCCTATTTCAGAAGTCCCACCTGCTATTCTAACTACTAGCCTGAAAGCCACTAAATTAATCGGTGATGGCTTATATGGGGTTGATTTAAAACAAGTAGATGGTAAAGCATATGTAATCGAAATTAATGATAATCCGACTATCGATGCTGGTATCGAAGATGAATATTTGGGATTTGAGCTTTATAACTCTATATTAATGACATTTAAAAACAGATTGGATAAAAGCCATGGCCTCAAGCAATAATTATTTATCTATTTTCTCTGCTGTTGGCATAGAAATTGAATACATGATTGTAAATCAAACTACACTAGAAATAATGCCTGTGGCAGATAAAATTTTAGAACACTTTGCTGGTGAAATTACCAATGAAGTTGATTTGGGTGAAATTGCTATCAGTAATGAGCTGGTAAAGCATGTTCTCGAATTTAAGACCAATGGCCCTAAAAAATTTTCTTATGCCTTGCATTTACAGTTTCATGAAACAGTAAAAAAAATCAATGCTTTCTTGCAAAATCACCAAGCAATGTTGCTGCCCACAGGTATGCATCCTTGGTTTGATCCTGAAAAAGGTGTAGAACTTTGGTCACATGGCGATAAAAAAATTTATTCTTGTTATAATCGAATTTTTGATTGCAAAGGTCATGGATGGTCTAATTTACAGAGTATTCATATTAATTTACCCTTTGCTAACGATGCTGAATTTAAAAAATTGCATAACGCTATCCGAATATTATTACCACTTATTCCATCATTGACAGCCAGTAGCCCATTCGTTGAAGGAAAAAAATCTGATTGGTTAGATGCACGATTAAATTTTTATCGAAAAAACCAGGAGAAAATTCCTGCGATTACTGGTCACGTGGTTCCTGAATTTGTCACTAGCAAACAACATTATCAAGATGTTATTTTAAATCCACTATACCAAGCCATTGCTCCTCATGATCCAGAAGAAATATTACAAGATGAATGGTTAAATTCACGTGGCGCTATTGCTCGGTTTGATCGAATGGCAATCGAAATTCGTGTGGTTGATACCCAAGAATGTCCATTAGCAGACATTACTTATGCATATTTCATTCAGCAATTATTAAAATATATCGTCGATAATACTGATGAATACCTAATTAACCCTATTGATTCTGTGCAATTAAAAAAGACCTTCATTGATTGTGTGAGTGATGGTAGTAACACCATGATAACTGATGTAATGTTATTAGAACAATTTAAATTAGATTTTCCTAAAAAAATGCAAGCTAAAGAATTTTGGCTTGCTACTGCAGAAAGATTGCATAAAAATTATTTGCCTGAAGCTATTTATAATAACTTTATTCAATTAACTCAAGCTGGCACACTTGCTGAGCGTATTTTGCAAGCCACTGGAAATGAACCAACCCCCGCAACACTGATGTCTACCTATCGCAAGCTTTCGCAGTGTTTAGCGGACAATCAAATTTTTCTAGCATGAAATCTGTATTAATAATAAGTTGTGAGCATGCTTCTAAAAATATTCCAACTCAATATTCACATTTATTTATCAATCAACAAAAACTGATTAAAAGTCACCGTGGTTCGGATATTGGCGCTGATAGGCTTTATCACGCTATTTGCAAAAAAAAATTAGCGACTCAACATAAAGCTGCTCAATGGAGTCGTTTGTTAATTGACTTGAACCGTTCCTTAAAAAATAAAAATTTATTTTCAAATGTTACTAAACATCTTTCTGAAACTGAAAAAAATAATATACTAAAAAATTATTATCATCCTTATCGCAATTGGCTAAGCAACCATATTCATGATTATTACTCTAGAAGAATTTCGGTATTGCATTTGTCATTACATAGCTTTACGCCTGAATTAAATGGGGAATTTCGAAATAATGATGTTGGTCTTCTTTACGACCCCCAACGATTACAAGAAAAAAAGTTTTGTGAAAATTTTAAATCAATTATGCATTTTATTAACCAGGATTTTAAAATTCGCTTTAATTACCCATATCGAGGAGTGAGTGATGGCTTTACTTCTTTTTTACGAAAACAAACTCCTAATAAATATTACTTGGGTATAGAAATTGAAATGAACCAAAAACACTTTGATTTATCAGGAAATTGTAAAACATCATTAGTGCAAGATATTGTTACGGCCATTGAAAAAGTAATGGTTGAGTAGTTAAGTCAAAATTCTGCGATAGAAATCGCAACAAAAAGCACTAATACGCTGAAACTATAAATAATGTGAGTGAACAAATAAATGTTACTAAAAACCTATGAGACTTATATTCTGTCATATCTACCACATCTTTTTGCTGCTTTATTAATTCTTATCGTTGGTATAACTATTGCTTCTATATTAAAACGGTTTTTAAAACATGGAATGAAAATTAAAAATGATGAAATACTGATAACATTCCTCACTAATTTAGTTTTTTCTGTTGTTCTGGTTATTACTATTATTATGACTTTAGGAAAGTTAGGGGTTCCTACTGCTACACTTATTACTCTGCTGGGTGCAGGCAGTCTGGCCATTGGCTTTGCATTAAAAGATTTTCTTAGCAATATTGCTGCTGGATTTTTGATTATATTTCTACGCCCTTTTAAAATTGGGGATTTTATTGTAGTAAATGGGAATTCCGGAACCATTATTAATATTAATTTGTTTTTGACTCAATTAAAAAGCTCTTCGAATGAATGCATATTTATTCCCAATAACGGTATTATTGTTAATCCCATTACTAACCAATCATTTTATAAATTACGTCGCTTGGATATAGAAATTGGTGTTGGCTATGAAACTGACTTACAAAAAGCAAAAAATTTACTTGAAACAATGTTATCAACAGCTGACTTTGTTGTACAATCAGAACAACCTGTTATAGGAGTGGCTAATTTGGCTGATAGCTCAATTATAATGCTTGTTCGATTTTGGGTGTTAACTGAGAATTACACTATTGCTAAACATAAATTGCTGGAAGCTGTTAAGCAAAAGTTCTCTGAAGAAAATATTTCTTTACCATTTCCACAATTAGACTTACATCTTAAAAAAGAAAATGGGAGCCTCTGATGAATGTACATATGATTGGTGAACTTAGTTTAAATATCTCTACCTTTCTCTATTTTATTTGGTTTTTGCCACAGGTACGATTAACATTCAAACGAAAAAGCACATCGGGATTGAGTTTATGGATGCATGGCCTATTAGTTGCAGGATATTTAGCTGATTTGGTTTATGGTTTTGGCCGAGAAATGCCTATTCAATATAGAATGGTCACTATCTTCGGTTTATGCTATTTAGCAATTGAACATTTTCAATTTTGGAAATACGGTTTAAAATCATTTTTTGAACTACAAATTTTTTATTTTATCAGTATTTTCTTTATTACTTTTTTTTGCTATGCAATATTGACTATCACAATCGATAAGCATACTAAGTTTTTTTATGATATGGCTGGAATGATTTCAAATTTTTGTTGGTTTACTTTCTTCATTCCCCAGATTATAAAGAATTATGCTAATAAATCTACTGAAGGTTTGAGTACCAGCTTTGTATTAGTATCGATATTCAGTGCTTTATGTGACGTTATTACTACTTATGCATTAAATTATGATTGGCCTAGTAAATATTATGTGCCAATTTCACTGGCACAAAAATTTATTGTTCTTGGCCAAGGAATATATTATCGATATAAACCATCTTCGCAAACTGACGTATCTTTCAAAGGAGTAGGCATGCTTGAATGATTTTTTACAACAAGATTGGTTAATTATAGCTAATGGACCAATACTACCTCTCGAATTGCTAACAGAGTTACAATTAGATAAAAAAACAATTGCCTTAGATGGGGCAATTATTTCTTGTATTGAACGAAATATTGTTCCAGATATTGTACTCGGTGATTTTGATTCTGTTGATCGAGACCTTATTGACAACATTGAATTTGTTTTAATACCTGACCAAGATTCAACTGATTTAGAAAAAGGCATTGATTTTGCCCTTAATCTCCAACCTAAATCCATTACTATCTGCCAAGCAATCGGTGCACGTTTAGATCATAGCCTACATAATTTGCGCATTTTAAAACGTGTGTATCCTCAAATAAAAAAAATAACAATTTTTACCGAAACTGAAAAAATTTATTATATAAAAAATAAAAATATTGTCATAGTTGCGGATAATATTGAACCTTTAGCATTACTTTCCTTTCCTAAAGCTATAGTTTCAAGCAAAGGTTTAAAATATGATATGCAAGAATTGAAGTTAGAATTTGCCAAACAAGAGAGCACCTCTAATCATTTGATTCATCCCAGTGCTCGCATCAGTATTAATGGCGAAGTATTATTAATCATTAGCCATCAAACTGAGTTAATTTTTACTTGATTAATTCTCTTTTATAAAGCGCTAACATAGCCTTTAATGGATAATCTTGTTGTTTTGATTGCTTTTCTGCAATTAGGATTGAAAAGATCACTATCACCACACCTGCAATGGTATCCACCAAAAAATGCCACCCTAATGCGAGGGTTGCAATGATAATTAAACTGTTCCACACTATTAATGGATAAAAAACAATTTTATAATTTTTTAGAGAATAGGCTGCCGTAATTGCCCAAATGGTATGAAAAGAAGGGAAACCAATAATTCCCCCTGAAAGATCATCATTTGGAATATAGTGCTGTATATCATAAAATCGCGCTGGCACAGAATACATCTGTTTGGTAAAATGCGGATTTACAAGGATATGGGCAGGATCCGACGTAGGAAAAAAATAGTAAATTAAAAATCCAATAATAAAAGATAATAAAGTGGCATTTAAAAAAACGTCGAGTCTTCGTCTTTGCTGCAAAATTGCTAAAAATAGTGGTATAAACATTAATTGTGTTATATTGGTACTATAAGCTACTTTTATCAAAAAAATAAACGCTGGCCATTGATAAAACCAATTTACAACAGTAATAACATTAAAACCTATCCATAAATCCCATTGCTGTAATAATGCATCTTGTAATTTGAAAGGAGTATATTGGATCGTTATAGTAAAATAATTAATAACAAAGGATACCAGTATTATTGACCAAAATCCTTCAAGCGCAAAGGATACCGATGGATGGCTCTGCTTAATATTTTTTGAAAATATATATAAAAGATATGCTGGTAATATTATTAACAAGTCGTTAAAAGTAATATAAGAAGATGCTTGATATTTGTATGTAAAAAGATTAAAAAGGAAGAGCCCTGTCGCTATTAAAATGACAATAAATATTAGCTTTGTTCTAAAAGATAATGTTCTTATTTTGGATAGTTGCATACTAATATTTAAAGCTCTGGAATAGATGAATATAAGGCCTGAACTTATTAAATTAAGCCTATGGACTTAATTGAGTATAAATGCAAAGAATTTTTAGTCAAATTTTTTAGGAGTTTTATGAAACAAGCGAGTGCAATTTCTAGTATGTCCAAACCATTTTGGGTATTTTGGGCAGTTGAATTTTGGGAACGCTTTGGTTTTTATGGGATGCAAGCAATTGCTACAATTTATTTTTTAAAATACTTAGGATTTTCCCAAGCACACAGTATTTATCTGTGGGGCGCTTTTTTTTCCTTTGTTTATGGCTTTATTTGGGTAGGCGGTTTTATTGGGGATAATTATTTAGGTGCAAAGCGTTGTATCGTCCTAGGTGCGATTATATTAATGCTTGGCTATGCTGGTATGGCTTTTGCCTCAACCAGCACGGTCTATTATGCTTTAGGTGCTATCGTAGTCGGTAATGCACTTTTTAAAGCAAATCCTTCTTCTTTAATTTCTAAGCTCTATGCAAAAGGAGATCCTGCGCTCGACAGTGCAATGACTCTTTATTATATGGCTATTAATATTGGTGCATTTGTTTCTATGTCATTGACACCCATCATTGCAGTAAAAATTGGCTGGACCGCTGCATTTATTGTGTGTTCCTTCGGCTTACTTTGCGGTATTTTAAGTTTTTATGCATTTTATGGTTTAATCGCCCATATTTCTACAGAAGCAGGCCGTGAACCTGTCAAATGGTCAAGGTTACTTGTTGTTATAATAGGTGCTATTTTAGCAACCTTAATTTTTGGTAAGTTATTAAATTATATTCTTATTTGTTATACCATTGTAGGTATAGTAACTACAGGTGGTTTTATTTGGTTTGTGGCAAAAGCCTTAAAATTACATGGATCTGAACGTTCGCGGATGTTAATAGCGTTTATCTTAATTTTAGAAGGCATTATGTTCTTCGTTTTATATAATCAAATGCCCACTTCATTAACTTACTTTGCAGTACACAATATTAATAATCTTGTTTGGGGTATCAATATTCCTCCCGCAGAATATCAGGCTCTTAATCCATTATTTATCTTTATTCTTTCCCCATTATTAGCAGTTATTTATCACCGAGTACCAGGGACACATGCAACTAAATTTTGCATTGGGATGACATTATGCGCTATTGCATTTTTAATCCTATATATTCCGCAGTTTACTGCAACAAGCGGATTAGCATCCCCTTTATGGATGGTCTTCACTTACTTTTTCCAATCTGCCGGTGAACTATTGATTTCTGGATTAGGCCTCGCAATGGTTGCAGAATTATGTCCTGCTAGTATGAGCGGGTTTGTGATGGGTATTTGGTTTTTAACTACCATGTTGGCTGGTCCAATTTCAGCTTGGGTAGGCGCGTTAACAGTTCCACCCACTGGGGTAATTACAGATGTACACATGAGTTTGCAAATTTATTGTAATGTATTTGCAAAAATTGGATTATTTGCAGCAGCGATTGCATTAATTATGTGGCTAATCAGACCGTTAGTTAACCGAGCTATAACAGCACATGGCTAATGATCTCCATATAGAAAAACTTAAAGCAGCTTCACCACTCGGTAAAGAAGCTGCTTATGAATCTTCTTATAATCCAAATTTATTATTTTTTATTCCTCGAACAATCAAACGTAAAGAAATTGGTATCAACAATATATTACCCTTTACAGGAGTTGATATTTGGAATGCTTATGAGTTATCTTGGTTAAATGACAAAGGTAAACCAATGGTTGCAATTGCAACCATTGAAGTTCCAGCTGACTCAGAAAATATCTTTGAATCAAAATCGTTGAAACTCTATCTCATTTCCTTCAATGCAATGCAATTTACAAATAAAGATCAGCTAGAAAAAATTATTAGCGAAGATTTAAGTAAAGGAACTAAAACATCGATTAAAATTAAAATTTCTCTTGTTCAAGAAATTCACAATTTCCAGACTAACTGTCGATTGCCAGGAATTAATATTGATCACTTAGATATTGCCATTAACACTTATCAACCTGACCCCTCTTTTTTAACAACAGAAAATTCAGCCACACAACATTCAGAAATTGAAGAAGAATTAAATTCAGATTTATTAAAATCTAATTGCTTAGTAACCAATCAACCGGATTGGGGCAGTATTTATATTCATTATCAAGGAAAAAAAATCAATCATGCTGGACTGTTAAAATATATTATCTCATTGCGAGAACATAATGAATTTCATGAACAATGTGTAGAGCGTATCTTTATGAATATTTTAAAACGATGTCAACCTAAAGAATTAACCGTCTATGCACGATATACTCGTCGTGGGGGCATTGATATTAATCCTTTTAGAACCACAGAAATTAACTATCAACTTAATAATGACCGATTGCTTCGGCAGTAGTTGCTTATATGCTTGACTCATTTCAATTTGAATATCATGATCAGACTTTTGAAAACATCGATTTAGCAGAAAAGAATTTAGAAAAAAAACAGTTTGAATCTTGCAGTTTCAAAAAATGTAATTTTTCGAACACTCTTTTTAAATACTGCTGTTTTACTGATTGTGAATTCATTGCTTGCAATCTTTCCCTAACCAAGTTTACTTCAACATCATTAATGAATGTGATATTTGAAAGTTGTAAATTGATAGGTGTTGATTGGACTAAAATAAAATGGCCACTGATAAAGCTTACTTCGCCCATTAAATTTTATCAATGTGATCTAAGTTTGGGAAATTTTTTTGAAGTAAATTTAATTGATACTGTATTTGAGCAATGTAAAGCCCATGAATTGGATCTGCGTGGTGCAGATTTATTGGGGGCAAGCCTTTGCTATACTGATTTTTATAAAACCTTGTTCCAGCATTGTAATCTTAGTAAAGCTAATTTCACCGGTGCAATTAATTACTTGATTAATCCATTAGAAAACAAAATTGCAAAGGCGAAGTTTTCTTTTCCAGATGTGATAGGCTTATTAAAATCATTTGATATTGAGATCAAAGGATTAGACGATAATTAACTTTGCGTCAGCAAAGCTAATTGACATTTGATAGATTGAGTTTTTTTTATAGAGAACAGAGGCGTATATAATGCTGTTGAATAAATCGACAGCATTATAATATCCTATTAATAATTAAAAGGAACCGTCAAACTGACAATACTGAGATTTTTCCATATAAACCTCATAATTTTCTAAAGTTGTTAAAAGCATTTTAATATTAATTAAAATATCATACAAAGCTTTATCAATAGCTCCCTCTGATTTTTTTTCTAATAAACTTTCAAATGACATACTTGCCTTTATAATATTTTCTATCATAGGAGAGTCACTTATACTTGCCAATCCTCCAATGAAGCTACGTATATCATTATAAATTTCAGGATTGCCATCAACAGATTCCCAAAGTTCAGCAGCGAGGCTAAAATATTGTTGTAGCAGCTTACTACAAGTAGACAATGTATCCTTCAATTGCCACGCTTCATTGGTAATTTCTATCCCCGTTTGAAAAAATTGACAGGAAGGTAAGTGATAAAACTTAATGGAATCACATTTATTTTTAACAAATTGTAATTGTTCAACAATTTTAGGAAGGCTGCTTTTTAATTGATTTATCTTTTCTTGTATTAAATCATTTTTACATACTATGTTATTAACACTTATATTTGAGTAGTTTTGATTAATAATTATTTTTATTTTATCCTCTGACGGTATCCAATGTTCAGATCTATCACTACCTTTTGTTGCCGTTGCATATCTCTCTTTTAAATTTTTCTTCCATTCATGACAGAGATCCACATTTTCATATAGGAATTTAGCCAAATCACGCTTAAAAGTTCCTGCACAACTACCACTTCCATTTATGACAGTTTTATAATAGCTTTGAAATGTTCTTCCTCCAATAACACAAAACACTAATCGTTTATATTCTTCTTTGTCATTTTCATCTAACTCCCCAATTTGCCATATTGCTGAAGCAAACTTATCATCCATTCCCGCATCACGGTCTTGAGGCTCATCAGGTCGGTCTGCCTCAGCGCTAGAACCTGACACAGCAAGATCATATAAAATCTGCGCTGTTCTAACTTTTAAACCAGTTTTTATGGGGTCAATGTCTTTTCCCTCAGTTTCAATAATATCTTGAATCTTTTCAGACATCTCTTTATGTTTTTCTTCCTTATTAGTTTTTAAAAAACGCATGACCGCTTTCATTACCGATTTAGCATTGCTAATTTCTCTCTCGAGTCCATTAGCCATTAAAAGAGGCCTACCATGCGTTATACATCGATTAGCAACTTCTGTAATAGTAGCTACTTCCGCTAATAAGTAATTTCCAGTTGTAGCAATCAATAAAACAAAATCCTTAATTAAATCGCAATCACTATTTACAGCCTCAGGAATAATTATTGTCGGCATTAAAGTTTGTAAGTAGTATGATGGCTCGGTTCCAGCTATATCTTTTGCTAGAGCAACTAAGGCTTTAGCTTCTTCCAAATACCATAAACGACTGTACAAATCCCATAATAATTCAGGATTTTTTGTTGAGTAGTTATAAAATATTGATGTTACTTTATTTTGAATCTGTTCTTCACTATGAGCATTTCGATGGATAACAAATTGGTGTTTCTGTTCATCAAATTTAGCATGTCTTATAAGTTCTTCTTTTATCTCTCTAAGCATTGCTAAACTATTTTGTTCAGTGTTTTTATATCCCCCTTTTGATGTCCATCTTTTATTTAGTATTTTCTCGAGTATATTACTAAATATGGGTTCATCCCTGTCATCTATATTGTCTGAGAATAATTCCTCAATTTGGCTATAACTGGTTGTTGTTGTATAGGTTTTATTAGATATCATGATTAAATTCTCCCAAAGAAAAATTTGTAATAATGATTTCATGGCTAACTAAATT
>JBGSLN010000131.1:0-5471 GCA_041740675.1 Gammaproteobacteria bacterium | reverse complement strand
TAGCTAGTGTTTTTTCAGACACAAGATCTACTAAATCATCTTTAAGAAGATCATGTATTTGTTCTAGTTTCTTGTTTGAAAATTTACCCGTGTAATATTTTTTTAAGGCTAAAAGGTAATCATCGCGTGTAATCATGTATGTGCCTCATAACTAGTTAATGCTAGTTGGTAAAATCATTCTATAAACATATTTTAATGAAAAAATCTACAAATCCTTATGGGTATTATACTCAATTAACCTTAAGGAAACCTTAACAAACAGTAACTTTCAAAAACTTTTTTCTTTTGTAACCAATATATTAATATAAAAAAATTATATAAAAGGTAATATTTTATTGCTAATTTCACAATTTCTGATTTTTATCTATAGCATTTATCATAAAGATTCGTACGTTCGTGTCATTGCGAACGTAGTGAAGCAATCCAAAACAGTGCTCAATCATATTGTCGAACTAGATTGCTTCGCTTCACTCGCAATGACAATAGATACGTTTTTCGTAAGTCCTAATTAATTTTGGATCAGTAAATGGCGCTTTTTCTATTTATTGATCTAAGTTCCTCGCATTACGCTACGCCTTTCGCATCACACAGCTCCATATTTCTCATCATCACCTAACCATCGTTGAATAATAGCATTCGCAATATCAGGAGATTGAGATAATAATTCAGTCGCAATTACAGAAATATGTTCTAACAAATGTTGATCACGTTTTAAATCAGCGATACGAAATTGTAATAAACCTGTTTGTTTGGTACCTAATACCTCACCTGGACCACGCAATTCTAGATCTTTTTGCGCGATCACAAAGCCATCATTGCTGGCACGCATAATCCCTAGTCGTTCTTTCGCCATTGGGGATAAGGGTGATTGGTATAACAACACACAGAAACTTTCAATGGCACCACGACCCACACGACCTCGCAATTGATGCAGTTGTGATAAACCCAAACGCTCAGCATTTTCTATGATCATTAAACTGGCGTTGGGCACATCAACACCGACTTCGATCACTGAGGTTGCAACTAATAAATCTAATTGATGTGTTTTAAATTGCTGCATAATTGCTTCTTTTTCTTTCGGCTTCATGCGGCCATGAATGAGTCCGCTGCGTATTGTTGGCAATTCTTGCTGTAATAATTCAAAAGTTTTTTCTGCAGCTTGGCATTGTAAGATTTCAGATTCTTCGATCAATGGACAGACCCAATAGACTTGTCTTTGATCTTCACACACTTGTTTTATGCGGACAATCACTTCATGCCGTTTACTGTCCGGAACCACAACGGTTTTAACAGGTGTACGACCTGGTGGCAATTCATCAATCACTGACACATCTAAATCAGCATACGCGGTCATCGATAATGTTCTTGGAATTGGCGTCGCTGTCATAATTAATTGGTGCGGAAATTGATTGCCATTACTACCTTTTTCACGCAAAGCTAACCGTTGATGTACGCCAAACCGATGTTGTTCATCCACCACAATCAATCCAAGATTTTTAAAATGCACTTGTTCTTGAAATAATGCATGGGTACCAATAATTATTTTTGCTTCACCTTCTTGTAATGCATTTAAAGTATGTTCTCGCGTTTTCCCTTTATGTTTTCCGGCGAGCCATGCAATTGGAATATTAAAATCTGAAAGCCAATTCACAAAATTATGATAATGTTGTTCTGCTAAAATATCTGTTGGCGCCATCAATGCTGCCTGATAACCATTGGCCACTGCTTGCAACATTGCAACTGCCGCTACTAAAGTTTTGCCTGATCCAACATCGCCTTGTACCAAACGTAGCATTGGATAACTCTGCAGTAAATCTTGCTGAATTTCTTGATTCACGCGCAGTTGCGCTTTAGTGAGTTTAAAAGGCAATTGCGCTAAAAATTGTTGTTCTAATCGTTGCTCACGTTGTAAAGAAGGTGCATGATGCGATTGTGCTTTAGCACGCAACTTTCGCATACTGAGTCGATGCGCTAATAACTCTTCAAACGCTAATCGCTGTTGTGCGGGATGCAATCCTGCTGCTAATTGTTCTAAGGAAGCATCGGGTGGTGGTCGATGAATAAATGAAATAGCATCATCCAATGCTGGCATTTTCAATGCTTGCAAAATTGTATCCGGTAATAATTCTTGTAAAAAATGTCCTTCTTCTAAAAAACGTAACGCTTGTGTTGTTAAGTTTTGTAAAGTTTTTTGATTTAGTCCTTCAGTGGAAGGATAAATGGGTGTGAGTGTTTCATCAACTGGCACAGTATTGTCAGATAAAATTCGTTTATATTCAGGATGGATCATTTCAAGTCCACGAAAACCCGGACGCACTTCACCAAAACAACGAAGCCGTGTACCTGGCGACAACTTTTCTTTTTGTACTGCCATGAAATGAAAAAAACGTAAATTGATTTGGCCGGTACCATCACGCATATTCACTAATAAGCTAGAACGTTTAGAGCCAGAAATATCTGAATGTTCTATCATACCCTCAATCACTGCAAAATCATTCGGGCGAAGATTTGCAAGTGGAGTCACATGGGTGCGATCTTGGTAGCGAAAGGGTAAATGAAATAATAAATCTTGAACGCTGACAATCCCACATTTTTGCAGTTTTTCTGCCATTTTTGGACCAACGCCTGTTAAATGAGTGCAGGGTATGGTGGATAGTTGTGTTATTGAGTTTTGCAATGTTTGGTTCCTAAGACACAATTTTTGACTGCATTACATCATTATTTAAATAAACTTTTTTGGATGTTCCGCATCCTTTTTATCTTTATAAAATATAGACTTAATTCATACCATCATCAAGAATTTTGCCTTTCAACTAATCACTAACTCACGATCCATGTAATCTTGATGCATCGCTTTTTTTGCTAATTTTAATGTTTCTTCTGCAACTACATTAGCGCGTGCCGTGCCTTCTCGCAATACAGTTAACACATAACTAGGATCTGTTTCATATTGCATTCTTCGAGTTCGCATAGGTTCAATTAATGCGACTAAAACATCAACCAACTTTTTCTTACATTCTACATCGCCGATGGCACCCGCACGATATTTCTCTTCGGCTTCTTTTACCCATTGCTGATCATGATTAAATGTTTCATGAAAAATCCATAATGGATTATTTTCCACAGTGCCAGGATCGGTTGCTTTTAACCGTTTAGGATCAGTATACATACCCATCACTTTTTTGCGAACAGTGTCTGGATCATCACTCAAGAAAATCGCATTGTTAAGCGACTTGCTCATTTTTAGTAATTGCCCTTCATTGTTAGGGCCATTTAAACCAACTAATCGCGCAGTACGACCTAACTTTGCTTCGATGATTGGAAATAATCCACCTGCCTGAAGATGTTCTGCATCTGGTACATGCGGATCAACACCGCAATAATATTGATTAAATCGTCGAGCCACTTCCCGAGTCATCTCTAAATGCGGTAATTGATCTTCACCCACTGGCACTAATTGCGGTCTGAAAGTTAAAATATCAGCCACTTGACCAACCGCATATAATAAAAATCCGAAGGGATAATTTTCACCTAAGCCTTTGTCGCGAATTTCGGCTTTTAAAGTAGGATTTCGCATCACTCGCGGATAGGGCAATAACATACTAAAAAAGAAGCATAATTCAGCAATGGCAGGCACTTCACTTTGGATAAAGATAGTTGACTTTACTGGATCAATTCCAGCTGCTAAATAATCCAAAGTAATTTGTAATACGCTTTCACGAATTTCAGCAGCTTGTTGCGCTCGCGTGGTAAATGCATGCGCATTAGCAATAATAAAAAAACAATCATATTCATTTTGCATTGCAACTCGATTTTCAACTGATCCAACCCAGTGTCCTAAATGCAAGCGACCTGTGGGTGTATCTCCGGTGAGTATTCTTGGTTTTGTCATGATTTACCTATATTAAACATAAATAACATGCAGTGTGCCGTGAGACACAACCACACTCTTATCTTCGCCGCTGAATTTTAGTGACCATTTTGATTGCTCTAATGCGGCGCATCACCCTAGCGAGATGGCGTCGATCTCGGACTGATACTGTTAAATTAATTACATTGTAACGGCCATCATAAGCATTCATACTAATGTCCTCAATATTTGAGTCTGTTCGTGCAATAGTGCTGGCTAAATTAGCTAACGCTCCGCGTTGATTTGCTACTTCTACTCGCAAATCTACTTTAAATTCACCGGTCACATCATCTGACCATTGCACTGCCACACAACGTTCAGGATTAGCGCAAATCTTTTCTATTGTCTTGCATTGTTCCAGGTGAATAAGTAATCCCTTACCTACATTAAAAACACCGACAATGGGATCGCCAGGAATAGGACGACAACAGTCTGCAAAATCAACCACCATACCTTGACTACCTTTAATCATCAGTGGCTGTTTTGAAATAATTGGATTTTGTTTTTTATCAGATGCAGCTATTTTTTCTAATAATTCTCGTGCGATCACTAAAGGTAATTGATTCCCTAACCCTATGGCTTCTAATAAATCGTCTTTAGTTTTATAATTAAAGTGGTATAACACAACTTTCCAATTGTCATCGCTAAATAATGTTATTTCATAACCTAAAGTTTCTAACGATTTTTCGAGTAATTGCCGACCTAAGCTAACAGATTCAGTATGTTTTTGATCTTTAATAAAATGTCGAATATTACTGCGGGCTTTGCTAGTCACCACGAAATTAAGCCATGCAGGATTTGGCCTTGCACCTGGTGCGATAATAACTTCTACTGTTTGTCCATTACTGAGTGTGGTACTCAATGGTGCGAGCCGACGATTAATTTTTGCTGCGATACAACCATTGCCAATATCAGTATGAACGTTATATGCAAAATCGACTGCAGTAGCGCCTGCAGGCAATTCCATGATTTCACCTTTCGGTGTGAATACATAGACTTCATCCGGAAACAAATCGATTTTTACGTTTTCAAAAAATTCTATAGGATTATGTGAACTCTCTTGTAATTCCATTAAGTTTTTTAGCCATATCCTTGCTTTCAATTGTGCTTCATCCGGAGCCGCTCCTAAATTTTTATACAGCCAATGCGAAGCAATCCCAGCATCTGCCGTATGATCCATTTCACGTGAACGAATTTGAACTTCAATTGGTACCCCATAGGGCCCAAATAACGTGGTATGCAGTGATTGATAACTATTAGCTTTTGGAATCGCAATATAATCTTTAAAACGACCCGGCACAGGTTTATAAAGTTGATGTACAGCACCCAGTGCGCGATAACACGTATCCATGTCTTCACTAATAATTCGAAAAGCATACACATCCATAATTTCTGCAAAAGGAACTTTTTTGTTGCGCATTTTTTTATAAATGCTATATAAATGTTTTTCGCGCCCAGAGACATAGATAATAGGCAAATGGTGTTTTGCTAAACCTGTTTTTAGGTGTTGCTCAATTTCTTGCATGATTTCTTTGCGATTGCCACGGGCTTTTTTGACCGC
>JBGSLN010000130.1:0-4417 GCA_041740675.1 Gammaproteobacteria bacterium | reverse complement strand
ACTGAAAACATCACAAAATTTAATGTGGTACTACTACGTAAGCTAGAGAGCATCAATTTCCAACGTTCAATCAAAGATTTATGAGTTTGTCGCCAAACATCTATTTTAACATTTATATCACTCTCAACGCCATTTGCCAATAAGATTGCATTTGTTAAGCCTCTTTGTTGCCAATCTAAATCATCTCGACATGCTTCCTTCGCCAATGCATCCCAGCGGTTATCGACAACTTGAGTATTAATAACACTTCGGAACCACGCAAGCTCTAAATGTTCGCCAATAATATAATAGGCTGCAGCAACATCTTCAAGACTCAACTTGATTGAATCAGCCACTTCAATAATATCTAATGCCGAAAACATACCACGCACACTCGCAATTCTAATTGCCAAAGACTCTGGTACACCCGCTTCAATATAATGGGCTTTCTTCGAATCGTAATATTCTTTTTCAGAGCCTACTAAAACTTTTTCCATTACACTGAAAAGCTTTTCAATGCTCGGTGAAAAGTGTTCACATGAACTAGTAATATCAATATGCTGCCGTCGATTACGTAACAACCATCGTGTTGCTCTACGAATTAATCTTGAAAAAGAGTATGTCAACTCGGACTGCACGGTTGAAGAAACATTACAATTAAGTTTTTCAATTTCGGAATATATTCTCGATAAATTAAAAATTTTCCGAATGATTGTATAAGCTCGAACAATGGATCCGACAGGCGCACCTGTTTCATTGTGTAACTGGTTCACAAAAGTAAAACCCATTTCATTAATGATGGCATTACTAAGCAAGGTTGCAATAATTTCACGTGATAAGCGATGTTTTTGCATAGCTTCACGATATTTTTCATGTAATTGTGCTGGAAACGCTAGCACTAAAGCTGCTGAAAGATAAGGATCTTCGGGTACATCAGAAGCCAAAATACCCGCTTTCAATATTGATTTATTGTAAGCAAATAAAATAGCTAATTCTGGTCGTGTTAAACCTTTACCATTTGCCTTTCGATCCATCAATTGTTGATAATTTGGTAAAAATTCTAACTCAGCATTAATTTGTCCTTTGTTTGACATTTCCTCAATCACTTGGTTGTGTAAGTCTACTAACGAAGAAGCTCTTTCTGCGGCCAAACTAATGGCTTGTGTCTGTTGAAAGTTATTGCGTAGCACTAATTTCGCAACTTCATCGGTCATTTCAGCTAATAAGACATTACGTTGCTTGTAAGTCATATCACCTTCAGCCACAAGAGTATTCAATAAAATTTTGATATTCACTTCATGGTCAGAGCAATCTACACCACCTGAGTTATCAATAAAGTCAGTAAAAATATGTCCTCCATTTAATGCATATTCAACTCGACCTAATTGAGAAAATCCTAAGTTTCCACCTTCGCCAACTACACGACAGCGTAATTGCGAACCATTAACACGCAATGCATCGTTGGTTCTATCACCTACAGCACTATGATCTTCTTCTTTTGCTTTCACAAAAGTGCCAATCCCACCATTCCATAGCAAATCAACTTCTGCCGTTAACAAACATCGAATCAATTCGTTAGGTACAATAAAATCTTTTTTAATATTTAATAATTTTTTAACTTCTTTTGTTATTTTAATTGCTTTCGCTGTACGACGATAAACACCACCACCTTTAGAAATTAATTCTAGATTATAGTCTTCCCAGGTCGAACGAGATAAATTGAATAAACGTTTACGTTCGGCAAAACTTATTGCGGTATCAGGATTTGGATCGATAAAAATATGTGTATGGTTAAAAGCTCCAATTAATTTTATATGTTCTGATAATAACATGCCATTGCCAAACACATCTCCTGCCATATCGCCTATTCCAACAACAGTAAAATCTTGTTGTTGAATATTATGTCCCAACTCACGGAAATGCCGAATCACAGATTCCCATGCACCCCGTGCAGTAATTGCCATTTTTTTATGATCATAACCAGTGCTACCACCAGAGGCAAAAGCGTCCCCTAGCCAGAATTGATATTCCTCAGCAACTGCATTAGCAATGTCAGAAAAAGATGCTGTTCCTTTGTCTGCAGCTACAACTAAATAATGATCATCTTCATCATAACGCTTCATTCTCTCTGGAGTAATGATTTCTCCTTCAACAATGTTATCAGTGATATCCAACAATCCTCGAATAAAGGTTTGATAACAGTAAACCACTTCTTCCATTACTGCTTCTCGACTTCCTTCCGTTGGTAGTGCCTTAGTGACGAATCCACCTTTTGCACCCGATGGTACAATTACCGCATTCTTTACATTTTGTGCTTTCATCAAGCCTAAAATTTCTGTGCGAAAATCTTCTCGTCGATCTGACCAGCGTAACCCGCCTCGTGCAACTTTAGAAGAGCGCAAATGCACGCCTTCCAATCGTGGTGAGTAAACAAAAATTTCAAACTTTGGCAAAGGTAAAGGTAATTCAGGAATTTTGCTTGGATCTAATTTGAAAGAAACATACTCTTTCAATATCCCTGCATGATTAAGTTGAAAGTAATTAGTGCGCAACGTTGCATTGATCATATCCAAAAAGCTGCGCATGATTTTGTCTTCATCTAGCACTGCAATGCTTTCTAATTCTTTCTTTATTGCCAGCTCAACATTATTCATAGCCTCTTCATCTGATTCAATATCCGGTTGAAATTTCAGCATAAATAATTTAACTATCATGCTAGCAAGTACGGGATACTTTGTAACTGTTTCTTCAATATAGGATTGAGAATATGTAAAACCAGTTTGTCTTAAATATTTTGTATAAGCACGGATAATGCTAATTTCACGCCAACTTAATCGTGCCGTTAATACAAGTTGATTAAAACTATCATCCTCCGCGTGCTTCATCCAAATATAAAAAAATGCGTCACGGAAAATATTTTTTATTGCTTCAATTTCAACTGAAACACCTTGATAAGAGATAACATTAAAATCATTAATCCAACCTTTTGTGTCATCGGCATAAGTGATTTCATAAGGTCGTTCGCCAATCACGCGTAAACCCATATTTTCAAAAATAGGTATTGCATCGGATAATGGAATAGATTCATTTAAACGAAATAATTTAAACCGTAATCCATTGGTATCATCTAATGGCCGATAAAATGACATTGATAAAGGTGATTTATCACTCAATGATTCTAAATGTTCAATGTCATAAATTGCTGTTCGCGGTGTAAATGCTTCAACATATCCAGCAGCGAAAGAAGAAATATATTTTTGAAATAATTGATTGCCCTGTTCTTCCCCAAAATAATCTAATAAATATTCTTTTAATTCATCAATCCAAGCACGGCCAACTTTTACCAGTTTCTTTTCGATTTCAACTGTTGAAAACTCAATCGGCTTTTTAGGATCAATTCGAACAAGAAAATGCAGTTGCGCAAGAACTGAATCTGAAAATCGAGTTGTATAAGAAATTTCAAGTCCATTGAATTCTTTCATCAAAACATTTTCCATCTTTTGCGCTAATTCAGTCGTGAAACGTTCTCTTGGCACAAAAACTAAACACGACATAAAGCGATCATACAGATCTTTTCTAACAAACAGCCGAATACGTTTACGTTCTTGTAAATGTAAGATACCTGTAGCTAAGTCTTCAAGTTCTTCAGTAGAAGCTTGAAATAAATCATCTCTTGGAAATGTTTCTAAAACATTCAACAACGCCTTACCGGCATGACCAGTTGGTGATAAATTAGAATTTCGCATAATCACTGCAACTTTGCGCCGGATGAATGGTATATACTTAGGATTTGAATTATAGGCACTCGAAGTATATAAGCCAATAAAGCGATGTTCGCCCACCACCTCACTTTTTTCATTAAACACCTTAATACCAATATAATCTGTATAAACAGGACGATGTACTGTAGATCGAGTATTGGTCTTAGAAATAATTAACAAACTCTTAGATAAAGCAACTTTTTTTGCTTCTGGCGGTAATTCAGAAAAACTACGAAATGCGCGACTATGACTAGCATCACGCAATACACCCAATCCGCTGTTCTCCTCAAGTTTTAAAGCTTTATTATCCCCTTCGCCAATAATTTTATAATACCTATAACCTAAAAAAGTAAAATGATCATTCTCCATCCAGCGTAAGAAATCTTTTGTTTCGTTAATTTCTTCTTCATCTTGCAGAGGTAATTTGGATTTATCCATTTCCGCTAAAGCTTGCCGGACTTTTGCCCGCATTTTTGACCAGTCTTCCACTGACGAACGCACATCTCCCAACACATGCAATAAATTCTCTTGAATTTGTTGCAAAGTATCGACTTTAGTTTGTTTGTCTATTTCTATATAAATAGGCGCTTCAGCATGCACCCCATCACCAATTGCGGTGTTAAATGGTAAAATTTCCGTGACATTTCCTTCTGCATCTCGCCGTATTTTCATCCCCC
>JBGSLN010000129.1:0-11622 GCA_041740675.1 Gammaproteobacteria bacterium | reverse complement strand
CTTGTAGAAAATAATCATCACTCACGTGAGCGTAGTCAACTAATCCTGACCAATTTGGATTGAATTGAGTATTATTGTTCCAAATAAAAGAATAACGATTAGGACTAGCCTTCAATAAATTACTTAAACCAAATTGACCAGGAAAATCTTGTGCAGCCGTTTTTTGGAACGATTTAAATTTTTTATCATCAGGAATGAAATTAAAATCAAACTGACCAAAACTTAAGCCAGTTAAGTAACGAAACTCATTGTCGAACATTACGCCACGCTTACTATAAGCGGTTGGAGTAATGGTATCATCATAATTAGGCGCTATATTCCAATAAAAGGGCAAACCAAACTCAGCGCCAGAAATACTTGAGGTGCCATATAACGGAAATAATAAACCAGTTTTACGTTTCTTGGTCAAAGGGAAACTCCAATATGGAGTATAAAAAATAGGTATTCCTTCATAAAGCAGCCGCGCATTATGTGCGCTTCCATATTCAGTTTCTCGATTCAAATTCATTTTGGATGCGATCATCACCCATTGTGCGGCATCAGGAGCGCAGGTTGAATAAGTGACTTCAGAGTAAGAAGTGTGACCAACTTTGGTTTGGACTGCTTGTTTAGCATGTCCCCATGCCACTGGGCCATTAAGTTTTTCTTGATTATTGTTGATCGGGGTCAGATAATTTTGCATCTGGCTATTAGGTACTAACAATACTCTATATTTAACATTGTGCAATATTCCGGTTTTTTTTAATAAATTATAATAAGCGGAATCAGCAATGAGTAATTGGCCTGGTTCATAGGCATGAATGTTTCCTTTTAATGACATTGCTTTATATTTTCCACTTGCATCATGATAAATAACCGCATGGTTTGCAACTAAACGCCGACCTGGTTGCAATACCACAACATTTCCATTTAATACTGTTTGAGATTTTTGAGAAAATGTACCGCTGTCAGCAGTAATAGAGGTTGCACTTTGCTTGGGTGGCAAAATGGGTGCTCCAGAAGTATCGAGTTGTGGTTCGATAAAATAGCCATGACAAATATTATGTGGGTCATTGCTAGCTACCCAATTTAATTGTTCAACCAATTGTTCTGTTGAGGTATTTTGTGTGATTTGCCTGGAAATATAAGCTACTGCGATACTATAATGTGGTAAACTAAGTCCCAAAGTAGATAAACACAGCCCAATCCATAGGGTGCTTTTATTATTTTTTTTTCGCATTTTCTTACTTTATTGACGCATAGGCACAAAGGTGCGATACAAGCTTATAGCGGTATAAATTACTACAAATAACCAAGAAATGATCACAAAAAGTAAATTTGTTTTTGGGTAAATCACTAATAAACCAATGGTAGACAAAGCATAAATTAATGTTGCCATGATCAATAAAATTTTCAGTGGTTTATAAATTGTGACATTATCCAATCGAGTAAGATAAACATATTTAAAAGGTATAAAAATCAATACTGCTAAAATACCCACAATAATTAAGTTAATCCAAGGATCTAAATGACCAATGAATAAATAAAACACGACTAAATTCCAATAACTAGGAAAGCCCTTAAAAAAGTTATCATGAGTTTTTGCATCAGCTTGAGTGAATTGATAAGCAGAAGCCAACACAATCACACTAGCACCAATAACTTCCCAATGCAGGGGTAAAATATTACTGACTAAAATAAAAAAAGCGGGAGTAATAACGTAATTTAGATAATCGACAATGTTGTCGAGGAGTGCGCCATCAATTTGGGGTACTACTTTTTTAACACCAATTAACCGCGCCATTGTCCCATCAATAGAATCAATAAATATTGTCGCGGCCATCAGCCAGAAAGCAATGACGAATTTACCTCGATAAGTCATATACAAAGTAAATAAACCAAGAATAGTGCCGCTGGCAGTAAACAAATGAACTAGCCAAGCTGAAAGTCGATGTTGTGGACTGTATTGAGCAATCTCTTCATTCATAGTGTATTAAGTTTCAGACATTTCACCAGATTGTACACTAATCTTATTGATGAAGAAACAAACAATATCACCTCTCTCATTTCGTTGTTAATATAACAAGTGGCTATGCTTCTCTATGAATCATAGCTATGCTTCGTAACTCAATTTCACAGGTGTTACATTGTAGAGTGGTAAACTTTGAAGCACCCCATTCAAACTATAAAGATAAATAAAGGGAAAAATAATGACATGGGTTCAAGTATTACTTAGAATTGTAACTAGTTTTTTGTTGCCATTTTCTAGCCAAAAAATCGGGCTGTTTAATAAATAAGTTAGCAATTCCGTTCTTGAAAAGACGAAAAAGCTATCGATAAAGCACAAGTAATTATGAAAATGATACAATTTCGAGCCAACATTTTTTTAACTTTGCTCAGTATACTTTTTTTTGCTATTTTTTTGATTTTAGGTGTTTGGCAATTGAACCGAGCAAAAGAAAAAGAGCAACTCCTGGCCAATTTAGCCCAACAAGCACATGCAAAACCTATTTCGATTGAAAATCTGCCTAATAATACAGCTAGTTGGCAATATCGACCCGTTAACTTTTCAGGACAGTTTTTGAATAAAAAACAATTCCTGTTGGACAATAAAATTAATCAAGGTCAAGTGGGTTACGAAGTTATTACACCTGTCAAAATAAAGGGTCTGAAAAAGTTAGTATTGCTGAATCGTGGCTGGATTCCTGCAGCACAAAATCGTACCGTTTTACCTGAGATAAAAACAATATTCGGTTCTCAAACAATTCATGGTATTATTCGCTTACCTTTAGCAAAAGGTTTTATGTTAAAAACAGAAAAGTTGCAAGTAGATCGTTGGCCGATACGAATTCAGCAAATTGATTTTCAATGGATGGAAAAAGCATTAAACCAGCCAGTGTATCCTTTTGTAGTTTTGTTAGATCAACATGCAGATCATGGATTTGTGCGACAATGGGAAATGGTGAGTATGCAACCTGCAACACATATAGGCTATGCAATACAATGGTTTTCTTTTGCCGGATTGTTAATTATCATTTATCTTATTATGTGTATTCGGCGAGTAAATAAGTAAGTATTACTCATAGAAGTTCATCAGCTGATTATTCAACAACCTTGTCATTGGATAAATAAAGGCGAAATGTGAAACGTATAAATAAATAAAGGGAAAAGATAATGGCAATACCCACTCGTTCTAATCGAAAGGCAATATTTTTTTTATTATTTTTAGTTGCTATTTTTGTTGGTCCAATGATTGCTTCTTATTTAATATATAATTTTCATGCATTTGTGCCAGAAACTATGAGCAACGGACATTTGATTTTACCGCCTCTCAGTTTACAAAAGTTACCTTTACAAAACTCAAAAGGAGAGTTGATTACCACGAATACATATCAAGGCGATTGGATAATGTTATATGTTGAACCAAAACAATGTGAGCAAACATGTCTTGATACTTTATACAAAATGCGACAAGTGCGTACTCGATTAGGTAAAGATATGGATCGCGTGCAACGAGTTATTTTGACGCTTACGGGTAATCAAGATAAGCCATTGCAAGAATATTTAAGCTCATTATATCAAGGCACCATACATTTACAGACAACTGCAGCAGATTTAAATAAATTTATAAATAAATTACCATCACCTAATACTGCTATGAGCACAGGCAATTTGTATTTAGTGGATCCTTTAGGCAATGTGATGATGAGTTATAATCCTAGTCAAAATCCAAAAGATATTTATTCAGATTTAACACGATTATTAAAAGCATCACGCATAGGGTAATTTGCAATGAATAAAATAAACAAAGTTTCGACTGGGATCATTTTATTTGCTGTAGTTTTAGCTTTTGTTGTGGTAACCCTGGGTGCGTATACTCGTTTAACCGATGCGGGTCTAGGGTGTCCAGACTGGCCAGGTTGCTATAATCATATGATTGCGCCAACGACGCCAGATGCAGTTGAAAAAGCAGATTCTCATTATCCTGGTATGCCAGTGCATGTGACAAAAGCATGGACCGAGATGGTGCATCGTTATGCAGCAGGGATTTTAGGATTATTAATTTTTGTATTGGGTATTATGTCATTTCGCCGTCGCCAAGTGCCTGGTCAACCAGTAGTAGTGCCAGTGATTTTAATAGCCATTGTGATCTTCCAGGCATTGCTAGGAAAATGGACTGTGACAATGAAGCTGCTTCCTGTGGTAGTGATGTGTCACTTATTAGGAGGCTTTACAATTTTAGGATTACTGTGGTGGTTTAATTTAAAAACGGCAGAATATTTTCCTTCACTTAAATCAAGCAAAGCCGCAAGATTTAGATCTTGGTCTATTGGGGGATTAATCATTGTCGCTCTACAAATTACTTTAGGAGGTTGGACTAGCACTAATTATGCTGCATTAGTTTGTCCAACCTTTCCTTATTGCTCCGCACAACAATTTTTTCCATTAATTGATTTTCATCAAGCATTTAATTTTTTTAATTTTGAAAATGCAAACTTAAGTTATGCAGCGTTAATTACCATTCAAATGACACATCGGTTTGGCGCATTAATAACAGGTTTGTATGTTAGTATATTATCAATCTGTTTGATTGTATTAAAAGGGCGACCAGTATTACGTGGTATTGGTATAGTGATGTTAATTATCTTGCTGGTACAAATATGTTTGGGCGTGTTGAATATTGAATTACTATTACCGTTATTTATTGCTGTATTACATAATTTTGTAGCCGCACTATTATTGTTGGCAATGGTGACTTTGGTGTATGCAAGTTTTCAGAGTGAAAAAATTTAATGACTAAAACAACAGAAATTATTGAAAATCCTTTGGGCTGGTCTTATTGCCACGCCTACTTAGAATTATGTAAACCTAGAGTGATAGCATTAATTTTATTAACGAGCATGGTAGGAATGTTATTAGCATCTCCTGGCTGGGTTCCATTATCAATTTTTATTTGGGGTACAATAGGTATTGGCCTGACTGCTAGCGCAGGTGCAGCGATCAATCATCTATTAGATCGTAAGTTTGATGAAGTAATGCAACGCACCAAATTTCGACCTCTGCCTGCTGGTATGATAAGTCCAAATAAAGCATTAATATTTGCACTTCTATTGGTAGTTGTGGGTATTGTAGTTTTGTATTTTTTAGTTAATCCTCTTACAGCTTTATTGACTTTTTTAACTTTTATTGGTTATGCAGTGATTTATACTGTTTTTTTAAAGCATGCAACATCACAAAACATTGTAATTGGAGGAGCGTCTGGTGCAATGCCACCAGTATTAGGTTGGGTTGCAGTGACTAATCATTTGGATCCAAATAGCCTATTACTGTTTTTGATCATATTTGTTTGGACTCCGCCTCATTTTTGGGCGTTAGCTATTCATCGTCTAAAAGAGTATGAAAAAGCCAATATTCCAATGTTACCTGTCACACACGGTGTCGAATATACTAAGTTAAATATTCTTTTGTATACAATATTATTATTTGTTGTTGGCTTATTACCTTTTGTTGTTGGCATGAGTGGTTTGATTTATTTAGTGGGTGCATTAAGTCTGAATAGCATATTTTTATATCTGGCATATAAGTTAAAATATAATCCAAGAAAATTAGATGCAATGAAAACTTTTCGTTTTTCAATTTGGTATTTGATGGTTTTGTTTGTAGTGTTGTTAGTGGATCATTATTTTTTCATACTTTATTAAATACAAATCTCAATGCAATTACAGTAGGGTCTGTTGACTTTTTGCGAGGTCGAGATAGAAATGGACGGCATAGTGGAAATGTCGACAGACTCTAAATATTCGGAGAAAAAATGAATAAACCGTTAAGAGCAGTCATTAGCATTGTAGTAATTCTCGCAATCGGCTTTGGAGCTTATTCAAGTTATCAAAGGCAACAAGTTCGGAGAAATTATCCAAAGCAATTGATAACAGCAACGGTGCTACCTGAAGCAAGACAACTTACAAATTTCAACTTGACTGATAATAAAAACCAAAGCTACACCAATCAAAATTTAATAGGTCATTGGAGTATGATTTTTTTTGGTTTTACCAATTGTGGTTATATCTGCCCAACTACAATGGCTGCATTGAAAAATATGACTGTTATCTTGCAACAAAGAAATATCAAGGCTCCGCAAGTAATTATGATTTCTGTAGACCCTCAACGAGATACGGTCAACAGGCTAAATATCTATGTATCGGGATACAATCCAAATTTTGTTGGTCTAACAGGTTTGCAAGAAAAAATTGATTTGCTTGCTAAGAATTTAAATGTGTTATATATCAAAACGCAAATAAAAAATGGCGATGAAAATTATAATATTGATCATAGTGGCGCAATTTTACTGATAAATCCAGCCGGAAAATTATCAGCTATTTTTTCAATGCCGCATAATCCTAACGAAATGGCGCATGATTTTGCGTTAATTCAAAAATACTCATAATCAAATATACAACAAAGGGGGATTAAAATGAAAAAATGGCTACTTTGTGGAATATTGCTAACGGCAATCATATTAACTGGCTGCCAACAACAGCCGCCGATAAAAGCACAAGCAATAATTTTTACTGAGCAAAATGGCACAGAAATTTCATTAACGTCATTAGCTGGAAAATGGGTTTTTATCAATTTTTGGGCGAGTTGGTGCAAACCCTGTTATCAAGAAATATCTTCACTCAATGCATTTGCAAAAGAATATAAAAACAAAGTACAAGTGTTTGGTGTAAGTTATGATCACGTATCAGACGTTCAATTAGTTGCATTGATTAAAAAAATGAATATTCAATTCAGTACATTAAAATATGATCCGAGTGCAACATTAGGTGTAAATAATTTAGCTGGACTACCTGCGACGCTTATCATTAATCCAGCTGGAAAATTGGTAAAAACATTGTATGGTGAACAAACGGTAGAAAGTTTAGCGAAACAAATATCATGAAGGTAAAAAAAGAAAGCGTACATTGTATCGTGATGGGTAAAGTTCAAGGTGTTTGGTTTCGTGCTAACACTCATAAAAAAGCTCAAGAATTAGGAATAAAAGGTTGGGTGAAAAATTTACCGAATGGTAGTGTGGAAGTCAAGGCCACTGCTGAAATTCAAATATTAAAACTTTTTGTTGATTGGTTGCATCAAGGACCTGAATTAGCTAGAGTCGATCATGTCATCATCGAAACAATTGTTTTTGAGGAGTTTGTTGACTTTAAAGTGTTGGGGTAACACCCATATTAGCTTCGCTATGACTAATTCGGATTTTCTAAGCTCAAGGTGTCAGTGTTACTATCATATGCAAATATTTCTGCATAGCGACCCCAGTCAATAGCAGTAGTGAGTACTCGTTCAGCTTCGCTTTCACTAAGATGATCTTCTAACTCACTTAAGAAGCGAGCGCGGGATGCTTTATGATTATGGCGTTCATCTAATACTCTACGAATGCGACGAGCTAGAGGAACATTTTTCAAGAGCTGAGTTGCAAAAATTTCTTTCTTCTTTAAGATGTCTGCTTGTGTGAAAGCTTTGCCTTGTTTGGTCATTTCAATGTCGCCCTTTTGGACACGAGCAAAACCAAGGATTTCTAAAATTTCAGTGATCGCAAACAATTCATCAGCATCCAAATAATTTTCATCTGCTAATACCGGCAAATCACAGCGGCCATCATGTTCTTCATATATAAATTCTAAAATACCGGTCAGCACTCCAGGTTCTACATCAGGTAAGCGATAGCCTAATCCAATAGCTTTAGGACGATATTCAGTGACTCGCTTTTCATCTACATCTGGTTTGGTAGTCATTAAAGTATAAATATGATCAACTAACTTTCGGAATTCTTCATCGTTTTCAGTACGAGGGTGCGGCATGTCCACTTTTATTTCTGCACGAACATAACCAGGATCACTACCAAAAATTAAAATTTTATCTGCAACCCAAGCTGCTTCTTCAATATCATGAGTAACAAATAAAATTCCTTTAGTATTTGTTTTTTTCTCTTGCCATAGATTAAGTAAGTCACTTAATAAGTTTTCTGCAGTTAATACATCAAGTGCAGAAAAAGGTTCATCCATTAATAATAAATCAGGATTGACAACTAGAGCCCTAGCAAAACCTACTCGTTGCCGCATCCCACCCGATAATTCTCTAGGATAAGCGGACTCGAAACCATCTAAACCAATCATATCAATTGCTTTTAAGGTTCTTTCACGACGTTCTTCTCGAGGTACACCTAAGGCTTCCAATCCAAGTTCCACATTTTGAAAAACAGTTAGCCAAGGCATTAGTGCAAATTGTTGAAATACCATAGAAATACCATGTGCAGGGCCTCGCACCAGTTTATTACGATAAAAAATTTCACCGCGAGTTGAATTTAATAACCCAGCAATTAAGCGCAATAAAGTTGATTTACCAGAACCTGATTTGCCGAGCAACGCAACAATTTCACCCTCATACATAGTGAAGTTAATATCTTTTAACACTAATAATTCTTGACGCTTATCTTTTTTAAAAGATTTATCAACGCTTTTAATATCTAAAATAATGTTGGAAGATTTTTCTTCTAGCATTGCTACACCTATACCTATTCCATTCGAAAACGTCTTTCAGCGTACTCATACAAAGGCCGCCAAAAAATGCGATTTAATACTAACACATAAACACATATGACTGTAATTCCCAAAGCTAGTTCTGGAAAACTACCTTTCGATGATGCTTCTGCAATATATGACCCAACTCCAGTAGCTGTCAAGGTTTTGTTACCCCAGCTTACCACTTCAGCTACAATACTTACGTTCCAAGCATTACCGACTGCTGTGATCGCACCTGTAACATAATAAGGAAAAATAGCAGGAATAATGATTCTTTTCCAACGTAACCAACCACGAGTATTGAAATTTTCCGCCACCAAATGAAATTCTTTTGGAATGGCAATTGTGCCTGCAATTACATTAAAGGCAACATACCATTGTGATCCTAAAATCATTAGTGGCGTTGCCCAAAGTTGAAAGTTTAAAGAATATTTTACGATTAAGAATACCATGACTGGAAACAGTAAATTAGCAGGAAATGATGCTAAGAATTGCATGACAGGTTGCATTACAGCGGCAATGCGGGGTCTTAATCCAATCCAGACACTAACAGGTACCCAGAATAAAGTACAAAATATAATTGCCGCAACAACACGGCCTCCTGTGGCTAAACCATATAAAAATACTCTGCCTATTTCAGGTAGAGGGATATTTTCCAGAATAAAATATCCCAAAAATAGTGCAGAAGCGATAACAATGATTGTCACTGCACCATACCATATTATGTTTGTGATAGTATTGAATTTTGGATTAATTTCTTTTTCGACTAACTTTGAGCGGCTTAGAAATGACAAATTTGTAAAACTTTCTAAAGCAGGTGAAAAGAATTTACTTAGTAATTTTAATGCCTGGGTTCGTTGCAATAAATTAATCACCCAAGTGCGAGAAATATTTTCTGATGAATTTGCATCTAATTTAAATTTTTCTGCCCAAACTACTAATGGCCTAAAAAATAATTGATCGTAAATTAAGATCACTAATAACATGGCAATAATCGCGAATATAACACCAGTGGCACTTGCTCTACTAATTGCAAGAGCTATGTAAGACCCTATTCCGGGCAGAGTGATATTTTGATTAGCAACGGAAATAGCTTCTGATGCAACAACGAAAAACCAACATCCTGATATTGACATTATGGTGTTCCATAATAAAGCGGGCATAGCAAAAGGAACTTCAATTCGCCAAAAACGTTGCCAACCAGAAAGATGATACATATGAGATACTTCAATTAAATCACTAGGAACTGTGCGTAGCGATTGATAAAAGCTTAAGGCCATATTCCAAACTTGAGAAGTAAAAATCAAAAAAATGGCTGCGCATTCCGGGCCTAACATACTGCCGTGAAATAAAGCTATAAATCCCATCACACTAATGGATAAAAATCCAAGAATAGGGATTGATTGCATAATATCAATAATAGGAATAATAATTTTTCCGGCGCGATGGCTTTTAGCGGCCCAGGTTCCAATAGTAAATGTGAATAAAAAAGAAAGACACAATGCAAAAAACATTCTTAATACACTACGCAATGCATAATAGAGCAGATAACTGGGATCTAAAGAAATAGGAATAGATTGCCCTATCACATAAGGCGTAGCCATTTCACGAGCGCCAAAAGCAATGAGTGAAATAATCGATAAAATTAAAATGAGCGCTACTAAATCCCAACGATTTAAGGGGGTCATTGAGAGTTTGTTTTTGGAAAAATAGAATACGCTTTTTGCCACGGTGCCCTCTCACAGGTTTTCCCAAAATTTTCAAGATCGTACAGTAAAATGATTATACTTTCAACAAATTAGGGAAAGCAAAAAATTTACAAGTTTCTGTGTTTTTTTTAAACAAATAGGCTATACTATAGATCAACAAAAGAGTAAATATATTCCCGTACATTTTCTCTCCGTAATAGACGGGAAAACTTGGAGACCTCAACCCAAGTAGGTTTTTGCCCTGAGCTGTTACCCCCACCCTCTTTAATATGGCTCAGGGTTTTTTTTGTGTGGCAAAATCGAGAGCAGACTTTGCCAATATATAAGTAGTATCGAGTACAGGCATTTTTAAAGTTGTAGAATTATAAACTTGAGGTAATTCCGTACACCCCAAAATAGCGACATCGCTTTTTAGTAAACGAACATCACTCCCAACATCTTCAACAAATCGAAAATCGATAGTCGAAGGAATAATTTGATCCATGATTAATCTATTGATTTTATTACAAAGATTTTGAGGTGGAATGATAGGTTTTACTCCAGCATTTACTAAAGCATTACTATAGAGTCCATCTTGCATAGTAGCTATAGTTCCAAGCACAGTAGCACTTGAGTAGTTCTGTTTCTTACATTCTTCAACAACCAGCTGAATCAAATTTAACACCGGCAAAGGAGAGTGCTGTTGTATAGAACGTATAGCATAGTGAGGGGTATTAGATGGAATAATAACGAAATCGGCACCAGCCGCTTTTATTTTATTTATCGACTCTAGGATAAGTTCAGCAATATAACCCCAATTTTTTGTAGTAACAGCAGACTTATAGTATTTGAAGGGTAATGCATGCATTGTTATCTCAGGATGTGCTCCGTTAGAGTTTTTTAACAATGCTAAACGTATAATTTCATTCGCGCAAATGGTTGCTCCTACCATAGTTACTATTGTGATGCCAATGTGTTTATATGCTATTTCTTGCATAAAATACTCTATATTTTTAGCCAACTTGCAATTTTATGTTCTAGATCAAGCAAACCTGCTTTTGATAAAGAGGAGAATGTTTGAATCGAAATATTGTTATATGCGTTTAATTCTTTTTTTACTTTGGCTAAGGTACTTGCAGCTTGATTTCGGCTAAGCTTATCAGCTTTAGTTAATAAAATATGGGTGGGAATTGCATAATGACTAGACCAATCAGCCATCATTATATCGAATTCTTTTAGTGGATGACGAATATCCATCAATAATATAAGACCTTTTAAACTTCGACGTGATTCTAAATATTCACCTAAAGTTTTCTCCCATCGCTGCTTAATTTCCCGAGAAACTTTAGCATAACCATAACCAGGTAGATCTACCAATC
>JBGSLN010000128.1:0-4966 GCA_041740675.1 Gammaproteobacteria bacterium | reverse complement strand
TTTATAAGGAGGTGTAAGTAGTTTTTGGAGTCTTCATGGTAATTAGTAACATACATCATGAATGCAAGGCTTGGCATTGTTGCAGCCTCTGGGAGATTAAACGCAGTTTAGTTTTTAGTTTATAAAAGGCAAAAAATGGATACATCCACATTTCAAACTACTTCTCATAATAAATTAATTAACATTAAAAATGAAAATATAATCACAGTTGAAACACCATTTTTCTTATGTTTTTTCCCAGATTATATACGTAATTTTAAACACATTAAGGAAAATTTCTGTTATTTATATGAATGCAATCAGCAATTGAATAAATATCTTTGCAATAGTTTTGACTTATTTAACAAAAAATCACTTTGATACATGTGATAGAAAATTGATAGTCATTTGGATATTTACTATAACTGAGTGAATAACAAAACGGAGCAGTCATAATAATACGGTCAAATAAAAAAAATAATAGGAGAAGAGAACGATGTATTTATCAATTGACAATTTACATGAAATATTCGAGTTTTCTAAAACCGTAAAAAAGCACAAATTAAATTTTAATGAATTCGCTATGTTATACCGTCTGTATGAAGGTGTAAAACAGTCTGATTTGCCTGAAAGCTTATATATATCGCAACCAACTTTGTCACGTTGTAAAGCGAAACTCATTAAAAAATATCACGTCAAAACTTTTTCACAGTTGTTGTTAAAATTAGACGCCTTAAATTTATTTGATACACCACAAAAAATTAAAATAAATGAATAAAGTATTCAAATGAATATTTTATTCATTTGTATGGGATATAGTAAACCTCTAGATAACTTAAAAATAGCTAGATATGACAATAGCAATAGAAATGGATATATAAAATTCATCATTGTATCCAATGACAAAAAATCACTAGGGCATGATGGATAAGAGTTTATAAAAAATGCTCATTAGTCTTTATTTGTAGCTAATCTTTCTAAGGTATTAAATTGATAGAGGAAAATACCAATGACTAATATAGGTAATCAAGAAATAATACAGCAGACATTTCAAGAAGTGAAACAACATGGATTTACTGTGCTCAATTTAGAAAATAATGAATTAAAAAGTTTTTTAAAATTTTCAAAATTGTTTGGAACACTACAAGCGCATGTTCGTGCCAATGCCGATGGAGTGGTTTGTGAGCAAGAATCTATAGCAAAAGAATGGTTAAATTTTAAAAATGAATACAAAGGAATTTCAACAGACTACTTTTCTCCTCACACAGATGGAACATTTTTGGATGGAATATATAACTTAGGAAATAAACTTATTCAGATAGGCCCTCCAAAATTAATGTTGCTGCAATGTTTATCTCAAGGTACATCAGGTGGCAGAAATATTATTATTGATAGCCATGCTATTTTGTTAGATATAATAAAAAACAGACCGTATTTATTAAGTGTATTAAGTAGTAAATGTCTAACTATTTGTAGAGACGATCAACTTGCTATGGCATTGTTTTACAACCCCATACAGCTTTAACATGACTGTAAATTTAAGAAATTGGACGGATCTCTTCTAACGTGATGCTCATCATTTTATTAAGGGCGCTGCAACCGATAATTGCTTCTTGTTTTTGTCGTTCGAATTCCCTGGCATGAAGTTTATTTCCAAGAATTCGCTTGTACCGTTGGATCGCCAGCTCCGAGTTATTTCTCCGTCCATAATTTCGCCGTTTCTGCCAGCCCATCCGACCATGATATTCAATTTCTAAGATATTCCTGTTGCGAAAAAATTCATTTCCTTTATGGGCGGTTGCATCTTTCTGTGGCGAGATAACAATGTCTGCCGATGGGAAATATTGTGCCAACGTATGATAAGTTGGGTTGGTATCATAGGCGCTATCGCCACTTATCTGTTTAACTTTTTCATGGATTGGTTTCACAAGATTATCAACAACACTTGGATCTTGCGTTAATCGATCAGTTAGTTCACTGGTATGAATAATATGGTGCTGATCGACTGAAATATGCAGTTTTTTCCAGCTTTTTTTGCGGCTTGATGGATAGTTTAGCTCATGCCATTCATCATGCCCATAACATTTCAGACCCGTTGAATCGATGGCGATGGCCTTAATGTCATTGGCATATTGGTGTGCTTTCCTATAAAAAGGGCATTTCAAACTGAGTGCTTTTAAACGAGTTGATAACGTACTAAAACTCGGACAACGTAGCTCTAGTTTCATCATGGCAAACAATGAATTCACAAACCCCTCACATTGCCGCAATGGCAATTTAAACACTTGGCGGATTTCATGCACGGTGAGGATTGCTAAGTCAGTATAAAGCTTGGGTGCACCTGTACCATCATACACTCGTTCGGATTCATACCATTGGGCAATAACATCCTCCGATAACCAGACTGTAATATCACCTCGGCGTTTTAATGATTTATTATAGCTAGGCCAATCTCTCGTTTTACTAGCCGATTTTGGAATGTGGTGTCGGTGTGACTGATTATATTTGTAAGGCATAAATGCTCCATTTTTATAAAATACTTTCCGTAGGTTATTATCTGAAATCATAACATTGAAAGGGTTACCGAACAACGCCAACTATTTTATCATTTTCTGCCCAAAAAATTTCTTCTTGATCTTCAATTAAGTGACTATTTAACAGCAAATGATCTGCGACAAATCTTGCTATCGTCTTATTTAATCTTTCAATATCAAGAAAATACTTGAAAGTTTGATCAAATACAATATTGTAATCACTTCTGCTCGGATCTAATTTCCATTCATAGTAAAAAATTTTCCCATAAGGAGAAAGTACTAGTTGATCCACAATATATAATCCGTCCCTAATTAAATTTAATATTGGATTTATTTACTAAAAGTATCGCATTGTCATTTATGGAACACTCAATGCGATTCCTAAGGCTTTCAATGCTTGCAGAATGGCTTAGAAAACAAAAATCAACCCGCCATCGTCAACACCCACGGCCATTAATCCGGATTCTCCAAACTCAGCATTTTCGTATTACTATCATAGGCGAAAATTTCAGCATAACGTCCCCAGTCGATGGCCGTGTTGAGCACCCGTTCCGCTTCATCTTCACTTAAAAAATCTTCTAATTCACTCAGAAAGCGGGATCGCGAGGCTTTGTGATTATGCCGTTCATCCAGAATTTGCCGAATCCGCCGCGCCAACGGCACATTTTTAAGATGCGCGGCGAAAATTTCTTTTTTCTGCAAGATATCCGCTTGAACAAAAGCCTTGCCTTGCTTTGTCATCTCAATATCGCCCTTTAAAGTGCGGGCAAAACCCAAAATTTCGAGAATTTCCGTAATGGCAAATAATTCATCGGCATCCAGATAATTCTCATCTGCCAATTCAGGCAGGTCACAGTGGCCTTCATGCGCTTCATAAATATATTCTAAAATACCTGTTAAAACACCTGGTTCAACATCCGGCAAACGGTAACCAAGGCCGATGGCCTTAGGACGGTATTGCGTCACCCGCTGTTCCTCAACATTCGGTTTTGTTGTCATGAGCGTGTAAATGTGATCGACCAGTTTGCGGAATTCCATGTCATTTTCCGTACGCGGATGTGGCATGTCCACTTTAATTTCAGCACGAATATAGCCAGGGTCACTGCCAAAAATTAAAATTTTATCGGCAAGCCAAGCAGCCTCTTCAATATCATGCGTGACAAACAATATGCCTTTGGTATTGGTTTTTTTCTCTTGCCATAAATTTAATAAGTCGCTGATTAAGTTTTCGGCAGTCAACACATCCAACGCGGAGAAAGGCTCGTCCATTAGTAACAAATTCGGATTAACGACTAGGGCACGGGCAAAGCCGACCCGCTGCCGCATCCCCCGGAAAGTTCTCTTGGATATGCTGATTCAAACCCGTCCAATCCGATAGTATCAATGGCTTTTAGCGTGCGCTCACGTCGTTCTTCACGCGGCACGCCCAACGCTTCTAAGCCGAGCTCCACATTCTGAAACACCGTCAACCAAGGCATTAAGGCAAATTGCTGGAACACCATCGAAATGCCCTGCACTGGGCCGCGCACCATTTTATTACAGTAAAAAATTTCACCGCACGTCGGATTCAATAATCCAGCAATTAGCCGCAATAAGGTTGATTTGCCTGAGCCTGATTTTCCCAGCAGTGCCACAATTTCCCCTTCATACATAGTGAAATTAATATCTTTCAAAACTAATAATTCTTGCCGTTTATCTTTTTTGAAAGATTTATTAACATTTTTAATGTCCAAAATTATATTGGAAGTTTTTTCTTCTAGCACTACAAAACATCTCCGGCAAAGGTATAAGATACCCACAGCAATTCAAGTTACATGAAATAAAATGTAGCCCCTAGGAGCGAAGGGAGTACGGGAAAAAGCTATTTTGTCTATCGTTCCTCTAAACTTACATTTATGAGTGCTACAATAACGCTACAACTTGAAATATAAAAGGTATATTTAATCCATTTTAAAACGCCTCTCAGCATATTCATACAAAGGCCGCCAAAAAATTCGATTTAACACTAAAACATAAACGCAAATGACCATAATCCCCAAAGCTAGTTTTGGGTTACTGCCATTTGAGGATGCTTTCGCAATATATGAACCAACGCCAGTAGCAGTCATTGTTTTGCTGCCCCAACTTACTACTTCAGCAACAATACTAACGTTCCAGGCATTACCGACAGCAGTGATTGCCCCAGTAACATAATAAGGGAAGATAGCAGGAAGTATTATTCTTTTCCAACGTAACCAACCGCGAGTATTAAAATTTTCTGCCACCAAATGAAATTCTTTAGGAATGGCGATGGTACCTGCAATCACATTAAAGGCAACATACCACTGAGATCCTATCAGCATTAATGGTATAGACCAAAGCTGGAAATTAAAGTGGTATTTAAGAATTAAGAATACCATCACTGGGAATAATAAATTGGCAGGAAATGCTGCTAAAAATTGCATTACAGGTTG
>JBGSLN010000127.1:0-16892 GCA_041740675.1 Gammaproteobacteria bacterium | reverse complement strand
GCCAGTGTATTTGTTTATATCATCAGCTTTGCTTTCAGTTTAGGCGCATTATTATGGGTCATCACGGCTGAAATATTTCCATTAGAATTTCGTGGTTCAGCAATGAGCTTTGTAGTTGCAACCAGTTGGTTTTGGAATTTTGTAGTTTCCACCACGTTTTTGAGCTTATTGGCAAAATTGGGTGCGAGCAATACCTTTGTAATTTATGGGATAGTTTGTGTGGTAGGTCTTATTATAAGTTTTATTTGGGTACCGGAAACCAAAGGTATTTCACTTGAATCGATTGAAAATAATATTCGAAAAGGCATTGCATTGCGTGATATAGGTGTTTCAAGAAGACCAGAAAATAGACCTGAAATTGAAGGAGCATAATTCATGCAGGAAAAAGTATTTATTACTTGGGATTTAGGAGCTACTAAAAGCGCTGCAGCGATTGTGACTTATAATAATGAGGCAAATCATTTTGAATGTGTTCGTCGATATGCAATCAATAATTCAGAATGTCGTTCTCTTGATGAATTAGTTGATCACATTGAAACAGGGTTAGATCTTCGGCATAAAGTTGCAGATGCGATTTGTATAGGCGCATCGGGTGAATATAATGGAACTGAACTTTACCATGAAGCGGGTTATCCTTATAAAATGGATTTTGCTCGATTGATGGCAGAAAAAAAATGGCCCAAGGCAGCAATTATCCATGATTATGCACCGGTTGTGTGTGCAACTTTCACTGAGTCTTACATGCAGGGTCAAAATAATGTGAGAATTCTCAATCAAGGACACATACATCCATATGGTCGCAGAATCGCATGTGGTGTGGGTACAGGTTTGGGTATGAAAGATGGCGTGTTATTTCCCAGTGGTGATTTTTGGTTAGGCACCAATGAAGTTGGATACACAGGTATATCAATGCCGCCTTCAGCAGATGGGGATCACTTAAAACGTCATGTTGAATTAATTAAGTTTATGCGTTTGGATGGAGTTTTAGGCGAAGATAAGTTATTGAGTTATGAAAATATTTTATCCGGTCGTGGTTGTGTATTGTTACATAAGTTTGTGAAAAGCGATCATACTCATATTACACCGGAAGAATTAGGCAAACAAATGGTTGAGGGTGGGGCTGATGAGACTCGACAGATCTTAGCTTGGTATTTAGGGCTTTTTATCGGAACTTTGCAATTATCTTTTATGCCTGATGCGGGTATTTGGATTACCGGTGGTGTGGTATTAAAACACTTAAAATTATTCGATTGTTCTGAATTTTATGATGGACTTGAATCCTCCCCATCTTATTGGAGACAGCGAGGTGAGTTTCCTCTGGGTGTTTTGCAAAACCCTGATCATGCTTTCATTGGCGGGGGATATTATGCAGCGCATAGACTTTTAGGAAAATAATACTTTTATTTAGGACAAACCAACTCAACAATTGGAAAATATGTTGCATAGCGATCAGTGTCACGAGTAAGTAATTTTAGATTTAAGATTGCAGCATGTGCTCCAATAAAAAAATCAGGTAGTGGCGATTTTTTTGTTCCGCCGTTTTTTCTATATGTTCGAAATGCTTTTCCAGATAAAAAACAAACTTCTTTAGTTATTGGTAAGCTTATAAAATAATTCTCTGGGATTAATGTTTCTACTTCTTCAATTGTTTCAAAAGGAATTGAAATTTCGGCATAAATAATCGGATTAATAAATAATTGATATTGCTCACTCAATTTTTCAATTTGTAAAGCTGACCATTTAAACCAAGATTCATTTTCTGTTACTATATCGATAATGATATTAGAATCTACTAATACTCCTGACATCCTTATTCTCCTCTTGTTAACTTCATTAAATCCTCTGTTGTCATTCTTGTTTTACAACGACCTTTTAAATGTTGCACAATTTGTTGACCGCGACTAAGTTTACTTCCACTGGTTTTTTCAATGTACACTCGATCATTTTCAATAATAAACTCTACATCTGTATTGGGTAAAAACCCTTTTATTTCACGGATATTTTGTGGGATTGTAACCTGACCTTTTGTGGTGATTCTGTTTGATTTAGAAGCACCCCTAATTATTTTACTTTTTGAAGCAGGTTTTTCCACTTTAACTTTTTTGGAAGAGATTTTTTTTACTAGAGTACCCATAATTATCTCAAATTCTTACTATATATAGTAAGAATAATATAAAAAAGATAAAAAATCAAATTCATAAATCTTGAAAATTTAACCATAATAAAATCCGCGCCCGTCCCAAACCATTACTTCTATATCCGTATACGGATTATCCTTTAAGCTTGTATTAAGGATAACCGATTAAACTGTCATGAACTACTACAGGACAGTCGGCTCAAAAAGAATGTCGAGGGAAATTTAATTTTCTTGTTCTTTATCAAGTTGTTTCACTGTTTGAATCACTCAATTTACAAATTTACTTAATATAGTTTTATTACTACTTAGGCATTGACAGTAATGACTGCATTATCAAACTAAAAGGTATATTACATGATTACATATGAGGAGTCTTCTTATTCAAGAATAACTTCTTCTACATCTTCATTAGATTCTCAAGATGAAAATAGTGAATTTATAAATAGGGCAATTGAAGATGTTGCTTGCCGCGTATTGTCCTTAGGTGGCACAAAGGAAGAATTAAATCGCATACAATATAAGCTAAATAATAGAAATATTAAACTCAATCGACCCATTGAAGAATACATTTATACAGTGAATTTTGATTCAAAACAATCACCCGATTTAGTTGCTGATTTTACTTCTCGTCAGCATATGAGTATTTTTAATAACAAAAAATTTGATTTTATTTATTTTTCTTGTGTCCCCACGAGTGACTTTGATTTTTATGAAGCATTTAATATTGCAAATAGCTTATTGAGTTCAGATGGAATCCTTTTATTTGTTGGAGGTGTTTTTTATGATCATAAGAAAGTAAATATAGAAAAATATGCTAGAGATAATGTGTGTGATGTAGCAGGGGTTTTAGCTTTGGCTGGTTTCAACTCGGGTAAAACCATCAAAATGCCAGTTTATAACTATACCGGTTGGGAGAAGGACGTACGTAATTTTTTTAATATTTCTCCTGAACTCGCACCATCCAATGGTGAATGTATTATTGCTTCAAAAACAACGGAAAATACCAGTTTAAGTAATAATTTATCTGAATGTTACCTGAAATTGCCTATTGTAAAAGCGATTATTGATGAATTTACTTTTAGAGATGCTGATGAAATTTATCAAGAATTATGGCACGTAAGTAACGAGAAAACTAGAAAAAATGAAATAATAAATGAGAGTGAAGGCTCATTGGATATGGTTACAATTAACAGAGCGGTCACACTTATTTAACTCGCGAGCCAGGAGCCACCTTCATATACAGGGTAGTACACTATCCTGTTTATCAAGGTGTTCTTACGTCACGCATTCAAGACAAATGCAACTCGCCTGAAACTGTCATTCGTGTAGAGGTAATAGACATTTAAATTGCGAATTTCCCTTTCAATTTTTTAGGCACGGCTACATTTTTCAAAGTCACATATTGTGGTAAACCATTTTTGTAAGGAGGGTAGTCTTCACCTTGAATTAAAGGTGCTAAATATTCGCGACAAGGATTAGTAATATGAAAACCATCTTTAGTAATAAAATTTCTTGGCATTTTCTTTTCAACATTTGCAACTTTCGATAAAGCAACTTCACCAACTGTCCACGTGTATTTTTTTCCAGGTTTACGCACAATGATAGGCATCACAGCATTTTTGCCTGCAATAGCAAATTCTACGGCCGCTTTACCCATTGCATAAGCTTGTTCAACATCTGTCTTTGAAGCAATATGACGAGCAGAGCGTTGTAAATAATCCGCTACAGCCCAATGGTATTTATAACCTAAACTTGATTTAATGAGTTGTGCAACTACAGGAGCTGAACCTCCTAATTGGGTATGACCAAATGCATCTTTCAAACCCGCATCACTTAAAAATTTCCCTTCAAGATTTTTGACGCCTTCAGATAATACGATTGCGCAATAACCAAATTTTTTCACAGTTTGATCTACTTTCTTTAAAAATTTTTCAGGATCAAAAGTTATTTCAGGAAATAAAATAATTTGCGGTGCATCGCCGTCTTTTTCTGCAGCCAATCCACCAGCAGCAGCAATCCAACCCGCATGACGCCCCATTACTTCCATGATAAATACTTTAGTAGAAGTCGCTGCCATCGATGCCACATCAAAACCCGCTTCGCGAATACTGACAGCCACATATTTTGCAACGGAACCAAAGCCAGGGCAGTTGTCAGTAAAAGGCAGATCATTATCAACTGTTTTTGGAATCCCAATGCAGGTGATGTGATAACCTAATTTATCAGATAATTGTGAAACTTTATTTGCAGTGTCTTGAGAATCTCCGCCACCATTATAGAAAAAATAGCCTATATCATGCGCAGCAAATACTTCGATTAAACGCTCGTATTCGCGACGATTCTCTTCCAAACCTTTTAATTTATAGCGGCAAGATCCAAATGCGCCGGCAGGCGTGTGTCTAAGTGCAGCAATTGATTTTGCACTCTCTTTGCTGGTATCAATTAAATCTTCTGTAAGTGCTCCAATAATGCCATTGCGACCAGCATAGACTTTACCAATTTTATCTTTATGCTTACGGGCAGTTTCGATTAAAGCGCAAGCAGAGACATTGATAACTGAAGTAACACCACCTGACTGCGCATAAAAGGCATTTCTCTTTTTCATGAGCTTTCCCTAAAATAATAAATTTAAAGATAGTTAAGTTTTCACATAATACAATACGGCATAAAAATGGCAAGCACTACCAGCGAGTACGCATAAATGCCAGAGTGCATGAAAGAAATGAAATTTATGATCCAGCATGAAAAAAATAACACCGAAGGTATAACAGGCACCACCTGCAAATATCCATTCAATAGCTTGAAAGGGTAAATCGTGAAATACAGGTCTAATTGCAATGAGTGCTAGCCAGCCCATGCAAATATACAAACCAATAGAAAAACTTGGCCATCTACCCATAAAAAATATTTTATAAAATACTCCAGTGAGTGCTAGGCACCAAACTATCACAAATAATGACCACCCCCATACGCCACCAATGCTGATTAAAGTGAATGGTGTATAAGTACCCGCAATTAATAAATAGATAGCACTGTGATCAAATATGCGGAATGTTGATTTAGCCATTGGTGTTTGAATCAAGTGATACAGCATCGAAATGCCATACATTAAAATTAAGGTACAACCATAAATGATAACGCTTATCAACAGTTCACTATTGCCGTGCAATTCATCATGTTTTATTAGCAAAGTTAAACCGATAATACCCAATAATACACCGATACCATGAATCGAGGCATTCAAAATTTCTTCTAATAATGTTTGATTTGCAGTCTGTTTGATTAGTATAGGCATCAATTGATTATACAAAGTCTTTTTAGTTTAACAAGGCTTATTCTTACTATTATTGAACTGACAATAACGCACTTTATGGATGGTGAATCTCGCACAAAACCTCAACAGAAGTTATGTTAATATAATTTTATGGGTCAAGAGAGCATACTGAGACATAAATACACTAAATATTGAAATAGGAAATAGAACTGAATTTACAGGGGGTGAAGCCAGTTCTATAAAGTTCCTCTGCTGCTCTCGTTTTAACTGGGAGGGAATTCCATGAGAGAAATAATCAATACATCTACTATCGAAATTAGTTACGAAAAATTTGTTTGCTACTTTGAAAACTATTATCTGAATGAACTAAGCAGCCATCGAATCTATGAAAAAAGGTTGGTTTTTTTAGAAAATATTAAACGGCTTGCTTGCGAACATAAACGGTTGTTTGAGTTAAAACATGGAGGTGGTGCATATAATATTAATTTTGGTAAATATGGAAAATTACAACGAACGCCATTGCAAATTATTGAGGGAGACTTAAATTGCACGCATTTATTAATGCCAAAGATTTCACATAATTATATTACTCACTTTGGATATAACAATTATTCTCGCATCAGTTGGAGTAGGATAGCTTCGGCCATGTAAAATTTAGGGTTTATAATAATTTTTTGTTTGTCATGAAGGGAAGCATATCCCTAGCAAACCTGCTAAACACAAACTGTCTGAACTTGCAAAAGTTCAGCCAAGGTGCATGCAACAACATCTCCTGCTATTAAAGGTCCAACACCCGCAGGTGTACCTGTTAATACAACGTCACCAGGCAGTAAGGTAAAATAATTTGAAATATATGCAATTAATTCATTTATTTTATGAATCATTTGTTGTGTATTACCTTGTTGCCGTATTTGACCATTCACACTTAGAGATAATTCCAAATTTTGTGGATCAACAATATGGCTTGCAGGAATAAATTCTGAAATAGGGCAAGCTTTATCAAATGCTTTTGCCATTTCCCAAGGCAAACCTTTTTGTTTTGACTGGGATTGAATGTCTCGCAAGGTTAAATCAAGTGCAATGCCATAACCCCAAATGCAATTTGTTATGTGTTCAATAGATGTTTTGGAAATTCGAGATAGAATTAAAACGGCTAATTCAATTTCATGTTGGCAATCGTTGGAATAATTTGGAATCACAATTGGATCTGTTAATGCACATAAACTGGTAGAAGGCTTGATAAAAATGAGTGGATTTTCAGAATTTTCATTCTTTAATTCGCGAATATGATCTAAATAATTTCGCCCTACGCAAACAACTTTGCCTATAGGTAGAGCGATAGGTTTTTTTTCAGTAGAGTGATGATGATACAATCAAGCCTCTACTAATTCTTTTTCTTTTTCACGCTCTGGTAGCGTAATATTTAATTCTAATACAGAACAATCACCTGCATTTTGCAAACTGACGTGTACTTGTTCTTTGTCGATAGTTACGTATTTTGCAATCACATCGATAATATCTTTTTGCAAGGCCGATAAGTAATCAGGACTACGTGTTTGATTGCGTTCATGTGCTACAATAATTTGCAAACGCTCTTTGGCAATAGATGCAGTACTTCTTTCTTTTGAACGAAAGATATTAAAAATGCTCATACTGGAGTCTCCTCTTTGCCAAACATACGCTTGAAGAAGCCTTTTTTCTCAGTTTTGGTAAATTTGTGAGGAATATTTTTTCCTAAGAAGCGATCAATTGCATCGCCGTAAGCTGTGCCAGCATTGCTTTCTAAATCAAGAATAACAGGATTACCACTGTTAGATGCACGTAAAACAGCTTTAGATTCTGGAATCACGCCTAACAAAGGAATTGCTAAGATTTCCACAACATCTTCAATGCTTAACATATCGCCACGTTCAACTCTTTCTGCACAATATCGTGTTAATAACAAATGTTCTTTGATAGGTTCACGGTCATTTTCAGCGCGTTTTGATTTGCTAGAAAGAATGCCTAAAATTCTGTCCGAATCGCGGACTGAAGAAACTTCTGGGTTGGTAACAATAATCGCAGTATCTGCAAAATACATCGCCATGAATGCACCATGTTCAATACCTGCTGGTGAATCACAAATGATATAATCATATTCTTCTGCTAATTCATTCAAAACTTTTTCAACGCCTTCTTGCGTCAATGCATTTTTATCGCGTGTTTGTGAAGCAGGAAGAATGGATAAATTTTCGCAGCGCTTATCTTTAATCAACGTTTGTTTTAAATTTGCTTCACCATTTATCACATTAACAAAGTCATAAACTACACGCCGCTCACAACCCATAATCAAATCTAAATTTCGTAAACCAATATCAAAATCAATGATAGCAGTTTTATAACCTCGTTGTGCCAAACCCATAGCAAAAGATGAGCTTGATGTGGTTTTTCCCACACCACCTTTTCCAGATGTAAAAACAATAATTTCAGCCACTATTTAGTCCCTCTTTCAAATCAACGATATTTGATGCAAATGATACTGGTTTTACAAAAAAAACACAATATTTTTACAAGATGTAGAATAGCAGAACTATATCTTGCGGATTTGATTAAGAAATTTTAAAATGCAATCATTGTTCTTTTGGGAGAGGCCTCATGCCTAGCTTTGATGTTGTTTCAGAAGTTGATAATCATGAATTGACTAATGCGGTTGATCAAGCAAATCGTGAAATTACCACACGGTTTGATTTTAAAGATTCAGGAGCAAAATTTGAATTGAATGACGATAAAGTGATTTTAACAGCTCCAAATGAGTTTCAAGTGAAACAAATGCAAGAAATACTGCAAAATAGATTGAGCAAGCGTGGATTAGATTTAAAGTCATTGAAATTTGATGCAATACACAGCAATTTGGCTGAATCTCGACAAGAGGCGACTGTGCAAAAAGGGATATCTACCGAGCTTGGAAAAAAAATCACTAAAATCATAAAAGCCAGCAGTATTAAAGTGCAAGCCTCAATTCAAGGCGACCAGGTGCGTGTGACTGGAAAAAAACGTGATGATTTGCAAGAAGTCATGGCGTTATTAAGGGAAGAGAAGTTGGATCAGCCAGTGCAGTTTACTAATTTTCGGGATTAAAACCAGCATATGTTGACTTTATACTATGTTGAAATTTTCGCCAGTGTATTTCTCACTAAAAATTAATAAAGCGAAGAAACTTTAATTTGTTCACCTTCAAGATAAATATTTAGATCGTGGCTATCTTTATAAGATTCAAGCTGTTCATTTACTAAATATCGACCTGCAACGGAAATTAAATCTGCTTCCAGTGAACGACAGAAAATTCTAGCTTCAGTATTTCCCATAATACCTGCTAATGCACGGCCACGTAATGGGCCATACACGTGAATGTGGCCATCAGCTAATATTTCTGCACCGTGACTGACAGAAGATAATATAATTAAATCAGAATTTTTTGCGTAAATTTGTTGACCTGATCGCACCGGCTGCGTAATGACTTTGGTACAAACCATTGTACTTGCAGCTTCTTTTTCGCTTTGATTTTTAGTGGCTTCAGCTTGGTTTTTTCGAATGCCGAGTTTTTTGCCTGATGCTTTAGTAATATGACTTGCATTGGGTGAGTTATGTAAAATCGCTAACCCTGCGGCAATCGCTTGACGTTGAGTTTCCAAATCACCACCGCGAACTCCAAATGGGATAAGTTTTGCTTCACGCATCATTTTTATTATATTTTCAAAATCCAATGGAGTTTTTGCACCATCGAATTCGTTAAGATCAATTACTACAGGCGCATTTTCAAAAAATTTTGGCGCTTGATTGAGAGTTTGTTCTAGTTGTGTTTGAAATTCAGTTTTCTCGCAGTTAAACAATTGTAAAACTGTAATGGTAAATAGACTTCCTTTGAGCTGGAAGGTATTGTTAATTTTTTCAGTAACTGTGGCCATGGTGCTCTCTATCTTTGCAAACTTTCCTTGCAAGACTAGGGTGCAATCAGGAAGTTGTCAAGCTTCTTCGATTAAGAAATTGAACAGGAATTATTGATATTACACAGTTGCATTCTGAACAAAAAGCCCATAATCTATCTATACTTTATACAACAATCATTATGTGGAAGTATTTATGGATCGTATTTGGCAAAAACATTATGAACAAGGGGTGGCAAACGAGATCGATATTGAGAAATATGTTTCATTAATTGGTTTACTTGAGCATAGCTGTGAGGTAGCAGGCAATAAAACTGCATTTATTAATCTAGGAACAGAAATAACTTTCAAAGAACTTTCAGAAAAAAGTCGAGATTTCGCAGCATTCTTAGTCAACAAATGTGGAATAAAAAGAGGGGATCGTGTTGCGATCATGATGCCAAACTTATTGCAATATCCTATCGTATTATTCGGGATTTTACGTGCAGGATGTGCTGTAGTTAATATCAATCCATTATACACTTCAGCTGAGTTGGTACATGTTCTTAATGATTGTACAGCTAAAGCAATTGTGATCTTAAGTAATTTTGGTAAAACGCTCGAAGATGCATTGCCAGATATACTGATGGAACATATTATCTTAACAGAAGTTGGTGACATGTATGCACCCATTAAAAAAGCAGTTGTGAATTTTGTCATCAAATATGTGAAGAAAATGGTGCCGAGATATAATTTACCTGGTGCTGTTTGGTTAACTAACGCTTTGAGAGAAGGTGAGCAATTACGTTATGAAAAACCAGGAATGAAGCGCGAAGACATTGCATTTTTACAATATACCGGAGGAACCACAGGTGTTTCTAAAGGCGCAATTCTCACGCATGGTAATATGCTTGCGAATGTGTTACAGATTTTAGAATGGACTAAAAATGCAGTGAAAGGAGAACATCAAATCATGATCACTCCATTACCACTGTATCATATTTTTTCTCTCACTGGTAACTTATTGCTAACCATAGCGCTGGAAGCAGCAAATGTATTAATTACTAATCCAAAAGATCTTAATGGTTTTATCAAAGAATTAAAAAAATATAAATTTACTGCGATAACAGGAGTAAATACTCTATTTAATGCTTTATTACACCATCCTAAAATTAAAGAGGTTGATTTTTCTCAAGCACAATTCGCTATTGCTGGTGGTATGGCTGCACAACGTTCCGTTGCTGAACGATGGCAACAACTAACAAAACTTCCATTAATTGAAGGCTACGGTTTAACTGAAGCCTCTCCAGTAGTGACTATCAATCCTTTAAATATTACTGAATACAGTGGAAGTATTGGTTTGCCAGTACCTTCTACAGATGTGCAAATTCGTAATGAATACGATCAAGTTGTTGAATGCGGTGTGCCAGGTGAATTGTGTGTTAAAGGTCCGCAAGTTATGCAAGGTTATTGGAATAGTCCTGAAGAAACGCAAAAGGTGTTTTCGAAAGATGGATGGTTGAAGACTGGTGACATTGCTACTATGGATAAGGAAGGTTTCCTATATATTGTTGATCGTAAAAAAGATTTAATTATCGTTTCAGGATTTAATGTATTTCCTAATGAAGTTGAAGATGCGATTATGCATAATCCAGGTGTATTAGAAGTGGCAGTCATAGGTGTACCTCATGAAAAAACTGGAGAAGCAGTCAAAGCATTTATAGTTAAAAAAGATCCAAGCTTAACGGAAGATGATATAATCAACACTTGTAAACAATATTTAACCCGTTACAAAATTCCAAAATTGATAGAATTTAGAGATCATTTACCCAAAACAAATGTTGGGAAGATTTTAAGGCGGTCGTTGCGAGAGTAGTAAATGAATAGTAAGGCGCATATATTAATAGTTGATGATGATTATGAAATTCGTAACTTATTAGTGAAATTGCTTAAAGATTATAATTATAAAGTTTCAAGCGCTAAGGATGGAGTGGAGTTATTTGAAGTGTTGCACAATACTGAAGTGCAATTGATTATTTTAGATGTCATGATGCCAGGTGAGGATGGTATGACATTATGTCGCAAACTACGAAACACAACTAAAATTCCGATCATCATGTTAACAGCAGTAGGAGATGATACAGATCGGATAGTCGGCCTTGAATTAGGTGCTGATGATTATATGACTAAACCATTTAATCCTCGTGAATTAGTAGCACGAATAAAAGCAATTTTACGACGTACATCAGAAATTACTCAAAATTTTACCCAACTAGCTATAACAACAGATTTATCGGAACGAGTGGAATTTCTTGGTTGGATTTTAGATTTAAGTGCACGAAAATTAATTGCTCCTGATGAAGTTGAAGTGGATCTAAGTACAGGTGAATACATTTTATTGACTGCATTTATTCATTCTCCAATGAAGGTGTTAAGCAGAGATCGGCTATTAGATTACACTCAACATCGTGCGTACGGTCCTTTTGATCGAAGTATTGATGTTCAAGTAAGTCGTCTGCGACAAAAAATAGAAGTCAATCCTAAAAAGCCAGAACTGATAAAGACAGTGCGAGGAGGGGGCTATTTATTTACTGCGAAAGTCAAAAAATTGAGTCATGTTTAAATTAACCGTTTTCCCAACAAAAATTACGGGTCGAGGTTTATTAATCGGTCTAGGTTTTATTATTATCATTCATCTGATTTTATTTGTTTATTTTACTCAAATGAATAAACGATCTGAAACAAGAGTCAATCGAAATATCATTGTACAACAAATCATAAATTTAATTGAACGGATTAATTATGCTTCACCCGCAGAGCGATCGACTGTAGTGAGTGCTGTGGATATCCCTAATTTAACGATTACACTCAATACAGAACCAAAATGGAAATTACGTTTTAATGCAAACGCTTCACTTTGGAAAATTAGCGAAGCCATTGGTGCCCAAAAAAAGGAAATACATCTCTCCTTAAAATATGCACCTTTCGTATGGTTAAACATTTCTATGCCTATTGCAAAAACAAGATGGTGGATGCAAGTATTTTTATTAACAGTAGAAATCATTGTTGTAGGATCAATTCTCTTTTCAATCTGGTCTATTAATCGTTTTGTCGCACCGCTCCGGAATTTTAAAAGTGCTGCTGATAGGTTGGGTGTAGATTTAGATTCACCACCATTACAAATAGGTGGTCCAGCTATAGTACAAGCTACCGCACAAGCAATGAATCAATTACAACAGCGAATTAGAGATTTAATTCGAGAGAGAACCAATATGTTAGCAGCATTATCACATGATCTGCGTACACCCATTACCAGAATGAAACTAAGAGCGCAATTTATTCAAGATAAAGAACTTTATGAAAAAAATATTGCTGACTTAGATCAAATGGAAGAGATGATTGCTGAAACATTAGCTTTCGCAAAACATGACAATACCTCAGAGAAATTAGTTAAATTAGATTTATTGTCCTTATTACACTCTATCATTAATGATTTTATTGATATGGGTTACCCAATTAAAATAAAAAACTTTCCCAATTCACGAATTGTTATTCGAGGCAGAGCAGTGAGTTTAAGAAGAGCATTTAATAATATTATTGACAATGCTATCAAATATGGAAAAAATGCAGTCATAGAAGTTATTAATGAAGAAAATAGTGTAAGTATTATTATTACTGATGAAGGCCCAGGTATACCTGAAACACAACTTAAGAAAGTGTTTGAACCTTTCTATCGTGGTGATAGTTCACGTTCTCGAGCCACTGGTGGTACAGGTTTAGGCTTAGCAGTAACACGAACTATTATTCGTGGTCACCAAGGGCAAATCAAATTACGAAATTTAGAAAATGTAGGATTAGAAGTTACTGTGATTTTGCCATTGCTTTGATTAATATTTGCTAAATTTCAGTTTTCTTATGTGGTTTTCAAAAATAGAGATGTATAACTATGATGTCCAACAACGAAAATAAAATTCCTACTATATTTGCAAAAACAGAAAAGTATTTATCCGAATTAATGGCTAAGCAAATAAGCAATAATGGCTATATTACTCGTGATACTAAAAGATTAGTTGAGTTCTTATTTGAAAATGGTGTTTTGGAAAGTGATCCAGATGAGATAGATTCTAAAATAATACTTAAGCAATTAATGATGCTTGCTGATATTGATAAGCAGCAAGAATTAATGATTAAGTTGCCTGATGAAATAGTTACTTTGGCATTTGATGAATGTAAACAATTTTATCAAGAACATAAAGAAGATTTTTATAGTTTTATTGCTACTAAAAAAGAAGACTGGAAATTACTTAAACGTTTAGTATTGGCTGATATTACGTTTTTTCAGCAAGATAAAAAACTGTTAGAGAAAATCAAAGAAAAACTGTCAAGTAGTGTTTCAGAAGACGTACGAAAAAGTTACATTCGCAAAAAAATTGAATCAAATAATAGCGCTAATGCAAAAGAAGAGCTTAAGTCATTGCTACAAGCTAATGATTTATTAGCTATCTTTCATTTCTTAAATGAACGAGATCCGTCGTTCTCCACGGAAGATATATTGTCACCTGTTAAACCTAGCCAAAATATCCAACTAAGTGAACCTGAAATACCTGCACCGACTAAACCTATTCAATTAACAAATTTTTATAATCCAAAAGGCGCTCTGAAAATCAAGTCCATTCAAACTCAATCTTCATTATTTCCAAGAACGATTGAGGACTATATGAAAATAGTCATGTTTTTTAGCAGACGTATTTATGACGGTGCTGAACCAAATAAATTTGAATTAGATTTATTTATCCATTATGCCAGAAAAGCAATAACTTTAGCTCAAAATAAAAGTCATTATCTGTTTAGTTTACATTATTTGCTTGCTGACATTCTATTTTTGACTTTTGAGACAGCAAATACTTCATTGCCTCTAGCGTATGCTCATGCAAACAAAGCATATTTAACTTGTGATGAAGCTCCTAGGCTTGTAATACAAATGCAGATGTTGATGGGCAGAATTTGTATTAAGGCAGCAGCTTATAATATTTTAATCGATACAGATTTCAAAAAAACAATAAAAGAAACTGATAGCTATTTTGAAGAGAAGAAGGTAACTGTACTTTCGCGGAAAAGCCAAGTGATTTTGCTGGAAAATGCGCGTGACTGTTTTGGAAATGCTATATCTTGTAATGTCCAAATGCTTAACCCTGAACAAGATACAGATTCTGATGTTGCGTTACCTGGTTTAATAGTAGTTAAGACTAAACCAGTTTGTCAAATTAAAGTATTTGAATTATACGGTCGCGCTATTTTGACAGCATATCTTATTTCAAACGAAAGCAATAGAATATCTATATTAAAAAAGAAACACAATGTATTAATTCCAATAACAGTTCCACTTATTTTTGAACATATTGACTTTGATGAAAGCGGCGCAATCTCTTCTTTCAAAAACTGTTATCGTTATCTCATAGCGGCATTGTATTATTTAGATGAAATAGATAAAGCGGCATACTATTTCAGTGAAGCTGTTAGTCATTCAAAATTACATAAAATGCCATTTGATGATTCAATTGAGAATGTTATAAAAATTGTTGAAAATGAATTAATTATGAGTGGTTTTGTTATATTTAAAAACATTCCAGTTAATGTTCAACAAAATAAAAAAACAGCGCCTAAAACTAAGCAATCTAAATCAAGTAAGAATCCTGTCAATCCCAATAAACAAGAAGACGATCAGAAGCAAGAGGAGTCTATTTCTGATACAAAAAGAGTCTCTGTAGTTGCAAATAACAAAACTGAGTTTAGATCTGAATATGCAGTGCTGGAAGGTAAGATATATGAATTATATAAAGAAAAGCGATATGTAGAAGCACTCAGTATTTGCCAACAAATGGCAGATTTGAGCAGAAATAATGATAATCATTATTGCGCTTACGCTTTGGCAAATATGGCATCTTTTTATTTGTTATATGTTAAACAGATACAAGCATCTTTTGAATTTAAAAATAAACGTACCGAAGCAACAGAATATAAAAATTTTTCTTATAAATTATACCATGATGCAAAATCTCTTTCACAAGGTAAGCCATCTGACAAAAATTTGATGGCTAAGTTATCTCCTCTATTAGACTGGTTGGAAATTGAATTAGCTCAAGATAGTCAAGATGCTTATCTCATTCGACAGTTAGATGACGGTGGTGTAGTAGGAACCACTCAAACTAACTTAAAGGAAATAGAAATACCCAATGTTAGATATTATTCATATGATCTTTCATTGACTGAAGCAGAGCAACATTTGTTTGAATTACTTACTAAAAATGGTTATGTAGTACTCATTTATGGTGGTAGGGTACGGAATGAATTTTTAAGAAAAAACCCTAATGACACGGATTTTTTAGTTTTTAAAAAAGTTACTTCAACTTTGAATTTAAAAGCAGAAAACAGTCAATATAAAAACTTAGAAACGCTTAATAATTTTTTAAAAGATTATTTTTCTCAAGTCACTATTATTGGTCAACAAAAACAAACTATTAGAATTATTAATTTTTTGGGCTATGAATTTAATATCAGTGAAATTTCACATTATGCATCATCATGTTTGTCTACAAATGTAATGATAACTGACGAAAACTATTATGCTAAATTTATTAATCCAATGATTACTCCATTTGCACTCAATTGTGATTTCACATGTAATGCGATATTTTATGATCCTGTGGGATCATTTGTAATTTGCGCATTAGGACAAGATTTGCAACAGTCATTCTCGATTGAGGCTATTGGAGATCCTCTAGTCACATTTACTGCAAATCCACCCAAAATATTGCGTGCTATACGATTGTCTGCAACTTATAATTTGCCATTGACGCCAGCAGTTCATTATGCAATCGAACAATTGCTGCCTAGTATTTACAAGCATAACTATGATAGTAATTTTTACCATTTAAGTGCTATGTTTTGCCGTGGCCATGGTTGTAAAAATTTTAGAGCCCTTGTAAAAAATAATTGGTTAGCTTGTCTATTTCCCATGATCACAATCATGCAAAGCAACAAAGATCAGCTATTATATAATACTTATATGACTATTACGCTAACACAGTTTGATCAATATATACAAAATCGTCTTCCAGTTAGTTATGCTTTTTTATTTGCTTCATTTGTAGCAATTCCATTAGTTATTTTAATGGAGTCAAAACTTAAAGACATGTCATCTTCAGAAATTGATATTTATAGTTTCGTGCGTAGTTTTGTTCAAGAACAATTAAATAGTTTACCCTTTAATTTGCCAGCAAAAATTTATACCACAACTGTCAATTTGTTAATAAGAATTATGTTCCATTCCATAGGAACCATTGTTATAAATGAGGTTCACAAGAATTTATATTTAAGTTTAAAATGCGCTTATTTTGAAAATTTAAGAATGGCTGAGCTTAATGTTACGAATCAAATGATTATTTCAAGTGGTAATAGTGCGTTATTGCATAGCAAAATGAGTATTGATAAAAATAATCTTGTTAATTATTTTACTTCTTATCCATGTGACATCACACAAAATGGGAATGTGATTTGCGTTATGATAAAAGAAATTGAA
>JBGSLN010000126.1:0-8285 GCA_041740675.1 Gammaproteobacteria bacterium | reverse complement strand
TTGAGCCAGCGGATAACTTATAAGTAGATTCATATTCACGATATCAATATCATGCTGTGAAAGGCTAGCCTTTCTTTCTTGAAGAAACTCTTTTACTGCTTCCAAAATATAAGATAAAGATAAAACTGATAAGGTCGTAGCAGCCGAAATGACTAGCGCTTTATACAACTTACTTAATAATGATTTGTATTTGATTCCAGTTAATGCTGAAATAACCATAGGAATTAACCAGAAAGCCAGTGAAAAAGTTCCGAAAAAAAATAAAAACAGATACTCTGATAAAGCAATCAATTGATAAAGTTTAATTGTTCCAGCAACATCTGCCAACATTGTAAAAGTTGCAATAGGAGCTAGTTTTACTAACCAACGCCAATATTCAATACTAGTTTCGCTGATAGTTTTTAATATCTCAATTAAAGAGTTTTTAGTTTTTATTTTTTGTAATGTAACACCAAAAAGAATGCAAAAAATAATTACAGCCGGAACAAAATTATAAGTTAAAGAAAAAAATAAATTTTCCGGGATAATAAGCGTTAAGAAACTAGGTTGGGTCGTATTAACAATTTGATTACCTAATTTACTGTTAATACTCGGAATAGCATATCCCAAGATTGCTATAGCTCCAAAAACTAAAAATAGCAGAAACAAATAAAGGTACCAGCTCTTCAAAAAAAGCTTGATAGATTTATCTGCTGTTAATTCTCCTAGACTGGTTATTAAGGTAGAAATAATGTATGGATAAACTGCTGCTTGTAATAGCATCACATAAATTGTGCCAATTGGACGAAAAATTTTACAATAATCACCAAAAAACAAACCAAACAGTATGCCAATAACTGCGGCAATTAAAACCTGAATAGGTGTATTGATAGAATGCTTTTTTAAAATATTTTTTGAAGTAGCTGTTAAATCTGCCATACATTATTTTTTTATTTGATTAGGCATAAGTAAAGTAAATGAAAAAAATCAATAATTTGTTGAGTATGCCGTGGTTTATTTTTAATAGCAATGAGAAACTGTTTTGTAAGTATGACTATAATAATATTAATCGAACTACCAGAGTTAAAACTTTGTTGTTATCTATAAAGGTTAATGGCGTTATTTGTGCAAATATAGCATTTAACCTTTATTACAGGCACAGTTGTTCAACCTAGATGATGTGAGTAAACTAAATAACGGATTTCTCAATGCGGGAGGATATTCAAGATTATTTACGAAAGAGTAGGGTCTGTTTACCATTTCTGCACAGCCTAGCGAAATGTAAACAGACCCTATTTTTTGTTGCTTATGCATCAAATTCTTTTAAAGTTGAGCAATGCAAAAACCGTGAAGTTGCAAGCCAATAAGATTTAGGGTAATAAGCAAAAATTAATGTTCCATCTTTTAGAGTATCAATAATACTACGATCTAAAGTGACTGGCACTGCTAAACAGCCATCACTCATGCCGATCATGCCATACTCTGCCACGCTTTGAGTGCTGACGTAACGACCTCCATGCATCACAATAGCACGTCGATACGCATTATTATTATAACCACGTTCTAATCCATATAAACGCATCGAATAACCCCAATCACCAAAATAACCGACGCCAGTTTCATAAAGACCAATACTGGAGGCATCACTATGAGGCGTATTAGAAAAATAGGTTGCGTCAACTTTTCCAGAACCTGCGCCATGAGCTACATAAGTGTGATAGAGTAAATGATGAGTGCCTAAGTCTAATACCCACAAACGTTTATCAGATGAAGGCAATTGGTAATCGACGATGGTCAAAATATAAGGCCGGCCAGAATAACCTGCTGCGATGCCGCAATCATAGGCTTCTAAAGCATCTTTGAGTACTTGTGGATCGGAAGGAAAATAATTCTTAAAATCACGATATTCTTGATTAATATTGACTAAACCATTTGATTCTGCTTCAGCAGATAATGGGAACAGCAAAACAAGGCTTCCTAAAAAAATAACCAAACTTAAAGTTCGTAGCATTATGTGTATTACCTCAGCTTATTTAGTTGATGGTGGTACAAATCCAGAGCATTATTAGCTAAATTTGTTCAAATTGCAAGCAGCTTTTGTTTCTTTAATAAGTTCCTTATTATTTAAATTTACAGTACACTTTATTCAATCCTATTACAATGATGCAGATCATGGAAAATGTGATGAAATCTCAAATGAACTATAAAACTTTAGGTGGGATTGAAATAACACGTGAGGTTAGCGAACTTGATTATTGTCAGGGCATTGAATTTTTACACCAATTAATAGATTCAAACCGAGGTGCGCTTTATTCATCGAGTTTTGAATATCCTGGTCGCTATACTCGCTGGGATGTCGGCTTTGTTAACCCAGCGTTGGCATTAGAATGCAAAGGATTAAATTTTACTATTGAAGCATTAAACCAACGTGGTGAAGTTTTATTGAGTGTAATTTTTAATGAAATTAAAAATTTATCTGCAGTTGAAAGCATTACTAACGATAAAAAACATATTTCTGGTTGTGTTCGATTAACAACAGAAGTTGTACCAGAGGAAGAACGTAGCCGACAACCCACGTTATTTTCAGTGATTCGTGCAATCATCAAATTATTTTCTTCGTCAGAAGATCCACACTTAGGTTTATATGGCGCGTTTGGCTATGATTTAGTATTTCAATTTGAACAATTAAAACAAAAATTACAACGTGCATCTGATCAGCGTGATTTAGTGTTGTATTTACCAGACGAAATTTATGCAATGGATCATCGAAGAAAATCTTTTACAGTGTATCGCTATGAATTCGGCTGGAATGATTTAACTACTGTCGGATTAGAAAGAACTGGTAAAACACATTATTTCGAAAATAATAAAAAGCCTGAAAAAGTTTCTGATCATAAACCTGGAGAATATGTCGATGTTGTTCGCATCGCCAAAGAAAAGTTTAAATGCGGTGATTTATTTGAAGTTGTACCTGGGCAAACTTTTTTTGAAGAATATCAAAAATCACCATCAGAATTATTTAACTTATTAAAGAAAGTTAATCCAGCTCCTTATGGGTTTTTGATTAATTTAGGTGAAGGTGAGTTTTTAGTGGGGGCCTCACCAGAAATGTATGTCTGTTTAAAGGAGCGGCGTGTTGAAACTTGCCCGATATCTGGCACGATAAAACGTGGTCTCAATGCAATAGAAGATGCGAAAAATATTCAGGCACTTTTAAATTCTGCTAAAGAAGAATCTGAATTAACTATGTGTACTGATGTTGATCGCAATGATAAATCACGCATTTGTGAACCTGGCAGTGTGCAAGTGATAGGTCGTCGCCAAATTGAAATGTATTCACGATTAATTCATACGGTTGACCATGTGGAAGGAATATTGCGTCCAGAATTTGATGCATTGGATGCATTTTTATCTCATATGTGGGTGGTAACTGTGACAGGAGCGCCAAAGCTATGGGCCATGCAATTTATTGAAGATCATGAAAAATCACCGCGACGTTGGTATGCGGGAAGCGTCGGTTGGTTAGGTTTTGATGGTAATATGAATACTGGATTGACATTAAGAACGATTCGTTTAAAAAATGGTATTGCAGAAATTCGGGTAGGCGCAACTTTACTTTATGACTCAATCCCTGAAGAGGAAGAGCAAGAAACACAATTAAAAGCATCAGCATTTATTGATGCTTTACGTGGCAATCATAAAAATAGGCAATCACAAAAAATACAACTTAATAATGGTAAAAATAAGAAAGTCATATTAGTGGATCATCAAGATTCATTTGTACATACGCTAGCAAATTATCTACGGCAAACCGGTGCTGAAGTTATCACGTTACGTGCTGGATTTCCTGCAGAAAAATTAAAAAATTATAATCCTGATTTAGTCGTGCTTTCACCAGGTCCTGGTTCACCCAAAGATTTTAATACCGCAGCAACCATAGACATGTGCTTAAAATTAAATAAACCTATTTTTGGAGTGTGTTTGGGATTACAAGCAATGGTAGAGTATTGCGGCGGTGTATTGCGAGTCTTGGATTATCCAATGCATGGTAAATCTGATGCAATAATATTAAAAGAAAGTGCCTTATTTAGCGGCATCACTTCGCCAATGACAGTAGGGCGATATCATTCATTGTATATTCATCGTGACGATGTGCCAAAGGGGTTAATTTCATTGGCAAATACCAGTGATGGTGTGGTAATGGCAATCAAACATGAAACATTACCAATGAGTGCAGTGCAGTTTCATCCTGAGTCAATTTTAAGTTTAGAAAATAATGCAGGATTACAATTAATTAATAATATTTGGCGGATGTTGTGATGAAAGACATTGCCCGCATTCGCTTTCGCTCCTGCGGGCAATGTTAAGAAGAGCTACTTAAAACGGAATATCATCGTTAAAATCAACCATAGGTTCCATTACTGAAGATGGCATTGGGCTATTAGCATTACCTTCAGATTGGCTGGCTCCAGCAGAAGTATTCACATTTGATCCTTTGCTATCGAGCATTTGCATTTCTCGACCAACAATTTCTGTCGTATAACGATCTTGACCACTTTGATCTTGCCATTTACGTGTACGGATTTGACCTTCCACATAAATTTTAGAACCTTTACGTAGATATTCACCTGCGATTTCGCCTAAACGATTAAAAAAAACGACTCTATGCCATTCTGTTTGTTCCTGGATAGCTCCGGTTTCTTTGTCCTTCCAATTTTCTGTTGTTGCTAACCTGATATTAGCTACTGCACCACCACTGGGCAAATAGCGAACTTCGGGATCAGCACCTAAATTACCAATTAGGATGACTTTATTAATACCCCTTGCCATGGAAATTCTCCTAAATAAAAACTAAAACTTTTTATAAACTATCACAGTATATAAATTTTGCAAGATCAGAAAATTAAAAAAGATTTTAATCTAGTCTATGCCTTAATGAAAAACTATGATAGGGTATAATAATGTGAGTGACAAGATGATTTTTGTAAACGATAGGATTTAGAAAATCAAGGTGAAATACTTGTCAATTTTAGGATGAACGAAAGGTTGTGGTTTTTCATAAGTCCAAATATCGAATAGGAAAGGAGGACGGTTATGTTAACTCAGGATAATTGCAGTTTAAAATTGCAATTAAAAATTTTTAGTATACAAATTATCTCGCGAACCAAGATAGCTATAATTACAGCCGCCGCTCTGTCATTTCAGGCAGCTTTAAAATGCCTTATCAATTCATATTTGACATCAAATCAAACGAAACCAATTAAGAAACCAGTTGTAGCACACTGTTTTAAGAGGCGATTATCTTTGGCGGTTGTTATTTTACAAAATCTAACAAAATTACAGTTGATTATTTATATTTGCCGGAAGAAGGAAATTATAAAACGGCAAACACAAGGATGTTTCAAGGTTATCCAAACCAATTTTGTCAAATTAATTTGACAGTTGTGTAATTGCGCCACCACTTACGAAAAAATACATATTAGTAATGTACAATTTACGTTTGTGGTGGACTTTTGTAGAATTCTAGTGATTAAAGAGCCAGTGAAGTTTCCATTGTTAATTTTTGGCAACATTTTCAATAAACTTTGTTAATGCTTCTTGATCTAATTTTTTTGTATCAACTTTCAAATATGCAATACCTTCTTCTGCAATAATTAACACGTCAGCGATACCAGGAATTTGTTTTAATTGTTCAGTCACAATGGTGCTATCTGTATGATCAAGAGGATTTAATTTTACACTGCGGGTTGCTAAGTAATTAGGTTCTGCCATTGTGTAGGCAATAACATACCAAGCAATGCATACAATCGCATTACCAAAAAAAATCGCAGTTGCGTTAAAATGTTCTAATAACCATCCTCCATAAATACCGCCAAGAAATATCCCCATAAACTGTGCCGTAGAATAAATTCCCATCGCTGTACCCTTACTACCAGCGGGAGATTGTTTTGAAATTAATGAAGGTAAACTGGCTTCTAAAAATGTGAATGCTGTAAAAAATATAAATAAAAGTGTTCCCATGGTGATAGCATTATCAGGAAAGATTCCCAATCCTAATTCTGCAACAATTATCAAGCCAATTCCTAATAAAAACATTAAGCGCATTTTACGAAATTTCTCTGCAATAATAATCATTGGCAACATTGCAATAAACGACAGAATTAATACAGGCAAATATATTATCCATTGATGTCTGAGGTTTAGACCAGTAAATTGCGTCAAGTATAGGGGTAGAACGATAAAACTTGCTGTTAATACAGCATGTAATATTAAGATACCAAAATCTAAACGGAGTAAGTCTTTATTAATTAATATTGATTTAAGCAAGCTTGGAATTGTTTCTGCATCTCGATGGATGATGATTGTTTGAGGCGTAGGAACAGTGACAAATAAAAAAATAATACCGATGATTGCGAGCGCCGCGGTCAACCAAAATATTCCAGAGATACCCATTATAGCTGCCAAAACTGGCCCTAAAATCATTGATAATGTAAAAGCAAAACCAATCGTCAGACCAATGACAGCCATTGCTTTAGTACGATTTTCTTCAGAAGTTAAATCAGCAACTAAGGCAATAATGACACTGCCTACAGCGCCAGCGCCTTGTATAGCACGACCAATGATGATGCCGTGAATGCTGCTGGATGTTGCGGCAATAACACTACCAACAGCAAATAAAACTAATCCGAGGAGGATCATTGGCTTACGACCAAATTTGTCAGATAACAAACCAAAAGGAATTTGCAGGATTGCTTGAGTTAATCCATAAATACCTAATGCTAAGCCGATTAAAGTAGGTGTTGAATAAGAGAGTTGTTCGCCATACGTAGTGAATACTGGCAAAATTAAAAATAATCCCAACATGCGAAAAGCAAAAATTAGCGATAATGAAAAAACTGCTTTGCGTTCACCTAAATTCATAAATGTTTCCTCTTCGTCATTATCATTATTTTTCAACAAGTTACTGATTAAATAAAATAATTTTTTGTGATAGTCCACTTTGATCTCATAAGGTATAATGTTGTCTTAATTTTGGCAAGTGTTATCAGAGTTATTCATGAAAAATATTGAAATTCTCGGCGCCCGTACTCATAATTTAAAAAATATTTCTACCATCATTCCTAGGGATAAATTAGTAGTCATTACTGGTTTATCCGGATCTGGAAAATCCTCTCTCGCTTTTGACACTTTATATGCTGAAGGACAACGTCGTTATGTCGAATCATTGTCTGCTTATGCACGACAATTTTTATCGATGATGGAAAAGCCTGATGTGGATCACATTGAAGGATTATCTCCTGCAATTTCAATTGAACAGAAATCTACTTCACATAATCCTCGATCTACCGTTGGAACAGTCACGGAAATTTATGATTATTTGCGATTACTCTACGCGCGTGTAGGCGAACCCACGTGTCCAACGCATCAAACGCAATTAGAAGCGCAGACAATTTCGCAAATGGTTGATGCGGTATTAGCTTTGCCTGAAGGAACAAAAGTAATGTTGTTGGCACCGGTGGTGCAGGAACGCAAAGGCGAACATGTGCAGTTGATCGAAAATCTAAAAGCTGAAGGCTATATTCGTGCCCGAATTGATGGTGTAGTGTATGAATTAGATGAAGCACCAAAATTAGATTTACGTAAAAAACATACCATTGAAGTGGTGGTCGATCGAATTAAAGTCCATTCTGATCAAAAACAACGGTTAGCAGAATCATTTGAAACAATTTTAAGACTTACAGAACACATTGCATTAGTTGTCACGATGGAAGACGATGCGCGAAGAAAACCGAAAGAATTAGTTTTTTCATCAAAGTTTGCTTGTGCTGTTTGTGGCTATAGCATTGCTGAGTTAGAGCCAAGATTATTTTCATTCAATAATCCAGTAGGTGCTTGTCCAACATGTGATGGTCTTGGTAACGAACAGTTTTTTGATCCGGCACAAATTATTTTAGATGGAGATTTGAGTTTAGGCGCTGGGGCAATTCGTGGCTGGGATCGCAGAAATGCTTATTATTATCATTTACTCACTTCACTAGCCAAGCATTTTAAATTTGATATCGACAAACCATATAATAAATTAGGCAAAACTATTCAAGATTTGATTTTGTACGGCAGTGAAGAACAGATAAAATTTACTTATATAAATGATCGCGGTACAAAGTTTCAACGTACCCATACGTTTGAAGGCGTGATTCCAAATATGGAACGTCGGTATAAAGATACAGAATCTGCTGGTGTTAGAGAAGAGTTAGTAAAATATATTACTATGCGACCCTGTGACAGTTGTGGCGGTAGCCGTTTAC
>JBGSLN010000125.1:0-4546 GCA_041740675.1 Gammaproteobacteria bacterium | reverse complement strand
CAGCACTACATTATTCATTTCATGGACATCAGTTGCGGCAAGCAGTATTGTTGGGTTTATTGGTTATGGTTTGAGTATTGTGTGTTTTATTTTAGGATTGCGCCACATTGGCACTGCTCGTACCAGCGCTTATTTTTCATTAGCGCCCTTTGTAGGGGCAGGGCTTGCTGTTTTTTTCTTAGGAGAGTCTTTATCAATACAATTGGTTGTTGCGGGCATATTAATGGGATGGGGACTTTGGTTGCATTTATCAGAGCACCATGCACATGAACATTATCATGAGCCACTGCAGCACAATCATAAACATAGCCATGATGAACACCATCAACATGAACATTTAGAAACGGATCCGATCAGTGGACCACATACGCATCTGCATACTCATGAACCCTTATTACATCATCACCCACATTATCCTGATATTCACCATCGGCACCAGCATTGAAAAATATATGGATTACCTTTTACTCTCACGTTTTGATAAATTTTATTATTGTCAGAGAGTAAGCGAAACGAAAGAAATTTTTCTCTATATATGTCAGAACACCCAATTAATCAATTTTATGAGATACTGCCATTAACTCGGTAAGTTTATCCAAAATAATAGCATTTTGAGGGGTTGTGAAAAAATGCCAATGATATTGCCTTCTTGAGCCCTTACTTGACTGAGCATATTAAGCGTTTTGGTGACTATCTGATCGGTATGCGCCGGTTCCCAGCTAAAATACTAGGAGTTAGTAAGACGTTAGGGTTCGTTCGATGGCGATCAATATTTGTTTTAGAGACGCGGAAGTGAAGATAGCAGGCATTACTATATGGTTATCTTTACAGTTTCTTTGTGGTAGAATCATGTTTATAAATAGAAACACACAGAGTAACTTTAGTTCTCTAAACATTGTAATTTGCAAGGTTCTTTATGCTTTTATCACACAATCATCCACATAATATAACTTATCAAAGGGTGCAAGATTCTATCTTGCAAACACAAAAGCTACAATGGGAAACAGAAGTATTTATAAAGTTATTAAATATTGCCTCTCAAGAAATGATTGCGATAGCAATGTATGTACGATTGAATGCTGTTTTTCAGCACTATATTCAATCTCTAGATCTAACAGAGGACGATGGCAAGGATCTAATTTATAGAATAAAAGCAGTTAGTATTGAAAAGAATGATAATAATATTGGCACTAGCATTAAGGTTAGTTTTGCCAAACAAAAAAATGGTCAAAGTGGTGGTGAGACAACAATTTATATTTCTTTTTCAATGTTAGGAATTCATAAGGTAGAAAATGACAAAATATTGGTTCAAGAAGATGAGAAAATTGCACGAGCTGATGAGCAAATTGCACGATCTTATATAAGTTATGGCATTGCATCTTTACCGCGGATAACCAAAGTGCAGTTAAGTATCCAACGGCCAACGATATCTGCAGCTAATATTCCTGAGTCTAGCGTGCGTGAACTTCCTTCTCTGCAAACAAATCCTTTAATAATTAATACTATTAAAAAAAGCTACGACAATAAGGTGAAAGAAGCTTTAGCAGTTAGCATACCTAAACCTAGGGATTCTTTCACACAAAACAAATTATCTGCATTATCATCATTTGATATTAAATCTGAGAGCGATGCATTTATTCTATTTAAACAGATGATTGAAGAAAGAAATCGAATACAAAAAGCGAGTGTATGGTTCTTTCAAAATAAAACTAAACAATTTTCAGATTTGGATAAAAAATATGATGATATCTTACCAAAATTTGCTGAAGATTTGCCTAACAGTGATCTAATGCAATTATATTTGATCTTAGAAAATTGCAAAAAGCATGCATCTCCTGATACTAAATCTAAATTAGAAGCAGTACAAAAGTTAATAGAAAGTTTTTTCAAAGGCGATGTGGGTTGTAAAAATCGTTGGGAGATCATCAAAGAAGTCAACGTTATAATTTTAAATACCCCAAACAAAAAAATAAGTATTAGAAAAGAATTGCAGGAAGGATTAAGAAATTCACATAAAGTCTTTCGGGGTGCTTTGGATTATGCATTGTCCAGCAAGCTAAACAATCCGTCAATTTTTTTAGCAGTTTTTCAAGATATTAGTATCAATACATTTCAGGAACTAAAACTATTGCTAGGTGACTATACTTATCAGGAAACAAGCAGTTTAGTTAAATGGTTGGAGAAAATAACCGCCTTTTTAAAGGAAATGCCTTTAGACACCCCTTATCAACATCTATATGTTTCTACCTTCAGTGCATTGTTTGAAAAAATAGAATCAGAAGAGCACAAAGATAAATTAATAAAGTTGAAAAATGCACTAAATGCTCAAAGAGAAGCAGCAAACCTTTTAACTAATTTTAGTCAACTGGAGTTAAATAAAAATGCAGTTGTGGGTGTATTGCGAAATATAGATCAAGAAGTTAGTTCTAATGTTCAAGTTGAAAATTTAAACTCTTTAACACAAAAACTTAAGGAAAATAGCTACAGCAGTGCAGCAGGTATAAAAATTGCTAGACATGTAATAGATGAAATTTTTGCACAGTACAAATCTATTGCTACTCAGGAAGTGGAGAAAGAAGTCTATAGGAAAATTCCAGAAAATAAAGACTATGAACTGATATATGTATCACAATCTTCGTTTGAAAACTTATTACAATCGGAATTATTACCTGCAATATATGAACTGATTAAAGATAATCAAGCCGAAGTTGAGGCTTTTTTAATTGGATTTAAACAAGCATTAACAGTTTATTTTAAGCAGACAGATGATCCTATGAAAGCTTATCGGTTACTTAAGGAAGAAAGATTTAAAAACTTATTTGATCACCAAACAAAAGAAACAACAAGAAAAATAACGAAGACAAAAGTAACAGAAATAGAGGATAGGATCACTACAGCACAAGTTACAGAAGAAGTAATAAAACCAGCAAAAGCAATTTTAGGAAGCCAAGTTCCTGGCCAACTGTTAATGACTCGTGCATTATATTCTGCTAATTTTGAACCTGGAAGTAGAATAAAACTGGAAACAAAAACTTTCAATTCTATTTTTACAGAAACCACACCTGAAATAATTGCATTAACAAAAGAATATAGCGTAGCCGCTGTTTTAGAAGAATTTGGTAATTTATTAAGTCAAAAGTCTAGTAAACAAAGAGCAATTAATGAAATTGTCAGATTAGTAAAGATCGATGATAACAATGATAATAGCAAAGAAACTGTTTTAAATTTCCCGTTAGAATTTATTTCTTATGAAACAATTCTTAAGGAAGGAAAAAATGATTTAGATGCATTATTAGGTTTCGGGTTATTACAGCATTTTATTAATATAACCTCACTATCAGCTACTAATGAAACAATGTTAACTGTTGAAAAGCAATTAACCGATATCTATAGTAAAGCTGGAAAAAAGATTGATGAAGTTTTAACTCTTGAATCAATGAAACACCTCTTAGATTTTACTCAAAATCAAAATGAGGAACCTAAAAACTCAATAAACTTGTTAAAGCAACAGCTAAAACAATACTTTGAAAGATCCATAGCTATAGCAATAGAAAAAAAAGATTTTAATTTTTTAAAAACATTATTTGATCCCAATTCTCCATTGGTAAGATTATGCAGTAAATTGGATCTTTCGTTATGTGCTGTACAAATAAATATTCCTGAGGAAATCAGTGGCGAAACTGAAAAAAGCACCTATCAGTTTCGAAAAAATATTAGTCTTGTGTTGAACCATGCAGTTAAGAACTTTGCTGCGAAGGGCAATACAGAATCTAAAGATTTTATTGAAGTGTTTTGTCATCCATTGCTAGATGATGCTAAGAAATTAGCAAATGAGAATAATGATTCGAATATGCAGCTTTGGGATGATAATGAGCTTGTAAAAATATTTAGCACGAAACATAAACAAATTGAATTTGTTGCAAAGATCACTCAATTTATCGAAAGCAGTGATCCTAAATTTGACATGTTATTAGAAATGCTGGATGAAAATTTTATACCACAATGCAATGCATTATTAACTCATGCGCAAAGAATACAGTTTGCTAATGCTCTTGATTCTAAGTCAATACTTGAAGTTCAAATGCCTTTCATAAGGTCGAAAGTGTTTTCTGATCTGTCTTCCTTATTAAAGGAACCTGTTAACCGCGTACCTAATAATATTTTAGGTAATTTCAAAACAATTGATAATACTCTTGAGATTGTTAGAAAAGGTATTCATAATTTAGTGCTAGGAAAGCCTATTGAGCAATCAGAATCATTTAGTGATGCTTTAACAAAAGTGATTTCACTTTCGAAAGAGCATTTTCATTTTAAAGATAGTATTACTAAAGAATTAGGACATCAATTTCAATGTTTGCGAAAACAATGGCTACAATGGCTAGAAGATATTTACGAAGGTAAAAAAGATAAATATCAACTTATCATAACTAATGCAATTATCGTTAAACCCTTATTAGATTATTTCAAGGGAACGATGTCTAATGAAGAATATCAATTATTGACGGCAATGTTTCATAACCCCTTATTCCTTTCCTATTTCGGTAAA
>JBGSLN010000124.1:0-4521 GCA_041740675.1 Gammaproteobacteria bacterium | reverse complement strand
TTAAAAATGGTCTTTTAAAAATTATTGAAAATGTTTATAAGTCGTTCTGAACTGTAGAATTTGTTAGACTGAGCAGTAACTCCTGTCATGACGGCCTCCTAGTGAGGTTTTATAAAAAACTCGTAGTTTTTTAAAATATATCTTGTAAGTATTGTACTACTCAGCCTAAACAAGCCATATACTAAGTAACTCTTAGTATCTTGTTAAGCAAAATACTAAGAATATCTTAGCCATACTAAATCAAATAATAGGTAAAAGTATGGCTAATAAGACACCGATACATAAAAGGCTAAAAGAGATTCGAAAAATGCAAGGGATTTCTCAGAAAAAATTAGGCATTGCAGCGGGCATAGATGAGTTTGTTGCCAGTGCTCGCATGAACCAATACGAAGTTGGTAAGCATGTACCTGATTTTGCTATTTTGGAACAAATTGCAAAAGTTTTAAAAATCCCTACAGCTTATTTTTATGCTACAGACGACCTACTTGCTGAATTAGTTCAAATATATGGTAGTTTAACCATGGCTAATAAACGCGAGCTATTAAAAGTAGCAAAAAAAATTTCAAAATAACTTAAACCTCCGTATGAGTTATTAAAAAATAATATACTGAAACATTTATCAGCAATATCATGCAGTAGAAAGACTATTTTACCTTTCTTAAATGATCCAATAAAATTTGTTGAGTAATTGCGTCACTACCAAAACATTTCTTAAAGGTTTTTAGAGCTATAAGCCTGGGTTGCATAGCAAATAAAATAATTGACTCAATAATATCAATTTGTTTTTGTGTAGGATCTAACAAACCAATCTGATCTAAAACACTAAGAGCAAGATAATTTGCTTGTTCTACACACGAAAGTGAATAACTGGTTTTATATGTCATTTTTATGTTCCCTCAAAATAGAATCCTGAGTATCTTCCTATAAGAAGATACTATAAGAATAAGCATACTATTGCTAAAAATAGATGTCAATGCATTATTATTCGCATACAATATAATTCTATTTATCTGGAATTTAACGTATATATTATGGAAAAAAAGCAAATACTTGCTACTGTTGCTGATAATGTTAGAAACCTTATGAACCAAAAAGGGCTTTCAAGCACAGAGCTCGCTAGAAAATGTAAAATATCAACGGGTACTATTAGTAAAATTGTGAATGGTAGTATGAGCATTACCATACCAATGGCAATAAATTTGGCTCAAGGGCTAGAAGTTGATGTTAGCGATATTTTAAGCGGGTTAATGATTAAACCAAGATTGAATGAAGCTGCAAAAAAAACCAATCAGAGTAAGAACAAACAACTCACCATAGGCGTTCTTTCGCTGAAAAACAAAAGGATTACTTGCGTTAAAAATGGCGTTGGTAAAATCATTGGGACTTCAGAATTGGAGGGCGGACTTGATCTTGCGGATACTTCCAGCAGTTTAATTTACCTTATTCAAGAATCTATTAATGCGGCGCTACAGCATGATAATGCTTATGAAGGACTTAGCAAATTAAAACAAGCAAGCGTAAATTTAGTCACTCAATCTTATGTATTTGAAGATACGCGACATAAGTTTATTAATTTTGCTAAAAAACATTTTAAAGATGTTTTATTGCTGCCTGATTGGCAAATTACTTATTTAGCTGCATTTGGAAATAATCCAGGGATATCGCTAATTGTTGATAAAGGTGTTTCACTTTCTTTCATACATGGCGGAAAATTAAAAAAATTAGGTGGCTGGAAATTTCCAGTTTATGATCTTGGTGGTGAAAATTGGCTTGGGCTTGAAACAATCCGACATACGATAGACGCTGTTGAAGGCCATGTCCCTATGTCTGAATTAGCAACGAATGTAATGACAAAATTTAGCGGAAAAATAGAAAAAATTGCGGAAACTTGTATTAAAAGCGGAGATCCTGATATTTATTCTTCATTTTTAGATATATTGTTAAGAAGTTATTTAACTGGAGATGTAACTGCGAATAAGATTATTGAACGTGGGTTTGAATTAATTCAACGTTCTATTAAAAAAATTGATGCTATATTGGGAAAACAACTTAAAATTGAAGTAAATGGATCACTTATGGATATTTACAAAGTTTTTTTAGATAAAAATCGCTTAATAGCTTCGTCTATAGATATTAAAATAGCTGAATTATTGGCTGATATAACGTCAGAATTTTTAGCAGCACAGAACAACAAGTGAAACCGTATTTAAAATGTTAAGGTTATATTTATTTAATGACAGGAAAAAACTCACCGACTTGGACACCTAACGTTTTAGCGATTCGAATAAGATTACGGGCAGTAATATTGATTTCGCCGCGTTCTATTCTGCCGTAGTAAGAACGTTCCAAGCCAGCAGTATTGGCAAATGCTTCTTGGGAAAACCCTTTTGAGACACGAAAGGAACGAATGCGCTGACCAATTGCTTTAAATTCAGGTTTTGTTTTCATGTTTTCTAGGATATTATATTAAAGTTATTTGAAGCCACGGCATATATAGCGCAAATGTAAGATAAAATTTTTGAGATAAAATTAAGATATAAATAAGCACTTAGTTAAAGCTCTAACTAATTCATCAGCGACTTCAGCAAAATTGCAGTGGTAACTTGTATGTTATGTTGGTATTATTAAACTCAGTTGATATAGGAACATTCTAGAAAGCCTTGTTTTATTGGTTTAAACAAAAAGAGGCATTTTAAGTATTCCAAAGGGAGCATAATGAAAAAAACTAAACTGGCTGTAGAAGAATTGACATGGGAAAATATTAGAAGTGAAATAAATCCTTTAAACCCAACACTGGTTAATATTATTGATGAGCTAAGCCCAGACCCAGACTACACTCTTTTTAAAGCTTCCTATCCATTTGGCAGTGAAATTTTAAAATATGGGAAATTTTATTTACCTGGCGAAAATAATGAACTTGTGCTTTTAAATGCTGATAACGTCGATAAACATATTTATGACAGCTTAAGTTATAATTTAGAAACTAATCCAGTCACAATGGTCTTAAATAAATCATTAGAACTTTTTGTTACTGTTGAAGACCGTATCATTCCATATAGCTTAATTCCTCCAGGCGCCATTTTCGGTTTATGGCGGATATTAGATTATCCTAATCTCGATGCGATATCTTATACACCTGTTTCATTATGGGACATGACGGCCGGTGCCCGTCTATTATTTATGTTGCCAAAAATAACAGAAGAAGCAGGCCATGAACGTTTAAAACGAAAATATAATTTTAATTTAGAAAAACCGAAATCTTTATTAGATCATTGGGAAATTTTTAGAGCGATTGCCAATAATAAACCTGCAGAACCCTGGAACGTGGAGTTAATATATTTTCCTAAGAAATGGTTTGATAAGCTAAAAGATAAAAAATGGAAAGATTTTCGTTTTTATTTATTACAATCTGCTTGGCGAGGCAGTCAATTCTGGCGAAACCAATTTACTTGGGATCTAACGTTCTCACGTATTCATACGGCAAGAAATATTAAACCTGCACCTTATATTTCTGATATTGTAAAACATTTATTAGCAATAGGAGTGGGTGCGCTGCCTGGTTTTGCACCTGCCAATAATAATGATTGTGCGCCCATATCTCTATTACAGAAAGCTTATTTAGAAGATTACTCTTTAAAAGAGTATGCGCCAATTATCATGCAACCTACCCATTTTTCGCTAACCAATAGTACGTGTCCTGTGTACTATTCCATGCAATTTCATACAGCCATTGAACTGGCACAAAAATCCAGTAAGCGTTCTAGTACTTTAAATGAATTATATGCAGTCAATTCATTATTAAAAAAATACTTAGAGGATATCAACAAAAATTATTTAAATATTGATTCGACGCCATTACAGCAATTAGCAGAACAAATTGAATTTACATTTTTTCACAGTAGTACGATTAATGACTATCAGGGCATTCAGGACAGCAATGAAATTGCATCCCAAGATAAATGTTTTGCGGACAGTTCTCAAGCTACTGAAATAAAAGCTGTTTCTAAGCACAGTCCATTTTTTAATGGATGTGTACGTATAAGCAACCGCTCTGAAGATTTCAAATAGTTGGTTTTTTGAAAACATGCAAAATGCGGTTTCTTCCTGTGGGTGTTTCATAAGGAAGATGATTAATTAATTCAAGGCCTGCCTGTTTAGCATAATTTTCGATTTCTTCAGTAGAAGGGATATAACCATAAGCAATTTGGTTTTCTTCTTCAATAATATAAGCTTGATGATCATATACAATGGCTTTAGATGGTTTAATGGTGTGAGGAAAGGTATCTAAAATAAAAAAACCATTCGGCGTTAAATAAGATGATAAATGAGTAATGGCTTGTTGTTGTTCATCTGTACAAAAATCTGAAATGCCGCACCAGAGCCATAAAATGAGATCAAATTGATGGGAAAATTGACTCGTTAAAATATCTTGTTCATAAATTTCAACGCGATCAGCAAACCTTTCTTTAAGAATTTTACAAAAATTACTGCTTCTTTCAATGGTGCATAAGTTGCCTGTAT
>JBGSLN010000123.1:0-12564 GCA_041740675.1 Gammaproteobacteria bacterium | reverse complement strand
TCGCCATCATTTGTTGTACCTTTAATGTTTTTTACCAGAAAATATTGTACATAATTTAGAAAAAATTCACGCGTAATCACATTTTCTTTCAAAAGCACAAGTAATGTTTCTATACCTGCATAGCGAGAAAATACGTTAGCTTTGGGATCTTCAATTAATTCAAATAGTGTTTCAAAGCAACCGTCAAAAAGTGATGCTAACACATTTGGCATTAACTCCATTTCTTCATTGTAAAGGGTTCGATAATCACCAGATGGTTCATTTCTAAGCAATTGAATAAGGATTGAAAAGGCTTCTTTTACACGCCATTGAGCTAACAAAAAAATAGCTGTACAATGCCCAACTTCATCAGAGTCCAATTCAAAACGATTTTTATCTGCATCTCTTAAGATATTAATTAATTCAGGAATGAGTTTCTCTTTTAGATCTTCAGCTACAGCATAAATTGTTTTAATAGGGATTTTAGGTTTATGTAACATCTGAATAATTTCATTAAGAACCATAATTTAGATCACCTTAGTTTTATATTTTTTATTATCAGCATCAATCTTTAATTGTAAGGCATTCATTTATCAACATAGCATCTTTACTCATCTCCGAAATAATAAATTTTTTCTTTCCATTTTCTCCTACTAGCAATTCATTAATAAATTTGAATTCAATTTCCATACTTTGTCCAAGACGTAACCGCAAATGATGTAATAAATCATCTAAATCTTTTTGTTGAAAAGTGGGTGATTTTATTATTCTTATTTCAATTTTATCAACTTGTTTTTGAACGATTTGTGCTTCTTGGATCCCTAAAGTATATTTGAAAGGAACGTCCATTCGAGTAACGTGTCGTCCTTCAGGTGTCAAAATATAATCTTCAGATCTACCAATGACCTTTTCTATTGTTTTATAAGTTCTTCCGCATTCGCAAGAAAGATTGTGGTCAAGGACGGCGATATCATTTGTTTGATACCGGATCAAAGGCATAGCAAAATTATCAAACGTAGTAGCAATAATTTGAGCTTGCTCTCCAGAAATTAAAGGTTGATTATTTTTTCGAATTAATTCAACAAAAGAATATTCCTCGTGAATATGATAACTACCTTTTTCACAAGTGCTGACTAAACATGCTCTTTCATTCTGGCCATAATAATCAAAAATTGGACATTGTAGAATTTCATTTATAGTCTTTTTTTGATGTTCAAGAAGTGGTTCAGCACAAGTTAATATTGCCTTAGGCCGATAATCAATACCAGTAGCTTGTATCCAATGGCATAATAAGGCAAGAGCAGAAGGATAGGATTTTATAACAGTCGGATTAAATTTTTGTAATATCTTTATAAATTCTTTTACATTATTTTTATTAAGATTAACAAAAGGCAGGTGTATGCAGTTCTGTTTAATGTCATAAACAGATAATCGTTTTGTTTGCTTTTCAAAAGTAGTATCTATACTGGCATAACGTTTGCCAAACTTATATCCTGTCCAATTTAAAACTCGCCATACAGCAGCAAAATTATTAATATCTGATTTCTTATCAAGTAAAAATTGCATAGGAGTACCTGTAGATCCGCTAGTACGATCCATTCTTGGACGAAAATCACTACTTTTTTCAGAAATTAATTCTTTATAATGTTTACGTATAATATCTTTAGTAATTATAGGTAGGCTTCTTAGGTCGAGGTTATCTATCATTTCATTAAAATAAGGTTCAAAAGGAGATAGAGTCCTCTTGTAATACGGAACATTTTTAACTGCATATCTAAGAATTTGGTCTAATCGTTCTTGAGTCCATCTACGGCGCTCTTCTGAAGACCAATATTGACTTTTTTGTAAAAAGTCATGATGGCTTTTAATGGCTAAAGGATATAAAATATAGTCACGTAGTCTAAAGTTCATTTAATTCATCCCCCAAAAAAATAGTTTTTAAAATAATAAAAATTTTAATTTAATCATCCATATTTAATTCAACATATAAATTCTTATAAACCAAACTAGCCACAAGCAAATATATAATGTGTGTTGAATGACTCTTAAGCCATCTAATACGTTTCTTTGTAGCAATTATCTGAGGATTATTTGAAATTACTGTGTTATAACTTTCAAAAAAAGTATCGCCCATAAAGTAATAACCATTTGTAATTGTGCAGCCTTTTTTAGTTGTTACCCTATATAGCATCAATTTAATTCCTAAGTGAGGACATTGAGATAAGATACAGCATGAAAATGGTAGTGACTTCCAAATGGATTACCATATTTTTTTAGATAGCGTTCACCGATAAGCATACTACCCGCATAATTTAAATGGCTGTTAGATTGTCCGGTAAAATAAAGTGGGGTGCCATTTATTGACGAGTAACACTTACTGTTCTGGCAAATGATCCTGCTTGGATCGATTAAAATAACTTGAGGATACTTTTTCTTGATTTCCAAAATAACTTGTTGCGTTTGCGCCTGTTCTTTTTTAATTTGATCAATTGAATTATAACATTTGTCAAATGAAATTCGACTCAAGCCACATGAGACAGGCACCCGATCCAATGGAGGAACATCAAATAAGATGACGGGTATGCTTTTATTCTTGATAATAAACTTAACTGTATTCATTAGAACTAGTTTAAAACCCTCAAGACTATTTGTGATTGTTTTTGTTTTAAAAACATACATTGACCACTCACCACCAAGTACAACATATTTATAATGTTGCTGTTTAATGAGTTTTTCTATGGCAGAATCTCTGCTGAGAGTAAAATTATTAAGGATGTGTGAGTTCTCTAAATTAGTTAAAACAAAAGGACTACCTGCTTGGGTCGCGACATATCCTTTAAGATTAGCATCCTTTAAAAAAACACTGATCATACCATTTGCTGACAAAGCATGAGAATCACCTGTCAATAAAACTTGCGTTTTTCCAAGTGTAACATTACCAATAGCACAAGCATCTTGCGCACCTAGCAGGGAAGGTAAACCTGCAATGTTGTGACAGTTCGGGTTAATCGGTCCATAGTTTTGGTTGCTGATCTCTTGTTGTACCCTACTTGAAATTCGGTTAAAACCAAAGTTTGAAATGGATTTAATCGGCACAAAGAAAAGGATCGCTGCTAAAAATGGAGTAACCCAAGTCAATACAAAGGTTTTTTTAAAATTGAATTTAATTTTTTGTCTAAAGGGTTGTTCGACAAATTTCCAAGTTAGAAATGAAAGTAAGATTGAGGAGACAATGATGCAAACCCGTATTATGAAATTAAGAGGAAAACCAAAATAATTAACAAATGCTATGATTGGCCAGTGCCATAAGTACAGCGAGTAAGAGATAAGACCGATAAATACTAAAGGCGGCATACTTAAAATCTTATTGGCAATTCCGTCACTTTTTCCAGTATGGATGAGGACTACCGCTCCTAATGTGGGTAATAAAGCGTTCAATCCAGGATAATCATTCGCCTTTAATATGCAACCGGCATATATAATTAAACCCAGTCCAATGATAGAAAGCAAATCTAACATCCGCTTATTTTTAACTGGATCAAACTTAGGGTACTTGAACGCCAATATAGCACCAAGGAATAACTCAAACCCTCTGGTTATAGGAGAATAATAGACAAGCTGCACATTATCTCGTAAAAAGTAGTATGTAAAAAATGACCAAAGGCCAAGCAAAATGATCATGAATAAAATGTGCTTCTTATTAGTAAATATTTGAAATAAAACGATCAGCAAAAAAGGCCATACAAGGTAAAATTGCTCTTCAACGCCCAGCGACCAAGTGTGCAACAATGGTATGACACGTGCATCCGTTGAGAAATACCCCAGATGGATAAAATTCCAAAAATAAAAGTTTGATATTGAAAGTACAGTAGCGATTAAAGAGTCTGAATAATTTTTCAAATCAGAGGGAAATAGAAAAAAGTATGCGGCAAGGGTGGTGAAAAATAAAACCACAATCAACGCTGGTAAGATTCGTCTCATCCGTCGCATATAAAATTGCTTTAGAGAAAAGCAACCTCTTTCTATATCTCGACAAATGTGAGCAGTGATAAGAAATCCTGAGATAACAAAAAAAACATCCACACCGATAAAGCCAGCACGAGCAAACTTGACACCGAGGTGATAAAAAATCACTAGTAGAACAGCTAGCGCTCTTAGGCCATCAATATCTCTACGATAATCTTTAACTAATAATTCGACATGTTCCATAGATATTCTAGATTTAAGAAAAATATTAAATTAGTTACTGAACCATATACAAATAATAATGCTGAAAATGTCATAATAAATCTTAATCATAATTTAACAATTTCCCTTCTGCAGTTAATGTTAATCTATCAGTCGACTGCTATCTCAAGCCAACTTTTATATGGTTCTTTTTTGTTCATTATTGTTCAATGAATTATTTGCTAGGTTAGAAGCAATTTCTAATATGCGGTGAATTACTTCTGGTTTATTTTTCCTCAATAGTGAAAAACTTGTTGATTGATCTAAAAACATTCTAAACTTTGATGTAAAATGGATCCAACATGTAAAGTTTAATTTTTGTTTCCAAAATATTCGAGGTACTCCTTATGAACTCATCTGGCTTTTATATTTTGTACACGAACTATTTTTTAACTACGTTGATTAAAAACAAAACTAAAAATAAGCATTATTTACTTGAAATTTATTAAATTTAGCTCCTTTTCGCAATAAAGACGGAGTTAATTTTTGTTAGTATACTAAATATTTTAAATTTGACAATGGGTACATGAATGTTGGAAAAAACGGATATAGTTGATGAAGTTCTTTTTGCATTAAAACGCATCATTCGAGCAATTGATTTACATTCAAAAAAATTAGTGGCCGAATATGGAATTACGGTACCACAAGCTTTAGTATTAAAAAGAATCATTCATTATAAACAAACGGTTAGCAGTATATTGGCTAAAGATGTAAATTTAAGTCATGCTACGGTAACCTCTATTTTAGATCGCTTGGAAAATCATCATTATATTATTCGCACACCTAGCCTTGATGACAAAAGAAAAATACTGATTGAAGCCACAGAGCAGGCAGTCAACATATTTAAAAATGCACCACCACTTCTACAGGAAGAATTTATTACGGCATTTCGTCAGCTCGAACTCTGGGAGCAAACACTGATGTTATCTACACTGCAACGCATTGGTGTAATGATGAATGCAAAAAATCTTAGTGCTTCCTTACTTTTAGCCTGTGAATAAGAGGCGTTTTATAACCCTCCCAATTATGATTTTTGATAATACATATGGAAAGTTTTTTACAGCATAAACCACCTAAGTCCGGTAAATAACCACTGAGGGCACTTGCAATAATTAACCCTATGCTTGGCAACCATTCATATACATTTTAACAACCGTATTCTTAGAGAATTCCTCGGGTTTATTATCTATGTCTTTTATCTTCATTATAAATCAGTTGCTTTCCGCCATCCAAATCAATGATACTTAAGCGGATCATGCCCCGCAGATTGGTGGGCTCTATTTCAACAAAGGAAAGGCTGATTTATTCAATTAACCGTCCTAGTCTCAATTAATGTAATTAACATTTTTGCAAAACAGGTGATTTTGACCTTGTTTCAATTGAAATAGCCATTTAAACTGTCCGCCAACTCGCTGATATGTTCCGTATGCCCCTTTTTCATCATTGGACATTAATTTTTGTTTCATAATTAACTCAGCGAGTTATTAATATTCAAAAAACGCTATGTTGACTATTAGACCAAATGGTGGCTGGCCGCATACTCGGAGTCCTATTAGGGGCATAGTTTTTCATGTTGCATAATGCTTATCGGTTTGAAATGAAGGGTGAATCGATGCGAAAAACAAAATCAAAGTTAACTAAACTCGCAAAAGACAGTTAAATCTCAAATTCAATTGCTTCGCATTTGAATTTCAATCGGTTCCCACTGGAATCGGCAATCGAATTAAATTGGAATTCGCAATCGACTTCAACTGGAATCACCAATAGATTTTACTGGAATACGCATTCATCCGTTTTTTTCATAAACAGAGCGCAATATAAAATATCCAAATGAACCTGAGAGAATCGATCCCAGCAGTACACCAATACGAACGAATTCAGCATATTCGACGTTAGAACCAAATGCTAACCCACCGATAAATAGACTCATTGTAAAACCAACACCTGCTATTAAACTAATTCCAAGTAATCCGGTCTTGGTAATTTCTTTTGGAAGAGAAGATAGCTTTAATTTCACTGCCAATAATGTTGACGTATAAATACCAATCAATTTTCCAAGAAATAGCCCCGAAGCAATACCTATTGGAATTGGTAAAAGTAAATGCGTAAATGTATTTTCTGAAAATGATATTCCTGCATTTGCAAATGCAAATGCAAATAACGGTAAAATAGCAAAAGCAACCCATGGATGTAACGTATGCTCTAAAGTTTGTAATGGCGATTTTAATTTTTGATCTACCTTTTTTGCTGGAATAAATAGTGCCAAAATAACACCCGCAATAGTTGCATGTATGCCCGATTTAAAAATACAAAACCATAACAAAAATCCAATGAGCAAAAATAAATTTATTTTTTTCAATTCGAGATAATTCATAAAAAACAAAATAATTGCAAAAAATAATGCGCCTAGTAATGCTAAAATATGGATGGTAGATGTATAAAAGGTGGCGATAATAATAATCGCGCCCAAATCATCGAAAATAGCCAACGCCATTAGAAATATTTTTAAACTTGTTGGTATTCTTTTTCCAAGTAATGAGAGAATGCCTAATGAAAATGCGATATCTGTTGCTGTTGGAATAGCCCATCCTCGTAACGCAACTGAATCATGTCGATTAAAAATAAAGTAAATAATCGCTGGTACAAGCATGCCGCCAATTGCAGAGATACCGGGCAATATTGCTTTTGAAAATGAATTCAGCTCACCCTCTAATAGTTCTCGTTTAATTTCTAGCCCAACTAATAAGAAAAATATAGACATACACCCATCATTAATAAACAAAATAACGGGCTTTGATGCTTGAAATGCTGCGTAATATGCATTAAGGGGCGTGTTGCTTGCAATCATTGCAATCCCGGCAGCGAAAAATAAAATAATGCCTGAGCTAGATTCGAGCTTGATGAATTTTAATATAAAGCGAAATGGCATTTATTCCCCAGAAATACAGTTAAATGAGATTAGTTATCTTTTATACATCGGCCATTCTAAGCCATTTACGTACGCGCTTTTCACATTCAATAATCAATAAGAATGAAACCCCGATACTGATAACGTATATGCCATCAAAAAGGTTCACCGGGCGCGTACCAAAGATGTCGTTAAAAAAAGGAACATAAGTTATTGCAAATTGAGCGAGCGTGCATGTCACAATACCAATCAACACAGGTGGTGTACCAATAACACCGGTTAGTGTAAGAGAAGTTCCGTGAACATAGCGCACACTGAAAAGATAGAAAATTTCTAACACGACAAAGACATTCACAACCAGTGTATGCGCTGTTTCAATCGGTAAATTTATGCTTAATGCATAATAAAAAATACCAAAGGCGCTGATCATAAAGAGCAATGACACAAATACAATGCGCCAGAGCATAAAAGCAGAAATAATAGGCTCTTTTGCACTACGTGGAGGGCGCTGCATCGTATTTGGTTCAGTTGGCTCAAATGCAAGAACCAACCCCAAACAAATGGAAGTGACCATGTTGACCCACAATATTTGAACAGGAGTGATGGGTAAAGGCAGTGCAAACATAACAGCAATAATAATTGCTAATCCTTCACCTGCATTGGTTGGTAAAGTCCATGCGATGACTTTGCGTAAATTATCATAAACAGTGCGGCCTTCTTTAACTGCAGCAGCAATAGAAGCAAAATTATCATCTGCCAATATAATTTCTGCAGCTTCACGTGCAACCGCCGTTCCTTTTTTCCCCATAGCGATGCCAACGTCTGCTTGCTTTAATGCAGGCGCATCATTGACGCCATCGCCCGTCATGCCAATCACTTCGCCATCCGCTTGCAATGCACGAACCAAACGTAATTTATGCTCAGGATTAGCTCGAGCAAAAACGGATATTTCTTCAACAGATGCCAGTAATGTTTTTTCATCCATCCATTGTAATGCTTGTCCCGTTAATACCTTGGGATCATCTGCAATTTTTAGTTGTTTCGCGATAGACAATGCCGTTGCTGCATGATCTCCCGTGATCATAATGATGCGAATTCCACCGGCTCTGCAGACACGAACAGCAGCAATGGCTTCTTCACGCGGCGGGTCTATTAATCCAACGAGGCCGAGCAATATCAAACCATTTTTCACATCATCAAAAACAAGTGATGATGCATCTGCATTGAGTGGTTTTACGGCTAACGCCAAAACGCGCTCACCCTGAGAAGCTAGCTGATCCGTATAGGCATGCCAATAGGCCGGATTAATGGGATGATCACCAGTTTGACGGCGCTCAACATTACACATGGCAATGACTTGTTCCGGCGCACCTTTGACAATCATGAATTTCGCTCCTTGCTCATGATCATGGTGTAGTGTTGCCATAAAACGATGTTCAGGATCAAAAGGAATCTCATCCAGACGAGGCAATTGTTTGCGAATTAAATCCTGCTCAAATCCCGCTTTAAGTGCGAGCGATACCAGAGCACCTTCCATCGGATCACCTTCAACGCGCCATTCTTCTTCACTGTTAATTAACGTAGCATCATTACAAAGGAGTGCGCCTCGACAAAGTTCCAGAATATTTTTTTGATCATTAATATCAATTTCTTTGTCATGTAGTTTAAAAACACCACTTGGTTCATAGCCAGAACCAGTCACTTCAAATACACCGCCATCAGCTGTCACGATTTTTTGAACGGCCATTTCATTGCGCGTGAGTGTTCCTGTTTTATCAGAACAAATAACAGAAACCGCGCCTAAAGTTTCGACAGCAGGCAGTCGGCGAATAATGGCGTTTCTTTGTGCCATCCGATGCACACCAATTGCCATTGTAATCGTCATCACAGCAGGCAGTCCCTCTGGAACAACGGCAACTGCAAAACCAACCATAATCATGAATGCATTCGCAAGTTCATAATCACGCCAATAATAAGCTGCTAAAAACAATAGTCCCGCGACTATTAAAATAACGATGGTTAATTGCTTTGCTAATTTATCTACCTGACGTAATAAAGGTGTTTTTAATGATTCAACTGCGCCTAACATCGCACTGATGCGCCCTAATTCAGTATCTGAACCTGTTCGCACAGCAATACCCATGCCTTGACCTGCCACAACAAATGTACCGGAAAACGCTATGTTGCTTTGCTCAGCTAAGGGAGTTTCTTTTTTTATTAACGCGGATGATTTTTCTACGGGAACTGATTCGCCTGTGAGTGCAGCTTCCTCAATACGCAAAGCTCGAGCATGCAATAATCGAATATCAGCAGGGACACGATCACCCGGTTCAAGCAACACAATATCGCCCGGCACAATTTCTTCTGCATTGAGCGTAATACGTTTATTATTCCGTAAAACAGATGCGCGCGGCGCAACCATCGTTTGAATGGCTTCTAAGGCTTTTTCTGCTTTGCCTTCTTGAATATATCCAATGATTGTATTGATGGTAATAACCAACACAATGACCGACGAATCAACCATATGCCCAAGAGAAGCTGCGATAACCGATGAAACCAGCAGGATATAAATAAGAGAGTTGTTAATGTGTGAGAAAAAACGGGCATACCAGCGGCGCTTTTCAATACGGGGCAAAAGATTATAACCATATTCAGCCAAGCGTTTTTTCGATTCTTGATCACTTAAACCAGCATGAGTGGTGTTAAAAAATGAATATAAGAAGTCATTATTGAGTGAGTGCCATGCATAATCATTTTTTAATTTTTCCCCATTAAGCATTATCTAACTACCAGCAATGAACAAGGTGCATAACGCAGTATTTTTTCTACAGTACTGCCAATTAAGACACAGTGCAGTAGACTATGGCCTTTGGCGCCAACTACGATTAAGTCATGATTAAAATCTTCTGCTCGATCAAGCACAACATTAGCCGGAATGCCAGGCGTAAAGTGTTTTTCCATCTTAATACCTGAAAAATCAAATCGTTTTAAAAAAGTATCTAATTTTGTAATTTCTTCTTGATATGATTTCTCTTCGCATTTTTTTATTTGACGATCACTCATACCAAGTGGATTACACTCACAACTGGGTAATGCGGAAACAATACCAAGTGATGCAGAAAACAGAAGCGCCAAATCCATTGCAAATTGCAGTGCCCTAGCAGATGCTTCGGAACCATCAATTCCGCAAAGTATTTTAGAAACAGTATTATTTTTGCAGATAAAAACGGATTGTTTGGCATATCGTGCTACGTTTTCAATCGTTGATCCTGTTTTATATCGACCACCATGTTGTGCTGCTCTCGAACCCAATAAAATCAAATTTATTCTTTTATTAGCGGCGTTTTGTAAAATAACATCTGCTGGATTGCCGTACTCAACAATTGGAGTTTTAATTTGACTTGTTTCAGTGAGTTCAGATTGCCAGGTAATCAATCTCTGGGAAGCTTCTTTTTGATATTCTCCTGAAACAAACCAATCTTTCCAAAAAGATTGGATTACGTGAATAAGTGTTAGTTCTATTTTATACAACCCACCCATTTTTTTTATAAATTGCATAGCGGTTTTTGAATTTGGAGAAAAGTCAGTGGCAAATAAAATTTTTAATTCTTGCATTTTTCATATCCTGTATTGTTTTTCGATTTAATCAACAAATGATTTTTTAGAAAAAATATTTGTTTAAACCATAGCGACCTCAAGTTGCTCTTTGTTAAATTTTTTGGTCATATTCAACGCCAACCTTGATTTAAGTACAGCAATCTCGGTTAGGCCATGTATTAGCGAAGCTGTGACCAGCCAGCCGCTACTTTAAAATTATGCAAATCTTTATAACAGAGGAAGTGGTGCGTTCAAATCACCATTTCCTATAGGTACTTCTTCATAATTATACGGATTTATTCCATCAATACAGACGATATTAATCCCATATTGATTAGGATTGCTTCTACGCTTGTGGTGCGTATAGATTCCGCATGTTTAACAAAAGTAATGTTCAGCGATTTTAGTATTCCATTTATATAGTGTTAAATTATCGTGGCCTTTAATTACTTTTAAATTTGAAATTGAAACCATTGCCATAACTACACCTTAACGTCGGCATAGCGAACAATCACAACGGCGAATATTCTCTAATCCATTATCAAATTTTACTTCACCTTCAACTGCTCCGCAGTGACATTTTAAAACTCTTTTTTCTCACATTTCCTCACCTAAAAAATTAAATTGTTACTTCGTTTACCTTAAAAATTATGAGTAACAAAAACGAGGGTTTTTATTACTTGATCGACCTCCATGTTACATACTAACGACAAAATTATAAAACATAAAGTTGGATTATTAAATCTTGTAGAAGAATTGGGCAATGTCTCTAGAGCTTGTAAAGTAATGCGCTTATCCAGAGATACATTCTACCGTTATAAAAAAACCGTTGATGAATGTGGAACCAAAGCGTTAATTGAAAAAAATCGACGTAAACCCGATCCTAAAAACCGCGTAGATGAAGCGATTGAAACGGAAGTCGTAAAAGATGCTTTAGATTTTCCTGCCCATGGTCAGCATAGAACCAGTAACGAATTACGTAAGAAAGGTGTATTTGATTCAAGTAGCGGAGTCAGAAGCATTTGGCTACGACATAAACTGATCCTGCTACAGTTTAGTAGACGGGTTAGCAACCCCATTCGTGTCAAAATTTACGGTTTGAAAGCTAAATTTGCTCTGAAACCGTAAATTTTCACATGCCCTCTGTTTCTGGTTCTTCGATTTCAGCATTGGTAAAATAAGTTCCCATGGTAATCAAATGCTTGTGCGGTAACAGTGATATGTGAGTTAGTGTATTATCACTGATCATTTCACCATTTTTTTTCAGTTGGGCAATAATTTCCGTCATTTTCACTGTATTGTCGAGTAAAAAAGCATTGCAAATTAAAAAACCGTACGTTTTGGAGATTCTGTCACACGACCCCTACATGGGAACTGTTCTATTTACACCCTAGAAAGAACATTGGATAGAGAGTTGAAATTTGAACATAGCAAAAAAAACATTAAGACCTTGGCCGGCCTTATAATTGAAAAAACAGGCTCTGTTCCTAAAGCCGATGAAAAAATCGAATTTAATGAATTTACTGTTATCATAGAAGAAATGTCTGGCGCAAAAATCATGCGGGCACACATTTATCCAAACTTGGTATAGAATAATTTAGGACACAAAAATGGCCTCACCCGACAATCGCGCACCCTATTCAAACAGAGGATATCTTTATGCATTAGCTTCCGCCGTGTTATTTGGCGCAAGCACGCCGGCCGCAAAGTATTTATTGAATGCAATAAACCCTGGGCTGCTAGCAGGGCTTTTGTATTTAGGTGCTGGTTTAGGCTTGTTTATTATTTTAACCCTACGTTTTTTCCTTACAAAAAAAGTCTCTAATGAAGCAAACCTTAATTTATCGGATGGT
>JBGSLN010000122.1:0-3050 GCA_041740675.1 Gammaproteobacteria bacterium | reverse complement strand
TAATCATCATCTTTCTCCTACTGATCCAAGTATTTTGAATATAATAGACAATCAAGAAGCTTTACAGCAAGCGTATCAATATTATCACGTTGTTCAATTGATTTTAGTGATCGTTGGAAGTTTAATGTTGTTGATTTCTGCCTTCAGCTTAGCGAGCCTATTATTTTCGATAGTGCGTGATGACTTACAAGAAATTGGATTAAGGCTAGCGATAGGCGCACATTATTCAGATCTGTGTCTCTCATATATTATTTTTGGTTTATTACTAGGTTCTGTAGCAATCATGCTCGGTCTATTTTTATCTCTAGTTCTTATCATATTAATTAATGATATGCATTTTTATTTGGTAATTATAAATACCTATTTATATTTTAAATTTTCTGTTGTTTGGGCAATCTTAATTTTTACTACTTCACTGCTCATTATTTTGTTAGCATCATTTATTCCAACAAGGTCTATTAAAAGAATAATGCCCTCTTCTATTTTTAATTTCATTTTAACTAATAATCTTCCCGTCTTGTAATTTAACAATTTTATGGGAGGATTTTGCAAGATTCAAATCATGAGTGACCATGATGATAGTTGTACCTGTCAATACCAACTCTTTAAAGAGAGTGAGAATATTTTCACCATTTTCTGTATCTAAATTTCCGGTAGGTTCATCTGCAAGTAATAATATTGGCTTAGTTACAATCGCTCGAGCTATTGCGCACCTTTGTTTTTGTCCTCCAGAAATTTTATTAGGTAAGCTATTTATTTTATCTTTTAAACCAACTCTCTCTAAAACTTGCTTAGCAAGTTGGATGCGTTCCGTATGAGGAATTTTTTGATATACAAGAGGCAAACACACATTCTCAATTAACGTCAAATATGGCAATAAATGAAAACTTTGAAAGACAAAACCAATTTTTTTATTTCGAATTTCAGCGTGCTCAGCAGAAGACATATTTTTAACAGAGATTCCTTGGAAAAAATATTCACCACTTGATGGCATATCTAATAATCCAAGAATACTGAGGAATGTAGTCTTTCCAGATCCTGACTTCCCTAGTATGGAGACAAACTCACCGATACCTACGGTTAGATTAATTTTTTGCAAAATAGTCACCGAATCTCTGCCACTATCAAGAACAGATTTATTCAAGTCGGTACAATGAATTAAAGTGTTATTCATATTCAATTATTTGAATCCAACATACGCACTTTTAGTCATATATCAATTATCCACATGCCGCGTCATTCTTGCAGCCATCATCACCACAACTATCGTTACCAGTGAATTGTGCAATATTTAAATTGTTCATAGCACCTGATACTTGATTAATAAGATCTTGGTTTAAAATAACAATGCGACCAAATTCATCTAACTCAATTAAATTTTCTTTTGCGTTATTATAATTATTCATATTTATATCTCCATTTGTTTATTATAATTGATGCCTTTTTATCTCAACAACTGGTATTATCACAACTTGAATTGTTGCCACAAGCAACATCACCACTAAGCATGGCATCAGCTATCTCTGTTGCTCCAGAAATGGCCGCTAATAATTCTGGATCTTCAATAACAACGCGTCCATAGCTATCTAAATTTATTTTTAGGTTTTTATTTTCTATCATAGTATTTCCTCCTAATGTATCAACAACTGGTATTATCACATCCACTATTCGAACCTGAACAATTAACATTATCAAGTATATTATTTTCAAACTGCTGAATAGCCCCAGAAATAGCGTTTAAAGTCACCTCATCCATGATTATTACTCTACCGTATTCATCTAATTGAATCTTCGACAATTGTAACTCTTTCATTATTATTCTCCCAAATAAAGCTGATATTAGGCTACTTGAATCGGAATATCCTTTAACTTGGGTAATCCATGTAAAGGACACTTTAAAGTAGGTTCATCTCTCGTTTGCATTCCTCTCGTCCATAAATTTAGTTTATCTTGGTCGATTTCTATATTGCCTTTTTCATTTATTTTTCCTATATCATTTCTTTCATCATTGAATGCAACCGTACATTTTGCAATTCGTCCATTGGCTCTAATCACTAGATTATTTGGTTTTGATGCATAACAAATATAGGGCTTTTTCTTGAGTAATGGAGAAACATTCTTTTGACTATCAAAATTTTCGTAAAGCTTATTGATGATGGCATTCTTATCAACACCCGTTAACACTTTAAAATTACCAGTATTAGGTCCGCCTAAATTTTCGATAGCTTTAAAAAAAATTCCAAATCGATGATCTTCATCAAAATTTAATTTAACTTCTTTAATAAGTTCATCGAGATATTGAAGATTGTCTGGAGTGATATGAATTCTGAGTACTATTTGAAAGGGCTCATGAAATGATTTCATACTTAATAGGTTTGCCCAAATCGTATCAAATGAACCTGATTTATTAATTCTTAATCGCGTTTTATTATGAATTTCTCTTGGGCCATCTAATGTAATTTGAAAGTTATTGACAGAGACAGCTAATAATTTTTCAAAGACTTCCGGTTTTAGCGCGAATCCATTCGTTGTCATTTGCCCAAATAAGCGAACGTCAGGATAATGTTTCTCAATCAGATCTTTAGCAAATCCAGAAACTTCGTAGACAATATTTCTAGCAACTAAAGGCTCACCACCAAAATAATCAAGTGTTAGCACCTTAAGTTCGGGGATCCGTTTTGCTAAAAGTGCTTTGACTCCTTCAATAACAGGACGCTTCATTTTCCCTATGATGAAATCTTCATAGCAGTACACGCAGCGGAAATTACATTGTTCTGTGGGCATCAGTGTAAGCTTCATGATCCTATCCGATAAGCTTTCTGCAATTTGATCTAACTCGATCATATAACCACCTCGTTTTCCTATTTTAAATATTTTCCTATTTTACGAACCGTCTATCCTAGTTGATCTCACTATATAATGAATTGAGTTAAGATGCTTCGTAATTTGTACCATTTAGCATATGATTAATTTTTCCTGATGTCAAGCATTCAAAATATTAGATAAAAAAATCCCGCGAACAATCGCGGGAATGGATTATGGCATTTATC
>JBGSLN010000121.1:0-3089 GCA_041740675.1 Gammaproteobacteria bacterium | reverse complement strand
TCGTAGAATCGGAATTCCAATGCAGCAAATCAAATGGAGGTGGTTTTTGTCCTTTTAAATAATTATTAACAAAATAATTCCAAATTAAATCATTTGCTCGCAAAGAGCTAAAAACAGCTGCCATAATCTTTCCATCAAGATAACCTTTTTCACGCATCTGCTTTTCAAGTGCACTCAGCTGTTGTTCATCGATAAAAACACCTAACTCTCCTGGCTCAGAAAAATCTAATAGCGTTGTTAAAAAGGTCGCACTTGCAACATAATTAAGTTTTTTTCCTGCCAGATAGGCTAAAGTACATCCTAACAAAGTACCACCCACACAATAACCTAAAAGACTAACCGGCTTATTTCTTGTAATTTTCCGTATCACTTTTAATGCGGCAACAGGGCCGTTTATCATGTAATCAGAAAAGTCTTTATTATTTTCAGGTTGTGAAGGATTGATCCAAGAAATTAAGAAAACAGTATGGCCTTGCTGTAATTGCCAACGTATAAAAGAATTTTCAGGTTGTAAATCGAGAATATAATATTTATTGATCCATGGAGGGATAATTAGTAATGGATTTTTATAAACCTGCTCAGTATGTGGTTCATATTGGATAAGCTGCATAATTTCATTTTGAAAAATAACTTTTCCAGGTGTAACAGCTGTATTTTTGCCTACTTGATAATGATCCAAGTCTGTCATCTTAATATTAATTAAACCTTCCCCGCGCTCTAAATCGGCTAGGAAGTTTTTAAAGCCATCCACAATATTTTGACCATTTGTATCAATTGTGGTGCTCAATATTTCTGGATTGGTGAGGATAAAATTAGATGGCGCTAATGCATCAATAAAATGACGCATATAAAAATTAATCTTTTTTCCTGTTGTGGGATCTGTTTTATTGGCGATCTCTCTAACAAATTCTTTACAATATTTGGCCATCAGCAAATAATTATTTTTAATAAATTCGTGTGCCTTATCCTTTTGCCACTCGTTATAAGAAAACCGTTTATCGTCATGCAGAATATTAGCATTCGGTAGCTGATCTTTTTTAAGTAACGAATTATAAAGAACTGTTTGTTCCTGAAAGTATGCTAATTGTGCTTGCATCACTGTTTCAGGATTTTCGGTAATTTTTTTAAAAAATTCCTGCCCCATTTGGAACCAAGTTTCGCCATACAGGTCGAAACATTCTTGCTGCCGCAAAAATAAATTTTGGAAAACTTGTTGGTATTTTTCAGAAATTTGACGAAAGGCTTCACTCATTTGAGTAATATCGATTGTTTCTGCCTGGTCCATAAGCATGAAAAGTCATCCTATAGAATATAAATGGAGAACAAAACTGTGTTCTCCATTTTAATCGGCTTTTAATTTTTCTTTTCTGAAGCTGGCTTGTTTTGACTAAAATTCATTGGATTGATTGGATTCATTGATTTCATAAAACCAACATTAGATTCTAGCCACTCACTCACTTCTGAAAAATTCTGCATTGATACTTCCCATGCTTTTTTTGAATTGCTAACTAATTTGGTTCCTGTTTCAGTCATAATCTGTCTTTGTACGTCTAAACTATCTTCCATTTTTTTAACACTGGCAAGATCTTTAAAATTTTTAGCGCCTGTAGTTAAAAAATCGTTAGTAGTTTCCATCGTATAGTCATTGATGCGTTTAACAATATTCGCCGTCAATTTGCCAAATTCATTTAATTGTTCCAATGGCTCTCTTTTTTGCATGTTTGTCTCATTTGTTATATGGTTATTATTTAATACAACATTATAAATAGTAGAACTGTTCTTAATTGCTGTCAATAAATTTTGCGTACTCTAAGCGGTAATAGCCTTAACTATTCCGTTTAGCACATGATGCGAGCTCATATTTTCAAACCATCGAATACCTTCTTGCACTAACGTTACAGCCAAACGGTAACGTCCCGAAATTTCGGGTGCTTTAACATCGATTTGATAAGTGTGTTTTGTTTTTGCAAATAACTCCGGCCTTAGCTGCGTTAGTATCCCTTCCTGTATTTTGACTTCATTCGTATCAGCATCAAACCAATGATATGACAGCGTTATAGGATAAGGCAACAAACTACCAAGATTAAATTTAATACGATTATTTATTTTCAGTTTTCCTTGAAAATATTCGTCTACCTTGACAATCAAAGGAATATCGAGAGCCGATAATTTGATTTTTTCACAGGCTTCAATTGGGAGAACTTCCATGTTGAATGGTTGTTTGTTTATATGTTCTGCTTGATTAACTTTTTAAAGTAGGTATTGTAAATAAGGCTTAATTGCCGAATGAAGCTCGATTTCTTTAGTGTTTTGCCAATTTCCTATAACCGTCTTATAGAGCGTTACATACTTCTTTAAGGCGATAGTTAAACTGGCTTCGGCTCGTATCTGATCAGTGACTTTATTAGCATCCATTGCAGAATATTTTTTTATTTCTTTTAGAATGTCAGGCACTTTAGGAAGTACTGCTAAATCAGTCACAATTAAAATACCTGCATCGATAATTTCTTTTGAAACACCTCCTAGCTCTGGGGAATAGATCATGGGTAGATGGCCAAGTTGTTTTAATCCGAATGCAAGATCACGTACCACTAAAGAAGTTCTTAACACAGTGGGGAAAGCATCTTTTTACTCTTTAGGTACACTACTCTGATCGGTGCAACAAAAACTTGGACACATTTTTGATGGGGTGCAACTATTACCTGAATCACAAAATATGCAAGGATTTGGCCAAGTAACCTCGTTTAAATGGCAAACTTGTGCAATTGATTGAAACCAATTTAATGCTTCTGCATAAGAAAAATCTGACAAACTTTTGTTTTGTTTAATTAACAAGTTTTGAACACAAATTCGTTGTGCAGGTTGTGTTGTATTGTCCGGTGCAGCCGACGCTGCAAAAGTTATTGATGTTGCGAGTGCAGTGCTAGCTATTAGTACCATACTAAGCTTTTTTATAATTCTTTTCATGAGAATTCCAAAATCTATTAACTATGTTTAATAGTATAGCACGCACCAATAGCATGTAATAAGAAGAGTATTCATTTTTTAAAATATATCGATGTTGGCGAAAGATTTATAGCTTTTGATAA
>JBGSLN010000120.1:0-4123 GCA_041740675.1 Gammaproteobacteria bacterium | reverse complement strand
ATAGATTGCAATCTCCTTGGCCTTGTTTTCAAATCGCAGTAACAAACAACTTCGCTCAACACCCTAATACAATAACAAAAATATTATCGATAGTGTTTTCGATTAGCCGACACTTTAATGCCGATTCAAATCTAGCCGCAGATACCATCGAAAAATTTTATCATCTGTCTCGAGAAGATATTATGCCATGGCTCAATACAGTAAAATGGTCTGAAAAAATGAATTTTGATAGAACAGTAATTGAAAGGGTAAATCAATTTTTCTAATGAAAGACTGTATCTGTGCAGCTAAGTTAATAACAAGATTTAAATACCAGAATTATCATAATTGTCATAATTTGACAAATAGAACAAATTTAGGTAATAATTAAGACACAATTGTATCTTTTGAGAAAACTATCATGAAACCACAGTGGTCACCTAATGCTTTAAAAGAGTTGCACCGACGTTGTGTTAATCTATCTTCTTCGCTCTTCAGTACTCTTCAATTATACTTTTATTCTCGCTATCAAACCTCTTATCGTTACGCGTAAGCATTATTTACATAAAAGTTAGTTCTTGCTTTAACTCTATATCTTGAGGAATTTATTACCATGCTTAGTATAACTGATGACATTCGAATTGATAATCTACGACCATTAATCTCTCCTGCGTTAGTGATGGAAGAATTATCTATTACAGAAACTATATCTGAAGTTGTGGTTGAAAATCGAAGTGCAATAAATCAGATTCTTAAAAATTTAGACCACCGTTTAGTGGTAGTGGTTGGCCCTTGTTCGATTCATGATCCCAACAGTGCATTGGAATATGCAACTCGATTAAAAACATGTATCGATCGTTATACAGATGATTTAGTGATTATTATGCGAATCTACTTTGAAAAACCACGCACCACAATTGGTTGGAAAGGTTTAATCAATGATCCTTTTTTAGATGGTAGTTTTAATATTAACCGTGGCTTACGTACTGCCCGCAAATTACTATGTGATGTGAATGAGCTCGGTGTTGCTGCCGGCACTGAATTTTTAGATACAATTGTACCGCAATATATTAGTGACTTAGTATCTTGGGGTGCAATTGGCGCGCGCACGACAGAAAGCCAAATACATCGAGAACTTGCCTCTGGTTTATCTATGCCAATTGGCTTTAAAAATGCTACTAATGGTGAAGTTCAAGTTGCTATCGATGCGATCAAAGCTGCTTTACATCCTCATCATTTTTTATCTGTAACCAAACATGGACTTGCAGCAATTGTTAGCACCAAGGGTAATGATTGTTGCCACCTTATCTTACGTGGGGGAAACGATGGCCCCAATTACAGTAACAAGCATATTCAAGAAACTAAAGAAAAATTGAAAAAAGCAAATTTGCCACAAAAAATTATGGTTGATTGCAGCCATGGCAATAGTCAAAAAGATCATAATAATCAAAAAAATGTCGTTGCTTCTTTAGTGGAACAAATCAGCACCGGAGAAAACTCAATTTTTGGCGTCATGATTGAAAGCAATTTGGTTGCAGGTAAACAATCTCTAGTTAATAAAGCTAATCTAGTTTATGGCCAAAGTATTACTGATGCATGTATTGATTGGAATGAAACTGAAGTACTATTACAACAACTTGCTAAAGCAAGTAAAACGAGAAAAGAACATGGATAAAATGACCGAGCAACTTAATGCAGTACGTGAAGCAATTGATACTATTGATTTAGAAATTCAACATTTAGTGGTGCAACGTGCAGAAAAAGTCAAAGAAGTTTCACGCATTAAACAACAAGATCAAAATGCTGTATTTTATCGTCCTGAGCGTGAAGCAAATCTGTTAAAGAAAGTCATGTCACGTAATTGTGGTGCATTACCTCCAAAAGAGGTTGCAAAAATATTTCGAGAAATCATGTCCGCTTGTCTCGCATTACAAAAACCAATGGAAATTGCCTTCTTAGGTCCTGAAGGTACTTTTTCACAAATAGCTGCTCGGAAGCATTTTGGATCTTCTCTGCGTGAAGTATTTTGCGAAAATATTTCCAGCATTTTTCAAAAAGTTGAAAATGGTCAAGCACACTACGGTGTGGTGCCAATTGAAAATAGTATTAGCGGTTTAATTGAACTAAGTTTACATGAATTTATCAATTCACCATTAACAATTTGTGGTGAAGTGACTTTAGAAATTAATCAGTGCTTATTTCAACGTAAAAATTCTAATGTTTATGACTCTGAAACTATTGAGAAAATATACTCGCATCAACAGTCATTATTGCAATGCCAACAATGGTTAAGAAAAAACTATCCCGAAGCAGAATTAGTTGCAGTAGCCAGTAATGCGATCGCTGCTAAACATGCTGCTATTGAAAAAAATACGGCTGCTATTGCAGGTGAACAATGCGCGGAATTATACGAACTTGAAATGATTGCAAAAGACATTGCTGATCAACCCCATAATCGAACTCGCTTTTTAATTATTGGCCCGCACAAACCAGGTAAAAGTGGTGATGATCGAACTAGCTTATTAATTAAGGTTCATGATGCGCCAGGCGCATTAGAAAAGCTGATTAATCCCTTAGCTAAAAATAATATTAATATCACCATGATCCGTTCAAAGCCGGCTAATCCAAACTATAGTGCTTATTATTTTTTCTTGGATCTAGATTGCTATGATGGCGATGCAAAATTTCTTCGTGCTAAACAAGAATTAGAAACAGGTCCGATGGAAATTAAAATTTTAGGCTCATATCCTAAAGCTCCAATTTAAAATGAATAAGTAACATGAGGTATACAGAATGAACATCGATATTAAACCGGAAACTTTTTACAACATGGATGAACCAGAGATAATGATCTTAGATCCGAATCATCCAGGTATTAACGATCAGGCCTATATTGATCGACGCACATTTTTCTTTGATATAGCACGAAAGCATCGGTTGGAAAATTTACCCCCTCCTGAAATTAAGTATACTGAGGAAGAACATGCGATTTGGCGTATTGTTTCTGAAAAACTTACTTCTGCACATGAAAAAAGCGCTTCTCAAATTTATTTGGAAGGCAAAAAAATGCTTGGAATTGAAACACATTATATTCCACAATTAGCAGATCTTGATCGAAATTTACGTCAACAGCATGATATGGGACTCGTTCCTGCTGAAGGACTGATTGATGTACGTAATTTTTTTCACTATATTTCACAACGATTTATGCCTTGTACTCAATTTCTACGTCATGGTGCAAATCCTGAATATACTCCTGAGCCAGATGCTGTACATGATGTTATTGGCCATCTTCCACCATTAATGAATCGAGAATACACTGATTTAATTCAATTAATTGGCGTGGGGGTACGTAATGCAACAATGAAACAATTACAAGCATGGCAACGCATTTATTGGTTTACGATCGAGTTTGGTTTGATTGAAGAAAACCACAAGTTAAAAGTTTTAGGTGCGGGTATTTTATCTTCTTATGGTGAAATGGAATATTGTCTTTCTGACAATGTTATTCGTAAACCATTTATATTAGAAGAAGTAATTCATCAAGAATATAATGCCAACATTATGCAAAATCTATTATATATTATTCCATCGTTAGCATTTCTACGAAACGAAATTGAGCGGCTAATTAAAACCCAGAGTTAAAATTTTAACGTTGCCCTTCAACAATAGCTTTCTTCTTAGCGCGCAATCTCAGATCATGATAAAGCATGACCAATGTACTCGCATAAAAAGGAAAAAATAGCATATCAGCAGCGACTTTTATTAATCGGTTTCCTAATGGCAATTCTCCGATACCCAATGGATGCGCAAACACCCAAAGGTCTGTAGTTAAACTTCCAATAATACTACCAAGTCCAAAAACAATTATGGTTAAGATAAGCAATACTGCGAATGAATGAAACCAATTATCAGTAACTAACAGCCAACTTTGCTTGAAACCACTGATAGGATTTTCATTATCTACAATAATTAAAACAAAATACATTGACAGCAGCACCATTAAACCTATACCTGGCAAAAGAAAAACTGCAATTCCTAGCATGATGACAATGTCATAAATGAACGTAGCAATAATCAGGTAAGGCAATTTTTTGAATGCTAGAAGCAATGAATTCTTTAGTGAATAATTTTTTTGATAAAG